>NZ_JCAWFG010000105.1:0-3045 GCF_059740505.1 Camelimonas sp. FR25 | reverse complement strand
CCTTAACTTCCGGTCAATCACTTGGGTCGCTAATGTGCGGGATATGGAATCGGCGAATTCGCTAATTCCCGCACATGGAGCGACCCAAATGCTAACCATCGCCTGCCTCTCGCAGAAGGGTGGCGTCGGCAAGTCGACGTTCTCCCGGCTCATGGCAGTCGCGTATGCCGCCAACGGCTGGCGCGTCAAAATTGCCGACTTCAACACAAAGCAGAAGACCTCGACGGACTGGTCCGCGATGCGCATGAGCGCCGGGATCGAGCCCGAGGTCGCCGCAGAGGCGTTCACCTCCGTCAAGAACGCCATCCGTCAGGCGCCGCAATACGACCTCATGGTCTTTGACGGGCGCCCGGACAGTGACACCTCCACGCTCGATCTCGCCAAGGAAGCGAGCCTGATCGTCATCCCTACCGGCGTGACGCTCGATGACCTTGCCCCGCAGGTGCGCTTCGCCCACGAGCTGGCGGCCCGCGGCATTCCCGAAGAGCGCATGTTCTTCGTCATCAACAAGACCATCGAGAGTGCCGTCGCCATTGCCGACGCCAGGGCCTATGTGCGCGGCGCCGGATACGCCTGCTCGGAGAGCGACCTTCCTGTACGCACCGGCTATCAGATCGCACAGAACTCCGGCCGTGCTGTCTGCGAGACCACCTTTCCCTCGTTGAATGAGCGCGCCCTCGCCATCGCCCACGAGATCGTCGACCGGGTGGAGACACTGAAATGAGCCGCATTCCCCCGCCCCCGCCGCGAGAGCTGATCATTGATCCGCCGCAGGCGGACAACGATACCGCAGCTGCCGCCGAGCCTGCCGTCGAGCGGGCTGCAAAGCCCCCAAAGGCATCGGTGCGCAAGGGAAAGCCCCGCCTTGTGGAGCCGCCGGCGAGGGTTCAGACCCCAAACAATCTGAAAACGCCTACCGACGGCTGGGCAGACCTCAATTTCAAGGTGAGCCACGAGTACCGTCAGGCGTTCAAGCTGGAAGCCGTTCGTCGCGGCATGTCGATGAAGGAGCTTCTGGAGGTCGCAATGGAACACTATCGCCGCGAATTCCCGCTGGAGTGAGACGATGAAGCGTCTGGTTCTGTTGCTCGGTCTGATTGTGACCTGTGGTGGCGCAAATGCGCAGGTTGCCGACCCAACTGACGCCTTCGTTGCGGAAATGAAAAGGCTCTATGCCATATCAGACCTCAAGGATGAATACGGCATCTGGATCCTGCAAGAGAAATGCGGGAGCTTTCCAGACGTGCTTGCGGAGTTTCAGAAGGGCCGTATCCGCGAGAGGGAAGCGAAAGTGCCACAATCGCAGCATGCGGAGGTCTGGCGGGAGGCATGGACCAAGAGGCCGCCCCTAAGCCCGGCTACCTGCGATGCGACCGTTGGTAGGCTCAGAGATAATTACGAGCGGGAAAAGGAGCTGGAGCGGCAGCGCAACGCTATACCGCCCAAACCTGAGTTTTGATCCTGTGGGGCAGACCTTTGCTGGAGTGATGATGAGAAGTCCCGTGATTGGCGCAACTCTGCTCGCCACCCTCGCCGTTTCAGCCTGCGGCAAAGACGATCCGGAGCACGTTGAACGGCTTGGGCTTAGCTATCTTCGGTTTCAGATTCTCTCGCAATGCGGGGATCTGGTGGGCGATCACGACATACCACCCATGATCCAGATGACGCGCGAGTGGATCGGCCGCGAGGAGAAGAACGTCAGCAAGGCGGGCCGAACGAAGGCGTGGGAGAAAGCCTGGATGCGAGCGGGCGTCGTGGAGGCGACGGCATGCCCGATGCACCTCGTCCACGACCGAAAGCGCTATCGCGAATACCTTGCGGAGAAGCGCGCGAAGGCCACCTTACCGCCAAAGCCAGACTTCTGAACGCCAGGGCGGGGTTTCTGGTTTACAAATGCAAGGAGAGTTGAACGAATGCTTGAACCGGAGTGTTCCGCGCGTGCATGTTGGCGTCAGCGCTCTTGATCAATGAGCCTGCGAACAAGCGAGGATATGATGAAGTGGCTGGTATTGAGTTTGTTCGCAGGGGGCATCGCGCTCGGGGGAGCGGTTGCCCAACAGGCATCCTCCGATAGCGACGCCATGATCGAGAAGCTGAGGCGCCCAGCCTCAGAGCAGGATCTGGGTGTAGCTTATCAGAACTGGTCAGACATCAAGATGTGCGGCTTGACGCCGTCACCCGCATTGGAGGCAAAGCTACGAAACGAAATTCTTGAGCTTGAGCAGCGCGTTAAGCCCGAGAGACGTAAACTAATCTGGGATGAGGTTGCTGAAAAGGGCGATCCCACGCAACACGGTGGCGCCTGGTGCAAGCAGGTAACAAGCGCCACACTCGCGCGGCTGGAGCAAGAGCTGGCTGAGCAGGTGCGCAAACAGTACAAGCCCAAGGCGAATATTGGCGAGAAGCCGAATTTCTGAGCACCAGGGCTAGGTGCGCCGACAGGCCGGCGTTTCAAGAACGCGTGAGAGACGGGGCGTCGTTCAGTGAACGGTATTGTTCGGATGTTTGCGGCGCTTTGGAACGCTCTTGTCGCAGGTCTGCATTTCGTGCTGATGCTCGCCGGCACGCTCGGCCTGTTCGTACTCTGCACCACGGGGCTGCTTTATGCGTTGGGGTATCTCGGCCTTTTCGACTGGGAGACTGTGAGTTACTGGGTGGTGGCCGGCCTCGTATTAATAGGCTGGATGCTGTTTTATACAATTTGTGACATTATACCTCAGCGACTGAAAGACTTGCCGGATACCATTAAAGAGGCGCTGACTATTAACATCCGAGGCTAGAAGCTCTCATCCAGGCGCTGAATCCGGAATGTTGCGGTGGCTCACCCAAGGATGCGTTCCGGCGCTGATCGCCTCACCATGGCGCGACCATCATCACTGGTGGGGTTAGGCGCGCCCAGGGGTGAAATACCTACGCCAAGGATGCGTTCCGGATGGGTCGGAAGACTGGCGGCAATGCTGTCAGCACGCAGAAAATTTTTCTAGGACTTCGACGCTTCGACGCGCAGCGCTGACGCAACGTCATATCATTGACGCAGCGACATGA
>NZ_JCAWFG010000104.1:0-915 GCF_059740505.1 Camelimonas sp. FR25 | reverse complement strand
GATCAACGCGGGCCTGCTCGGCGCTGGCGCCTTTGCTGAAGGCAACTTTAACCGCGTGGTTGTGGCCAACATTGGCGAGATCAACGCCGGTGGCGCAGGCTTGCTCGGCGGCGTCAATGGCGACCGCAACCGCGTGCTGGTCGACAATGACGGCGACATTAACGCCGTCGGCATCGGCGCCGGCCTGTTTGTTGACGGTGATCGCAACCAGGGTCGCCTGATCAACACGGCGAGCATCGACAGCGGCGTGCTGGGCATGGCGGCGTTCGTCAACGGCGACCGCAATCAGGTTCTGGCGCTGAACACGGATACGGGGGTGGTCAACTCCATCGGCGCCGGCATGGCCGGCCATGTGGAGGGCAACCGCAACCGTACGCTGATGATCAACGATAGCGAGGTGAACGCGGCGCTGGCAGGCGTTGCGGCCTATGTCGACGGACATGGCAACAGCACGGTTCTGGCCAACAACGACGAGATCAACGCGGGCCTGCTCGGCGCTGGCGCCTTTGCGGACGGCAATTTCAACCGTGTGCTGGTCGCCAATAGCGGCGAGATTAACGCTGGCGGCGCCGGCCTGGTGGGTGGCGCCAACGGCTACCGCAACCGGGTGCGTGTCGACAATATCGGCCATATCGACGCCATTGGCGTCGGCGCCGGGCTGCTTATCGATGGTAACCGCAACACCGCCGTTGTGGTGAACGCAGGCCAGATCGACAGCGCCCTCGTTGGCATGGCGGCGTATGTCGATGGCGATCGCAACCGCGTCGCGCTCACCAATGAGGACATTGGCGTCGTCAACTCGCTTGGCGCTGGTCTCGCTGCCTGGGCCGAGGGCGACCGGAACCGCATCTTTGCCGTCAATGACGGCGCGGTGAACGCCGTGCTGGCGGGCGTCGGCGCCTATGCTGACGGTGA
>NZ_JCAWFG010000103.1:0-284889 GCF_059740505.1 Camelimonas sp. FR25 | reverse complement strand
AAGCGTCAAGGTATACACGGCGATCATAAGCAGAAAAATCAATAACATAGTCTATAACTACGCAATTATGGAGGTATTACCGGATGGATCACTCACATCTACGAAATACTTGACTGCTGACCTCGTCGCCACCCTACCCGGATCAGGCGTCCGATTTGGAAACACGGTGCCTGCATACACGATAAATAATGGAAACTACCTTAAACTCATCGTAACCAACAATCCGTATGACGATTTCCAATTGTCTTTTTCTAGCACCGGCGCCACCGTGACCATCGACGTATTTGTCGCTGGGGCGACGAGCAAACCATTCTCGCACGTGGTCGGGGCATAAGCGAAGACACGTCATGTATCGCTCGTGCAGGATCGGGCGCCAGACGTAGACAAGTAACGCGCTTTCGGCAGCAAGGGGCCGGGTTTCGTGACGACGCCGTCGCAATCCGGCCGCTCGCAATACAAGAGCGTCTGGTCGGCGCCGGACAGACCAGATGCAAGCAGCCTCAATTACCCGGACAAAACGGCGACCGCCCGCTCCGGGGCTGCGGGCCGGTCATTTCCGGCGCCAGGCGCCCGCCACTTCCTCTCCGCACGGCGGACTGACCGAGGGCCGATGGAGGCCAAGGCTTCGAGCCCCTTACGTGAGGCGGCAGCGCCTCACCTTCTGGAGTGACGCATAGCCTGGCGCCCACAGGCAACGGGCAGCCGCCATCCCATTGGTGAACGAGGGTGCGTCGACTGACCATGACGCAAACGCAGAAAGCCGCCCGCGCGGCCAGCGACCCACCACCGTCTGGCTCGATACGCCGCCCAGCGCCGCGCCATGTGTGAAGACGCTTATTCAATGAAATTCGCTATTAATATGGAACCTAATTATGTTAGCTGCACCGATACCACTCGGAATTACTAATAACACATTTCAGTATGTTCCAAACGCCACCCTCTCCGTGCTGATCCCTGTCAACGAGGATAGTTCGGTGGGCGATCAAATCGACATCTTCCTGAACGATGGGAATATGCAAGGCGCGCCCCGGTATAGGGTGTACCGAGAAAACGCCGAGGCGGCTGTCATCGCGGTGACGCAGCAGGCCGACTACAAAACCGGCGCGAACGTGCTGTGCTATGAAATCACCGACCTGCAGCACAACATATCCTGGCCTTCGGACGCAACGCTTGTGACCCGGCAAGACCAGCAGCCGTCGCCGCCAGTGACGCCACCAGTGACGCCACCCGTGCCGCCGCCGCCTCCGCCGCCTTCTACGACGACATTTACCAATGTCATCCAGACTGGCCCGCAACCATATTCAGATGGGAGACATTACCAGGCCGTTTATTGGGTTGCTTACAGAAACGGCGTGCCATACGCACCATCGTCCTTTACGGTCCGCCCCGGAGACCCATCAACATTTGTGAGTCGAAGCGGCACCATCGGTTCCGGAACATCATCGCTCGCAGGGGACAGTTCGTGGTTTTCTTACAGCAGTGTAACGAATTCGTTGGCGCTTCTCATCTGTGTCACGAACAATTCCGGTACACAAATTCGCACATCTGCGACGATAACGGCTGATGGGGCCTCAAATACTGTAGTTGTCATGTTCGTCAGGGGGTGATGAACACGGAAGCGGCGGCTGGCATGCGACGGGCTTGTGTGAGCCCGTGCGCTTGACGTCGTCGGCGCCACCGCCGCCGCTCTGTCGTTTCAAGCCAAAGCGCCGTGCGTTCCACGCATGGCGCCTGTGTCCCGCCCGTGTGGTGGCGACGCATGTCAGGGCGCGCATGAGTCGGCATCTGCGTCCCGGTGTGAGCGCATGAGCGCCGCGCGCTGATTATTCACCGCAATCAATGTGGCTGCCGTTTGAAGTGCAGCGCGTTGCTCAGGAGAGCGTGCAGCCGCTGCTGCGGGGTCTTGCACTGCCTGTCGCCGCGCCAGAGCACAGGCACAGGCACAGGCACAGCGGGGCGAGCGCCCGCGCTTACCTGCCCGTCAACGCCTCACGACTGACGCCCCCTCACGCAGCGGCCGTCCTGTAGGCCGCCGGGTCGTAGTTCAGGATCGGCGACAGCCAGCGTTCGACGTCGGTGATCTCCATGCCCTTGCGGCGGGAGTAGTCTTCGACCTGGTCGCGTTCGACCTTGGCGACGCCGAAATAATAGCTCTCCGGGTGGGCGATGTAGAGGCCGGAGACCGAGGCGCCGGGCCACATGGCGTAGCTCTCGGTGAGGCTGACGCCGATGCGCTTCTCCGCCTGCAGCAGATTGAACAGCGTCGCCTTCTCGGTGTGGTCGGGCTGGGCCGGGTAGCCGGGAGCCGGGCGGATGCCGGCGTATTTCTCCTGGATCAGCTCATCATTGCCGAGCGCCTCATCCTGGGCGTAGCCCCAGAACTCCTTGCGCACGCGCTCATGCATGCGTTCGGCGAAGGCTTCGGCGATGCGGTCGGCCAGCGCCTTGACCATGATCGAGGCGTAATCGTCGTTGGCGCCCTCAAAGCGTTTGGCGATACGGTCTTCCTCCGCCCCCGCCGTCACCACGAAGCCGCCGATGTAATCGCCCTTGCCCGACCCTTCTGGCGCGACGAAATCGCTCAGCGCCAGATTGGGGCGGCCATCGCGCTTGCTGAGCTGTTGACGCAGGGTGAAGAAGGTCGCCAGCGCCTCATTGCGGCTCTCACCGCTATATAGCCGGATATCGTCGCCCACGGCGTTGGCGGGCCAGAAGCCGATCACCGCCTTGGGCGTGAACCAGCGGCCATCGACGATGCGCTTCAGCATCGCCTGGGCGTCGTCGAACAGCTGGCGGGCGGCCTCGCCCTGTTTGGCGTCATCGAGGATCGCCGGATAGCGGCCCTTGAGCTCCCAGGTCTGGAAGAACGGCGTCCAGTCGATATAGGGAACCAGCTCGGCCACGTCATAGGTCGAGAACACCCGCTCGCCGAGAAAGGCTGGCTTCACCGGCGCATAGCCGCTCCAGTCGATCTTCATGGCGTTGTCGCGCGCCCTGGCCAGCGGCAGCCGCTGCTTCTCGGCCTCGGCGCGGGCATGGCTCTCGGCCACCTTCTGGTATTCGGCGCGGACGCTGGCGATGTAATCGCTGGCCTGCATGTCCGACAGCAAGCTCGACACCACGCCGACGGCGCGGCTGGCGTCGGTGACATAGACGGCCTGGTTGCGCTGGTAATTGGGGTGGATCTTCACCGCCGTGTGCACGCGGCTGGTGGTGGCGCCGCCAATCAGCAGCGGGATATCGAAACCCTCGCGCTCCATCTCGGCGGCCACATGCACCATCTCGTCGAGCGACGGCGTGATCAGGCCAGACAGGCCGATGACGTCAACCTGCTCCTTGCGGGCCACGTCGAGGATTTTCGCCGCAGGCACCATGACGCCGAGGTCGATCACCTCATAATTGTTGCAGGCCAGCACCACGCCGACGATGTTCTTGCCGATGTCATGAACATCGCCCTTCACCGTCGCCATCAGCACCTTGCCGGCTGAGGCGCGACCGCCGCCGGCCTTATCCGCCTCCATGAACGGCATCAGCCAGGCCACCGCCTGCTTCATCACCCGGGCCGATTTCACCACCTGAGGCAGGAACATCTTGCCGGCGCCGAACAGATCGCCGACCACGCCCATGCCCGCCATCAGCGGGCCTTCAATCACGTCTAGCGGCCGGGCCGATGCGAGGCGCGCTTCTTCGGTGTCGGCGTCGATATATTCGGTGATGCCGTTGACCAGGGCGTGCTCCAGCCGCTTCGCCACCGGCCAGGTGCGCCAGGTGAGGTCGGCCTCGCGGGCCTGGCGACCGGCGCCGCCGCGGAACTTCTCCGCCACATCCATCAGCCGCTCAGTGGCGTCGGGACGGCGGTTGAGCACCACATCCTCGCAGGCCTCGCGCAGATCCGCGTCGATCTCGTCATAGACCGCCAGCTGGCCAGCGTTGACGATGCCCATGTCCATGCCGGCGCGGATGGCGTGCAGCAGGAACACGGCGTGCATCGCCTCACGCACCGGCTCATTGCCACGGAACGAGAACGACAGGTTCGACACGCCGCCCGAGACGTGGGCGTGCGGCAGGTTCTGGCGGATGGCGCGGACGGCGTCGATGAAGTCAACGCCGTAATTATTGTGCTCCTCGATGCCCGTCGCCACAGCGAAGATATTGGGGTCGAAGATGATGTCTTCCGGCGGGAAGCCGACCTGTTCGGTGAGGATTTTGTAGGCGCGGGCGGTGATCTCAATCTTGCGGGCGGCGGTGTCGGCCTGGCCCTGCTCGTCAAAGGCCATCACCACCACGGCGGCGCCATAGGCGCGCACGATGCGCGCCTCGGCCACGAACTTCTCCTCGCCTTCTTTCAGCGAGATCGAATTGACGATGCCCTTGCCCTGCAGACACTTGAGGCCAGCCTCGATCACCTCGAACTTGGAGGAATCCACCATCACCGGCACGCGGGCGATATCGGGCTCGGCGGCGACGAGATTGAGGAAGTCGGTCATCGCCTGCTTTGAATCGAGCAGGCCCTCATCCATGTTGACGTCGATGATCTGGGCGCCATTGGCCACCTGGTCACGCGCCACATCGAGCGCAGCGGCATAGTCGCCAGCGGTGATCAACTTGCGGAATTTGGCCGAGCCGGTGACGTTGGTGCGCTCGCCGACGTTGACGAACGGAATGTCTTCGGTGAGCGTGAACGGCTCGAGCCCCGACAGGCGCAGACGCGGCGCAATCTCCGGCACGGCGCGCGGGGTCTTGCCGGCCACAGCCCTGGCGATGGCGGCGATATGCGCCGGCGTGGTGCCGCAGCAGCCGCCGACCACATTGACGAGGCCGGACGCGGCGAATTCGCCGACCAGCGCCGCCATGGCCTCCGGGCTCTCGTCATACATGCCGAATTCATTGGGCAGGCCGGCGTTGGGATAAGCGCAGACGAAGGTGTCAGCGACGCGCGACAGCTCCTGGATGTGGCCGCGCATCTCGCGGGCGCCAAGGGCGCAGTTGAGGCCGATGCTGAACGGCCTGGCGTGGCGCAGCGAGTTCCAGAACGCCTCAGGCGTCTGGCCCGACAGGGTGCGACCCGACAGATCGGTGATGGTGCCGGAGATCATCACCGGCAGGCGCACGCCCTTCTCGGCGAACACCTGCTCCGCCGCCACCACCGCCGCCTTGGCGTTCAGCGTGTCGAAGATCGTTTCGATCAGAATGATATGCGAGCCGCCGTCGACGAGGCCACGAATCTGCTCGGCGTAAGCGTCACGCACCTCGTCGAAGCTCACGGCGCGGTAGCCGGGATTGTTGACGTCGGGCGAGATCGACAGGGTGCGGTTGGTGGGCCCCACGGCGCCGGCGACAAAGCGCTTGCGGCCGTCGCGACGCTCCGCCTCCAGCGCCGCCTCCACGGCGAGGCGCGCCCCCTCATAGTTCAGCTCATAGACGATCGCTTCAAGGCCATAATCGGCCTGGGCGATCGAGGTGCCGGAGAAGGTGTTGGTCTCGACGATGTCGGCGCCAGCCATGAAATATTCGAGATGGATCTCGCGAATGGCGTCGGGCTGGGTCAGGATCAGCAGATCATTGTTGCCGCGCAGGTCACGTCCATGATCGCGGAACCGTTCGGCGCGGAAATCCGCTTCCGTGAACTTGCGGCCCTGGATCATGGTGCCCATGGCGCCGTCCAGCACCAGGATGCGCTCGCGCGCCGCCGCCGAAAGCGCTGCGCGCACCGCCGCGCCATCGGCATGATTGGCCGGAGCCTGGAAGGTGACGGTGGAGGTGCTGGTCTGGGTCATGGCCTGTTCCGCGCGCACGGTCAGTCGGGCGACCGCGCCGGTCTGGATCGTTGACGGCTGCGCGCGGCGTTGCGCGCGGCCAGTACGGGTTCCGGTTAGCGCCGCTGACGGCGGGCGGCAACCAGGTGATGCATAATCTGGCGGCGCCCGTGGGCTGGCGCGCCGGGCGGCGACTGGCTCAGGCCGGGGACGCCGCCGGGCGCAGCCCGAGCAGATGGCACACGGCGTAGACCAGATCAGCGCGGTTCATGGTGTAAAAGTGGATATCCTCCACGCCGCGATCAATCAGGTCAAAGGCCTGCTCGCTGACCACCGCCGAGGCGATCAGGCGGCGGGTCTCCGGGTCATTGTCCAGCCCCTCGAAGCGATTGGCCAGCCATGCCGGCACGCTGGCCCCGGTGCGGGCGGCGAAATTCGCCGCCTGGGCGAAGTTCTGCACCGGCAGCAGGCCTGGCACGATCGGGATTTCAATGCCGCGCGCCCGCGCCCGGTCGAGGAAGCGGAAATACACGTCATTGTCGAAAAAGAACTGGGTGATGGCCCGGGTGGCACCAGCGTCGATCTTGCGCTTGAGCATGTCGAGATCCGTGTCGAGATCAGCGCTCTCCGGATGCTTTTCCGGATAGGCTGACACCGAGACCTCAAAATCGCCGATGGCGCGGATGCCGGCCACCAAATCGGCGGACGACTGATAGCCCTCGGGATGGGCGCTGAAGGCGTGGCCAGGGCCCTCCACCGGATCGCCGCGCAGCGCCACGATGTGGCGCACGCCCGCGTCGTGATAGCCGCGAATGACGTCATCAACCTCATCGCGGCTGGCGGCGACGCAGGTGAGATGGGCGGCGGGCGTCAGGCTGGTCTCATCAACGAGGCGCTTGACCGTGGCGTGCGTGCGCTCGCGGGTCGAGCCGCCCGCGCCATAGGTGACGGAGACAAAGTGCGGCTGCATCGGCTCCAGCCGACGAATGGCGCTCCACAGCTGCTCTTCCATCGCCGCGGTCTTCGGCGGGAAGAACTCGAACGACGCGCGCGGAACGCGGGCGCTGTCCCGGCTCGGACGAAAAGCGTGAGCAACCATCATGCAACCTCTGAATTCTGGCCGTGAGGCGACCAGTCCGTCATCACGCGCGGATCGCGGGCCAGCCAGAGCACCACGGTGAGGCCCTCCGCCACGCCAGCGTCCGCCTGCGCGTCATTTTCAGCCGCGCTGGTGGGCAGGCGCACCACCGATGCAGGCTCGAGCCCGGCGGCGGCGAACCACGCCGCCATCTGGGCGTCATCGAAACCAAGGCGGCGGTGCTGGTGCCCGCTGCGCAGAAACTCATGATCATGGGTGGCGAAATCCACCACCAGCAGCCGCCCGCCAGGGGCCAGCGTCGCCGCCGCCTCGCGCAGCGCCCGCCCCGGATCATCGAGGAAGTGCAGCACCTGATGCACCACCACCAGGTCGAAGGCGTTGTGCTCGACATCGAGGGCGTTGATATCGCCCTGCCGCAGTTCGGCGTGGCTGATCCCCGCCGCCTCCAGATTGGCGCGGGCCACCTGCAGCATCGCCGGGCTGGCGTCGACGCCGACCAGCCGCTGAGCCTGTGCGGCGAACAATTGCAACATGCGGCCAGTGCCAGCGCCCAGATCGAGCAGGGCCCGCACGGGCCGCTCGCCGAGCAGCGCCCGGATAGCCTGTTCGACGGCAGCCTCCGGGGCGTGTAGCGACCGCAGCCGGTCCCATTCGGGCGCAAGTCTGGCGAACCAGGCGTTGGCGGCGCGCGACCGCTCCTCGCGCACCTGGGCGAGGCGGTGCAGATCGCGGGCCAGCAGCACATCGTCCTGCGGCAGCGCGGCGATCAGACTGCGCAAGGGCGCCGGGAAACCCGCGTCAGGCGTCAGACGGAAGAACGCCCAGGCGCCCTCCCGGCGCCGCTCCACCAGCCCCGCCTCGCACAGCAGGCGCAGATGCCGCGAGATGCGCGGCTGTGACTGGCCTAGAATATCAGTGAGATCGGACACGCTGAACTCGCCCCTGGCCAGCAGATAGAGGATGCGCAGACGCGTCTCCTCGGCCGCCGCCTTGAGCGCCCCGAGCATCACCTCAAACGAAATCGCCTCTGATGGGGCCACGCCCGTACTCCCATGCCCCTTGCGCGCTGAAACGTCAGCCAGCGGCATGCGCCGAAGCGGGGTGCGGAAGTAGATATAAAGATATGTTTATATCGTCAAGCGGATTGTCGGTTTGGTCTCGGGCGTAACAGGGAACGGGGCTGGCAGGGTCGTTAGGTCAGGGAGGCGCCAGGTACATCGCTGGTCGCGTGTTTCCAGCATAGAGCTTCCGGGCGCTGCGGCGACTTCAGTCGACTTGCGGCGGCTTGCGGCGGCTTGCGGCGGCTTGCGGCGGCTTGCGGCGGCTTGCGGCAGGCATGGGGAAGAACGAGCGATGGCGCAACCAGGCGCACGCCGCTGAAGATGGCGAAGGCTGCAATCGGCCTGCGCCACCGTCATCCAACAGACACCGCCGACAGCCCAACCCACCGCCGTCATGCCCGCGCTTGTCGCGGGCATCCACGTCTTCAGCGGCGTGCACAGTCGCCTAGGCGACGATCGCCGGCGCGCGTTATCAGCCGGTCTCGTGGATACCCGCGACAAGCGCGGGCATGACGGCGGGTGACGCGGGAAAGCATGGCGGTGAGCGCAACGGGAGCGGATGACGGCGGGCATGGGGACGAACGAGCGATGGCGCAACCAGGCGTACGCCGCTGGAGATGGCGGAGGCGGCAATCGGCCCTCACCACCGTCATCCAGCAGTCGCCCCAACCGCCCAATCCACCGCCGTCATGCCCGCGGTTGTCGCGGGCATCCACGTCTTCAGCGGCGGGCGCCATCACCCCGGCAATATTCGCTGGCGTACGTTATCCGCCGGTCTCGTGGATACCCGCGACAAGCGCGGGCATGACGTTGGGAGATGTTCGCACGCATGACGGTGGTGACGCGGGGGGGGGGGCATGCCGGTGGTGACGTGGGCACGCATGACGGCGGGCGGCGTTCGCACGCATGCCGGTGGCGACGGGGAGCGACCGTGACGCCCCCGCGGCGCGAGGCCTTACCGCGTGCTCACCGCCGTGCGGGAAATCGGCAATTTGCTGTTGCGGCGGATGGCGATCAGCAGCACGCCGCCGAGCGCCACGGCCGAGCCGATCACGGTGCTGATGGTCAGGCGGTCGCCGGTCATGGCCATGCCGAGCGCGATGGTGACCAGTGGGCACATCAGCGTCAGCGGGGCGATCATGTTCGCCTCATATTTCTTGATCAGGCCGTAATAGCTGGTGTGGGCGCAGACCGAGACCACCAGGGCCGCGAACAGCACGGCGAACAGCAGCGTCCAGCCGCCGCCCATGGCGCGCTCCAGCACATTGTCCTCGAACAGCGCCGAGCCGAGGATCAGCGGCAAGGCGCTGACCAGGCCGACCCAGGCCTGGAATTGCAGCGGCTGCACCTTCGACATCTGCTTCATCATGATGGCGCCGACCGAGGCGCAGACGGCGGAGGCGGCCACATAGGCGAGGCCCAGCGAAGCGCTGACGCCCTGCGGGTCCCACATCACCAGCATGGTGCCCGAGAAGGCGAGCAGAATGCCGAGGCGGCGGCGCCAGCCGATGACCTCGCCGAGAACGATCACCGACAGCACCGTGGTGATCGGCACGCCAAGCTGGCTGACGATCGCTGTGGCTGACGGCGTCGCCGTCTGCAGGCCGATGAACACCAGGGCGAAGCTGCCAGCGCCCATGCACAGCCCGACGATGATGATGCGCCACAGTGGTTTGGGCAGCGGCAGCAGCCACGGCAGGCAGACCAACGCCACGATGGTGAAGCGCGCGGCGGCGTAAAGCAGCGGCGGCGCGTTGAGGTCGGAGATCACCACCTTGCTCAGCACGGTGCTGAACGCCCACGCCACGCAAATCATGAACAGGATGAAAAAGTCGCGGATGCTCATGAGTCTGGCCTAGGCGACACGCGCCCCGATACGCCGCAACGACGCCCACAGCTGTCGGCGTCGTCAGTTGCTGTGGAACAGGGAAGGACGCCAGGGCCGCAGCGCCGCGCCAGGAGGCGCGCTACGCAGGCGCGCCACAGACAAGGCCCATCCGGATCTGCCGCCGAAAACATGGGTGGTTTAATGAAAACACCGGCTGTCACGCGTGTCCCGGCCCGGTCGTTGCGCAAAAGCCCAAATCAGTCGCCTGGTCTCTAGCCCTGCCCGCCCGCCGCTGCAATGGGGCAGCGCGTCGCCATGCCAAATTTGCATTAGGCGACGTAGACGTTATGCGCGGGGCACAGCTCTCATCGTCACAGACCGATTTTCAGCTGCCCTAAGGTCATTATTGCGTCCCAAATGGCGTCCAGAACCACTGAACCAAAGCAAAGCTGACGCAGTTCAACAATCAGGCGCCTGCCCAAAATTGGATCAGGCGTCGCCATGGCGCCGCCAGGTTCTCCCCTGAAGAGCCTGTCCGGGACGTGTAGCGTACGGGAAGACGTGGTCCTCATGCGTCGCCCGCAATCAGGAAGAGGAACGCCGGGATGAGCGACGGCATCATGCCTGTAGCGCCCAAATTGCCCGTGGGGCCAAAAGCGCAAAAAGCGCCCGCGGCGCCGACAGGCCCGGGCGCGCAACGGCCAGGCGGCGGGCGCATCGACACCATCGACATGTGGCGCGGCCTCGTGCTGGTGGTGATCTTCATCAATCACGTGCCGGGCAATCTGCTCGAGCACCTGACCATGAAGAATTTCGGCTTCTCCGATTCGGCGGAAGCCTTCGTGTTTGTCTCAGGCCTCGCTGTCGCCCTCGCCTATTTCCCCAAGCTCAACGCCGGCGACTGGTTCGGCACGGCGCGCCGCTGCGTCAAACGCGCCGGCAAATTGTATGGCGTGCATCTGCTGCTGACGCTGGCGGCGCTGGTGATGTTTGGCCAGGCCTTTCTGGCCACCGGCATCACCGAACTGGCCACCGGCCACGGTCGCGACATCAGCTTCATGGAGCCTGGCCGGGCGCTGGCCGGCCTGTTGCTGCTCAGTCACCAGCTCGGCTATTTCAACATTCTGCCGCTGTATATTCTATTGATGCTGATCGCCGTGCCGCTGCTGATGCTGGCGTGGGTGCGGCCGTTGCTGGCCCTGGCCATCTCCTGCGCCATCTATGCGTGGTCGCGCCTCACCGACTTCGGCCTGCCGACCTGGCCGATCGAAGGCCGCTGGTTCTTTGATCCGCTTGGCTGGCAGCTGCTGTTCACCATCGGCATCGTTTGCGGCGTCGTCTGGCGCGGCCGCAAGCTGCCCTTCTCCCGACCGCTGTTTGCGCTGGCCCTGGCCTGGGTGCTGGTCGGCGTCGTCACCGTCACCAATGGTTTTGGCCTCGCCCCTGGCCTGTATGACGCTGGCCGCGGCGTGTTTGACCTGAGCAAGACGGACCTTGGCCTTGGCCGTCTCACCCACTTCCTCGCCCTCGCCTATGTGCTGTCGCAGATGCGGGTCGGCGAGGCCCTGCTGCGCCTGCCAGGCGCCGACAAGCTGACCTTGATGGGCCGCCACGGTCTTGCTGTGTTCGCAGCAGGTTCGCTGCTAAGCGCCGGCGGCCAGATTCTGCTTGCAGTGAGCAATGGTTCGCCCATTGTGGGGGTCGTCTATGTCGTCGCAGGCATCGTCGGCCTCGTGACCTTCGCAAGTTGTCTTGAATGGTTCTCCGCCTCCTCCCGCCGCCAGGCCAGCAGCGCCGGCGCCGCCCCCACGCATGCGGCCTCATCGCAGGATGGCGTCAACGCCTGAGCTGCGTCATCGCGGCGATGGCGCTAGCCACGTCGTCGGTCGTCGCCCTGGCGCAGGACAGCAGCGGGCCACGACCGTCCCACGCCCCTGGCGCTGCGGTCGCGAGCCCTCACGCTGCGCTGCTGCTGCAGCCGCGTGAACTGGACAGGAGACCTGCAGCCATGACTGGCGACCAGCCCAAAGATCCGCGCCAGCCGGCGCCTCTCCCGGCCGCGACCCCGAGGCTCCCCGGAGAGCCAGCCTCCGCATCAGGCGCTGCGGCTGCGCCCTCCAATGGGCACGCCGGAGCGGAAACTGGATCTATGGCGCGCCCCGCCGCCGATAAGACAACCGGCGTCGCCGGCGCGCCCGCCTCCGAGCGGCCAATGCTCGACCGTCCGGCGCTGCAGAAGGCGCGCCTCGCCGCCCCCGATTGCGTCTCGGCCCGCCCGGCGCTCGCCGTCACCGGCAATTTGCGTCACACCGGCCAGCGCCTCGCCGAAGGCCTGCCGCTGCGTATTTTGGCCATTGGCTCTTCGACCACCGAGGGCGTCGGCGCCACCGCCCCCGACCGCACCTATCCCGTGCAGCTGGAGCGGGAGATGGAGCGGCTGCTGCCGCACGCCAGGGTGGAGATGCACGTTTCAGGCGTCGGCGGCGAGACCGCCGTGCAGACCCTCGCCCGGCTGGAGCGGGAGCTGAAGGCGCATGACCCGGATCTGGTGATCTGGCAGGTCGGCACCAATGACGCGCTGTCCGATGTGGGCGAAGAGACGTTCCGCACCCTGCTCGATCGTGGCATCATGGCGGTCGACGGCGCGCGGGCTGATCTGATCCTGATGAACCAGCAGTTCTTCCCGTCGATCCGCCACAAATCGCGCTATGAGAAATTCGTCCGCATGGTCGAGGAAGCCGGGCTGCGCAAGCGGGCCTGCGTGTTCAATCGCTACGCGCTGATGCAGCAATGGGGCGAGACGTCCGCCGACACCCTGAAGTCGATGCTGTCGACGGACCAGTTCCACATGAGCGATCGCGGCTACGCCTGCATGGCGCGGGTGCTGGCCGACGAGATCGTCCGCGCCTCCTGGCAGGACCACGCCAGCGTCAGCGCCATGTAGGACGCGACGCCGCTCAGGCTGGACCGGCGCCGGGCGCGTCTGCCAAAGAGGATTCTGGCGTCATACCAGGATGCGAAGATGCTGACGCATCCGCATCCTGAAATGCTCAGGCGCCGCACGGGCTTAACCAGAGCCCGATTTGTCATGCTCATCGGGTACTGGCGTCAGCCTTCGCCAGTATCGACGCGCAGCGTCGGATGGCTGTCGGCCACGTCATCGCGGAACGGTCGCAGCCGCAGCTTGTTGCGGTGGTCGGCGGCGCCCGCCGCGCCATCTGGCATGAGGCCGCGAAAATATGCCTTCTGCCAGCCCTGCTGGACGACGTCGGGCGCGCCGCCGTGCAGGCCGCGATTGAACGCGTCGCGCCCTGCGGCCCAGCGCTGGTAGGCGGCGTGTAGCTCGTCATCATCGGTGATCGACACGAGCCTCGGCGAAACATTGTCGAGCGCGTCCCGGCGCACCGGGAAGAAATGACACATCGGCTCGCCTGCCTCGAAGGTGACGCGATGGTGCGGGCGGGTGAACAGCCAGTTCATGGTGAAGGTGTACGGCGCCCAGTCGGTCTCGATCACGCCGGTGAGCGGCGCAATGCCATCCTTGGGGCGGTTGACCGGCCCGCTCACCATCAGGTCGTACCCCGGGTCGGTGCGAAACAGCGCCGGCACGTGAAAGGTCAGCACGCCCGAGCCGAAATGGCTGATCGCCACGCCTTCCCCACCGTTGCTGTCGACGGTGATCGAACCGATCGCCGCGCCGCCATCCCAGATGGCGCTGAAGGTGGTGGCGCACAGCATCTCCCAGCCATGACAATTGGCGATGTTGAGCGGCAGGCAGCGATAGGCGTAGCGCTGCGGCGTCGCCTCCATCCACGGCCGCTCCAGCGGCGCCGGACGAATCTGCACCTGATGCCCGGCGAGCACATAGCCCGTGAGCTCCGTTGGCGCATGCCCCTCGGCTGGGGTTGCGGCGTCAGGACGCCCAGCGCTTTTGGAGTCTCCATTTTCGGGGGCGACGCCGTTGGCGCCAGCGCCCTTGAGGTCGCCGCCCGCAGTTTCCGTGCCAATGCTCGTCATACGCCCTCCAGCCAGGCACACACGCAGCGCAACCGCGCCACAAGACCAGATGACGATACCGTAAATTGGCGAACTGACCACGTATTTTACATCAATACGTAAGTCAGAATTCATTCGAATACTTGTTCTATTATGCTAAAAACTGCCCACGCCGCATAGATCAGAAAAAATGACCTGCCGCCGCCATGTCGGCGACCAGGGCGGCGCGCAGGCGCGCGAAGGCGTCTGCGTTCTGACGCAGCGCCACGTCGCCGATGCGGGTGACCGGGGCCAGCAGGCGCAGCGAATTGCTGACATAGACGGCGTCGGCGTGCGTCACGTCCGCTGGAGACAGCGATTGCTCCGAGGCGGTCAGCCCCGCTTCTGCGGCGCAATTGACAATGGCCGCGCGGGTGACGCCGGCCAGCACCCCGTCCGCCACAGGCGGCGTCAGCAGGCGATCGCCCTGCAGCACAAAGATATTGCCGACCCCGGCGCAGGCCACGGCGCCGCGCGTGTTGAGCAGCAGGGTCTCATCGCAGCCTGCGGCGCGAGCCTTGCCGGTTTCGAGAATGGCGTCGAGATAGCCGAGGCTCTTGACCCGTGACGTCACCGAGGTCTCGTTGCGTCGCACCGCCGACAGCCACAGGCTGAGCGGCTGGAAGGCCACCGGTTGCGGCATTGGCGCGCGCGAGGCCATCACCGTCGGCGCGGGCTGCGCCGGCGCCACAACGCCACGCGGCCCCGCGCCCCGGGTCACCGTCACGCGGATGGATCCGAGCGCCATGTCGCGGCTGGCCAGCTCCATGGCTGCGGCCAGCCGCTGGTCAAGCCGCTGCCCCCGCCACAGCAGATCCGGGGCAAGGCCAATGGCGGCGCATGCTTCCAGAAGGCGCGCGAGATGGGCGTCGCGCCAGACCACCGCGCCATCGATCACCAGCGCCGTGTCGAACACCCCATCGCCCAGCAGCAGGCCGCGATCCGTGAGATCAAAAGGCGCCGTGGCGTCGGTGACAGCCTCGCCATTCAGCCAGAGCATGGGACCCCTCCCTGCGCGGCGTGGCGCCATGCCGCCGCCAGCGCCAGAAAATTGCCGAGCAGCGCATGACCATGGGCGGTCAGCACGGATTCGGGATGGAACTGCACGCCATAGACCGGCAGGCTGACATGCGACAGCGCCATGATCTCGTCGCGCGGGCTGCGGGCGTCGATACGCAGGGCGCTGGCCATTTCCGGCGTCTCCTGCACCACCAGCGAGTGATAGCGCCCGACTTGCAGCTCCGCCGGCAGGCCGGCGAACAGCCCGGCGCCGCAATGGCTGATGGCGCTGGCGCGGCCATGCATCGGCTCGCGCGCCCGCGTCACCACACCGCCAAACGCCGCGCCAATGCATTGGTGGCCGAGGCAGACGCCGAGCAGCGGCGTCACCCCAGCAAGCTCGCGCACAACCTGTAGCGACACCCCGGCCTGCTGCGGCGCGCACGGCCCCGGCGACAGGATCACCCCGTCAAGCGCGCCGTCGCGGGCGAGATCGGCGATCTCGCCGGTGGTGATGGCGTCATTGCGCACGATGCGGGTCGTCGCGCCCAGCTCGACGCAATAGCGGGCGATGTTGAAAACGAAGCTGTCGTAATTGTCGATGATCAGCAGCATGGCTCGCCCCGCTGCAGCCGGTCGACCGCCGAAAACAGCCGCGCCGCCTTGGCGTTGGTCTCATCGAATTCGGCGTCGGGGTCAGACAGCAGCGTCACGCCGCCGCCAGCGTGGAAGCTGGCCTCACCCTCGTGGATGACGATGGTGCGGATGGCGATGTTGAGATCGATGTCGCCGTCGAAGCCGAGATAGCCGATGGCCCCACAATAGGCGCCGCGCCCACGCCCCTCGATCTCGCTGATGATATCCATGGCGCGGATCTTCGGGGCGCCGGTGATCGAGCCGCCAGGAAAAGTGGCGGCGATCAGATCGATGGCGTCGCGTCCGGCCGCCAGCCGTCCCTGCACCACCGAGACCAGATGGTGCACATTGGCGTAGCTTTCCAAAGCGCACAGCGCCGTGACGGTGACGCCATGCGGCGCGCAGACCCGTGACAGATCATTGCGCAGCAGATCGACGATCATGACATTCTCGGCCCGATCCTTGTCCGAGGCCAGCAATTGCGCCGCCGCGCGCGCATCAGCCTCCGGGTCGTCGGCGCGGCGCGCGGTGCCCTTGATCGGCCGGGTCTCGGCCAGGTCGTCGCGCAGGGCGATGAAGCGCTCCGGCGAGCTGGAGGCGATGGCGTAACCGCCGCACGCCGCGCCAAAGTCCATAAAGGCGGCGAAGGGGGCCGGGTTCTCCGCCCGCAGGGCGCGATACAGCGCAAAGGCGGCGAAACCATCCGCTAACGGCGCGCTGAACCTGCGGGCGATATTGGCCTGAAAGATATCGCCGGCGCGGATGTATTCCTGCACCCTGGTCACCGCCGCCACCCAGGCGGCGCGGTCGTGGCTGGCGCTGAAGCGCAGCGGCGCAGCGCCGCCAGCGCCGCCAGCGCCTGACGCAGCCAGCTCATCGCCACGCGCCTCCAGCAACAGCTCGCGCATCAGCGCGCCGCGCGCCGCAGCCCGCGCCGCAACGGCGGCGCCCTGCTCGGGGAAGCCCGACGCGTAGATCACCAGCCGGCCCGAGGCATGATCCAGCGCCGCCACCACATCATGAAAACCCAGAGTGATCTGCTCAACGCCAGAGGGCGTGGCGACAGGCGCCAGCCGTTCGAGACAGGCGGCGAAATCATAAGCGATCACGCCTATGCAGCCGCCGCGAAATGGCGTGGGGTCAGCGGGATCTTTCGGCAACTGATATTGCGCGAGGCGCGCCCGCAGCGCCTCAAGCGGCGGCCCACGCTCGGGGGCGTCGTTCCAGAACGCGGTCCCGGCGCGGACGCAGAACATGCCGAACGGATCGAGCGTCAGAAATGACCAGCGCCCAGTGGCGAAACGCCGATCATCCGCCCCGGCGTCGGATGCGCCCGGGCGCGTGGATGGCGCGTCGCTTGCAGGTGGCGCGTCGTTTGCAGGTGGCGCGTCGCGCATGGCGCTGTCGAGCAGCGCAAAGCCGTTGACGCCGCGCGCGGCGAGGCGTCCGGCGGCGCGGGCCAGCCAGTCTGCGTCGGTCGCCTCAGCTTGCAGTTCGCAGCGCCACACCGCTCTATCCGCCTCAGCTGCGCCGGGCGACGGCCCCACCGGGACCGAGGCCGCCAGGCTTCACGCCCCTGGCCCAGGCTCCGTTCCGTCCGGATCAGACCCTGCCGCCTGCCCATAACGAGCACACCGCACCATCGCTGCTCCGGCTGATGGGACCTCGCGCCCACCCGCAGCCAAGTGGCGGCGGGCAGCGACGCTTTAGCCGATTTTGCGGGATAGCGGTATTGCGCCCATCAACATTCCCGCACGGAATCCGCCGCCCTGCCACAGGCGCAAGCGAACTGACCGGATTCATGGCGCCCGGCGGCTTGCCTGCGCCCACCGGCGAAGCTGGCGCATGTTCCGATCGCTCTGGATCTGGCCACGCTCCCCATCGCCATGCAGGGAGCAAGCTCTGATCGGTCAAGCGATACGGTCTGATCGAAAACCGCTTTAGACGAACAGGGCGATGGTCTGGCGCGACAGAGCTAGCAGCTTGCCCTCCTCCGACCACACGGCGGTCTCCTGGGTGGAATAGCCCTCGCCAATGTCCTCGGCATACATGCGCACGAGGCTCCATGCGCTGGTGTTGCGATGGGCGTCGGCGGTGAAATCGACCATCCAGGTCATGGTGCTGATCGGGCCGAACTCCTTCAGCAGCGCCATGGCGGTGGGCGGCGGCGCATCGGCCAGCGCCAGCAAGGCGATGTCTGAGGAACCGGCCTTGTCGTCGCGATGGCGCAGCCAGATCAGATATTCCGGCTCGGACGAGCCAGACATGGGCATCACACCGCCGGCCGTGCGCAACTCAAAATGCTGCGAGAAGGTCGGGCCCTCGCGGCCACCGAAGAAGTCCGGCGAATCGTCGATCGACGCCGCACGGGGAAACGGCTTGCCGTGATATTTGACGCGGGAATCGCGCGGCGCGCCATAGGTCAGCATGGCGCGGGTGGCGACGCCGCCATCGGCGCTGAGCAGATCCACGCCAATGCAGGCGGCGGATTTGCCCTGGCGCAACAGGGTTGGCCGCGCCGTCAGCTCGCCGCTGGCTGGTCCGATGAAGCTGAACTGGGCCGAGCGCAGCGGCGCAAGGCCCGGAAAAGCCATGCCAGCCGCCTGGGCGCACAGAGCGGCCGACAGGCCGCCATAAGTGGTGCGCCCCTGCAGCCAGTCGTCGCTCACAAAAACCTTGAACCCATCGCCAGCCGGCTGCATGCCGGCCATCAGCGTCGTAAACGGCGTCATATTCCCTGCCCTGTCCCGGCGTCGCCCCGGGCGCCCAACCAGCGCCGCAGGGTTCGCCTGTCTTGTCCAACGGATCGGCCTGCACAGGCACTGGCGCCGTCGCAGACGCCCTGACCCCGGCGATGTCGCCCGGGAGAAGCCAGCCCTTGCCCGACGGCTTCCCACAGCAGGCCGCGCCGCACAAGTGCTGGCGCCGCGCAGGCGCCGCCCCGACACGCGACGGCGCCTGACGTAGCGCAACGACCCAACGCGCCAACATGTCGGCGCAGCCACGGTGCAGGCAAGCGATCAGCCCTTATTGTGCAGATACACGACGCGCATGACAAGACGCCCGCGGTCGCGACAGTAACGGCGGCGCCCCTGCAGGCGCCGCCACAGTCATCACGCCTTGTGGCATTGACGTGCGGCGGCCCGCGTGTGCCAGAGGCCGACCGCCCCGAAATTAATCGCGACCCGATTGCCCCCGGCGACAGCCGGACTTAGGCTGTGCATCAGACTGCGACGCTCACAACAACAGCAAGGCATACGCAGGGCGTCGCTGACCCAGTTCAGGGAGCAGCAGACTCATGGACTATCTTTCGTTTCTGCTTAAGTCGCTCATCAAGTCAGGGTCGCTGACCGTCATCGGCCCCGACGGCAAGTCGACCCGCTGGGGCGACGGCCAGGGCACGCCGGTCAGCATCCGCGTCAGCGAAAAGCTGTCGCGCCCCGCCCTGTTGCTCAACGCCGACCTGTTGCTGGGCGAAGCCTATATGGATGGCGAGCTGGAGCTGGTCGAGGGCGACATCTACGACTTGCTGGAGCTGGCCGCCAAAAACCTCTGGGCCAGCGGCCGCACCCCGCCGACAGAGATGCTCAACCAGACCTGGCGTCGGCTGATCCGTCGCGCCCAGCAATTCAATCCGGTGGGCGCCTCACGCCGCCAGGTGGCGCACCATTACGATCTGTCCGCCGCGCTGTTTGACAATTTCCTCGACCCGGACCGGCAATATTCCTGCGCTTACTTCGCCAAACCTGACGACAGCATCGAACTGGCCCAGGCGCAGAAGAAGCGCCACCTCGCCGCCAAGCTGATGCTGCAGCCGGGGCAGAAGTTACTGGACATTGGTTGTGGCTGGGGCGGGCTGGGGCTGTATCTGGCCCGCGCCGCCGATGTGAAGGTCAGCGGCATCACCCTGTCCGATGAGCAATTGCTGGTGGCGCGCGAGCGGGCCGCCGAGAGCGGCCTCGCCGCGCAGGTCGATTTCCGCCATTGCGACTACCGCAACGAAAAGGGCCGCTACGACCGCATCGTCTCGGTGGGCATGTTCGAGCACGTCGGCATCAACCACTATGACGCTTTCTTCCGTAAGGTGCGCGATCTGCTCACCGATGACGGCGTGGGGGTGTTGCACGCCATCGGTCGCTCCGATGGCCCAGGCGCCACCAACGCCTGGATCCAGAAATACATCTTTCCCGGCGGCTATTCCCCGGCGCTGTCGGAAGTATTGCCGGCGATCGAGCGGGCCGGCCTTATCGTCACCGACGTGGAGATACTGCGCCTGCATTATGCGGAGACGCTGAAGCTGTGGCGGGCCCGGTTCAATGACAACCGCGACCGCATCCGCGCGCTCTATGACGAGAAATTCTGCCGGATGTGGGAATTCTATCTGGCGGGCTCCGAGGTCACCTTCCGTTACGGTGGCCACATGGTGTTCCAGATCCAGTTCGCCAAGAAGGTCGAAACGGTTCCGCTGACCCGCGACTACATGTTCGAGGCCGAACAGCGGCTGCCGCTATTCCCCGAGGGCATCGCCAAACCGCGTCCGGCGCCCTTGCCGCAGCCGGAGCCCTTGTCGCAGCCGGCGACGAGCCCCGCGCCCGACGCGACGCCGGTCGCCGCGACGGCGTCAGAAAACCCTATAGCCAGCGCGGCGCCGCCATCGCCAGCCCCGGCCGGGCGCACGACGGCTGGCGACGGCGCGGTCGCGGCCAGTAGTGCAGCGGCGTCCGTCGGCGCTGCCTCGGCCAGCGGCGCTGCTTCGACTGGCCGCGCTGCGGAGTCTGGCGCCGGCCTCGCCGTCGTCGCCACCGAAAGCGCCATGCCTGAGGCACATGCCGACGATAACCACGCCGCCTCCGGTGACGGCGCCCGCGACGACGTCGACGTCACCGACGTCGCCGGGCGTCAGGTCGCCGACGAACAACGCAAGGCGGCGCCCGACGCCTCCTCCGTCGCCGCCGGCTAGACGGCGCACAGCGTCGCCCGCCCCTGCCCGCTCTGTGCGCCCTGTCCGTTCCGTGCGTCATGGTCGGGCTCGGCCCGACCATCCACGTCTTTGCTTGCTTCGCCCCACGCGCCGCGACAGCGCCCGGCGTGGGCGAAGACGTGGATGCCCGTGACAAGCACGGGCATGACGGCGGTGGGGCGGCGCCGTGTGGCGCCGGGAGAAGCCGCGTGAAGCGTCGTGGCGAGGAAGCTCGTGGCGTGAGGCCGCGTGGCGTGGTTTGGAGCCGCGTGGCATGGCTTGGCGTGCAGCCAAAATGCGCCACTGCACCGCAACGCCCCGTATGACCGCGCCCTGTACCTCTCCGCGTCATGGTCGGGCTTGACCCGACCATCCACGTCTTTCCTTGCTACGCCCCACGCGCCACGACAGCGCCCGGCGTAGGCGAAGACGTGGATGCCCGTGACAAGCACGGGCATGACGGCGATGGGGCAGCGCAGTGTGGCGCCGGGAGAAGCCGCGTGAAGCGTCGTGGCGAGGAAGCTCGTGGCGTGGGGCCGCGTGGCGTGGCTTGGCGTGCAGCCAAAATGCGCCATTGCACCGCAACGCCCCGCATGACCGCGCCCTGTCCCTCTCCGCGTCATGGTCGGGCTTGACCCGACCATCCACGTCGTTCCTTGCTACGCCCCACGCGCCACGACAGCACCCGGCGTAAGCGAAGACGTGGATGCCCGTGACAAGCACGGGCATGACGGCGGGGGCAGCGCCGTACGGCGCCGGGAGAAGCCGCGTGAAGCGTCGTGGTGAGGAAGCTCGTGACGTGGGGCCGCGTGGCGTGGCTTGGCCGCGTGGCGTGGTTTGGGGCCGCATGGCGTGGCTTGGCGTGCGGCCAAAATGCGCCACTGCACCACAACGCCCCGCATAACCGCGCCCCGCCCCTCTCCGCGTCATGGTCGGGCTTGACCCGACCATCCACGTCTTTCCTTGCTACGCCCACGCGCCACGACAGCGCCCGGCGTGGGCGAAGACGTGGATGCCCGTGACGAGCACGGGCATGACGGCGATGGGGCGGCGCCGTATGGCGCCGGGAGAAGCCGCGTGAAGCGTCGTGGCGAGGAAGCTCGTGGCGTGGGGTCGCGTGGCGTGGCTTGGCCGCGTGGCGTGGTTTGGGGCCGCATGGCGTGGCTTGGCGTGCAGCCAAAATGCGCCACTGCACCACAACGCCCCGCATGACCGCGCCCTGCCCCTCTCCGCGTCATGGTCGGGCTTGACCCGACCATCTACGTCTTTCCTCGCTTCGACCCACGCGCCACGACAGCGCCGGGCGCGGGCGAAGACGTGGATGCCCGTGACGAGCACGGGCATGACGGCGGTGGGGCGGCGCCGTTTGGCGCGGGTCCGTGTGGCGCGGGGTGGTGTGGCGCGGTGAGGCGTGGCGCGGTGAGGCGTGGCGCGGACCGCAAGACACGCCTGTCAGCGCCGCCGCATGGCGCCCGTCACGCCGCCCCGCCAGCCTTGAAGCAGGCCGAGACGATCTCCTGCGCCTCTTGCTGGATGCGGCGCAGATGTTCGTCGCCGAGGAAGCTCTCGGCGTAAATCTTGTAGACGTCTTCGGTGCCGGATGGCCGGGCGGCGAACCAGCCGTTTTCGGTCGTCACCTTGACGCCGCCGATCGCCTCATGATTGCCGGGGGCGTGCGACAGCCGCGCCGTGATCGCCTCGCCGCCGAGCGTGGTCTGGGTGATATCCTCCGGGCGAATGGCCTTGAGCACGGATTTCTGCGCCGCATTGGCCGGTGCGTCGATGCGGGCGTAGACCGGCGCGCCGATCTGGTCGGTGAGGTCGCGATACAGCTCCCCTGGGTCCTTGCCGGTGCGCGCCGTCATCTCGGCGGCTAGCAGGCCGGCGATGACGCCGTCCTTGTCGGTGGCCCAGACGCCGCCATCGCGGCGCAGGAAAGAGGCGCCGGCGCTCTCTTCGCCGACAAAGCCCAGCGTGCCGCCGATCAGCCCGTCGACAAACCATTTGAAGCCGACCGGCGTCTCGACGAGGCGGCGGCCGAGGCGCGCCGCGACACGATCAATGGCGCTGCTCGACACCACCGTCTTGCCAATGCCGACATCGGCGCCCCACTGCGGCCGGGCGCCGTAAAGGTAAGAGATGGCCACCGTCAGATAATGGTTGGGATTGAGCAGGCCGACCGAGGGGGCGACGATGCCATGGCGATCAGCGTCGGTGTCATTGGCGAAGGCCACGTCGAAGCGGTCGCGCAGCTGGATCAGCCGCGCCATGGCGTAAGGCGAGGAGCAATCCATGCGCACCTTGCCGTCATGGTCGACGCTCATGAAGCGGAAGGTGGGGTCAACCGCGTCATTGGTGACCTCGCCGGCAAGGCCATAACGCTCGAAGATCGGCGCCCAATAGCGCACGGCGGCGCCCCCCAGCGGGTCAACGCCGATGCGCACCCCGGCTGCGCGCACGATGTCGAGGTCGATGATGGCCCCGAGATCAGCCACATAAGGCGTGATGTAGTCGTGACGTTGCACATGGCCGCTGGCCATGGCGCGGGCGTAAGGCAGGCGCTTCACCTCGGCGAGGCCGCCCCGGATAATGTCATTGGCGCGCTTCTGCACCACATCGGTGATGTCGGCCCCGGCGGGGCCGCCATGCGGCGGGTTATATTTGAAGCCGCCATCCTCGGGCGGGTTGTGTGAGGGCGTGATGACCACGCCATCGGCGAGGCCCGTGCTGCGGCCGCGGTTCCAGCCCAGGATGGCGTGGGAGATCACCGGCGTCGGCGTCCATTCCAGCGCGGCGTCGACGCGCACATCCACGCCATTGCCGGCGAACACCTCGATGGCGCTGACGAAGGCCGGTTCGGACAGGGCGTGGGTGTCCTTGCCGATGAACAGCGGGCCATCGACGCCCGCCGCCTTGCGGTGCTCGCAGATGGCCTGGGAAATGGCGAGGATGTGCGCCTCGTTGAAAGCGGCGTCGAAGGCCGAACCACGATGGCCGGAGGTGCCGAAGGCCACCCGCTGCGCCGCCACCTCCACATCCGGCTTCAACGCGAAATAATCGGTGATGAGGCGCGGGACGTTGATGAGCTGCGACGGCTCGACCTGCTGGCCCGCCAGCGGGCTGATGGCGTTCGACATGGATGCTCCCGGAATTGTCCGACCTGTCTGATACCAGGCTGCGACGACGCTCTCGCATCCGCGACCTGTAAGGCTCAAGCGCCGCTCGAGCCTGACCACAACCAGATGAGCCAATCTCATCGGGTTGTGATCTGAAAAGCGGATACACGGCGTCGCCCGCAATGCAATGGCCCAATCGGGGCGACGACAAGGCGACGGTGGCCCGCAGATGTGCGTAACCGGACCAAACAGGCGCACTGACGCAGCGGCCATCAGCCATCGCCGCGCCGGCTGATCACAAGCCTGCGACCAACTGCGCCAGTTTTCCACCTGCGCCCGACTTTGAATCGGTGGTGACAGTATGTATGGTAATTTCAGTAATTTCTGAAATTACAGATTGATCCGCATGTCCATGAACCTGCCGCCGCTGGTCCAGTCCTTCGTGCTCCACTTTGGTGAGATGGGGAGCCGCTGGGGGATTAACCGCACTGTCGGCCAGATCTACGCGCTGCTTTACGTGTCGCCCGAGCCGCTGTGCGCAGATGAAATCGTGACGGCGCTCGGCATATCGCGCTCCAATGTGTCCATGGGCCTGCGCGAATTGCAGGCGTGGAATCTGGTGTTGCTCAAACATTTGCCTGGCGACCGGCGCGATTTCTTCACCACGCCGGACGACATCTGGGTGATCCTGCGCACGCTGGCGGAAGAGCGCAAGAAACGTGAGGTCGACCCGACCCTGTCGGTGCTGCGCGAAATCCTCATGGAGCAGCCGGCCAGCGAGGTCGAGCGCCACGCCCAGCAGCGCATGGCCGAGATGCACCACATGATCGAGCGCCTGACCAATTGGTACGACGACGTCAAACAGCTCGACCAGGAGCGGCTGGCCAGCTTGTTGACGCTGGGATCGCGCGTCACCAGACTGCTTGAAACAACCGACCGCATCGTTTCCCTGGGGCGGAAACGACGCCCGTCCGCGAAGGACTGACGCCATGCGTAGCAGCCTGTGGCATGCAGACGTCGGTGACGGGGGCGGAATGATTGCGCGGCCAGCGCCAGGGAATACGGTCAACGCGACGGCTGGCGTCGATACTGCGGCGAAGCGCCTGACGGGCGAAGCTGCGGCGGCGACAGCGCATACGCCATCCCAGCCTGTCGCCAGCGGCGACAGCGAGGCGCAGGCCAGCGACGCCGGGAGCGCCGACTTCGGCGTCACGCCCCCCCAGACCACAAGCAACGGCGAGGTAGCGGCGGCCAGCCTGTCCGCCGCCGCCATCAACGCTACTGCTGAGCGCAAGGCGGCGCGCGGCGCCGCCCTCATCCAGTCTCTCGCCGCCTTGATCTGGCTGCCGCAGGTGGCGCTGATCGCCTGGGCCATCGGCGGCGTCGCTGCGGGCGCGCCGCTGCATCAGGCCCTTGGCGCCGCCGCCGGCGTGCTGGTGCTTGGCGTATTGCGCGCCGGGCTCGATGCGCTCGGCGTGCGCCGCGCCTTCGCCGGCGCCCGCGCCGCGCTGAGCGTCCGCCGGGCCAGCGCCACCGCCGCCCTCGCCCGCCTGTCGCCGCTCGACATCCGCCGTCCATCCTCGGGGGAAGCTGCGGCGATCCTCGGCGAACAGGCCGAGGCGGTACAGACCTATCTGTCGCGCTTCATGCCGGCCCGCTTCAAGGCGGCGCTGCTGCCCGTCGCCATCCTGATCTGCGTCGCGCCGCTGTCATGGATCGCCGCGCTGATCCTGCTGATCGCAGCTCCGCTGATTCCGCTGTTTATGGCGCTGATCGGCTGGCGCGCCCAGGCGGCGAGCGAGGAGCAGCTGGTGGAGATGGGCGCCATGAACGCCTTCCTCCTCGACCGGCTGCGCGGCCTCGCCACCATCCGCAGCCTCGGCGCCGTCGACGCCACCGCCGTGCGCCTGCGCGCCAATGCCGAAACGGTGCGGCGCAAGACCATGGCCGTGCTGCGCATCGCTTTTCTCTCCTCGGCGGTGCTGGAGCTGTTTTCGGCGCTCGGCGTCGCTCTGGTCGCCGTCTACATCGGCTTTCACCTCCTGGGCGAAATCCCCTATGGTGCCTGGGGCGACCGGCTGACCCTCGCCCAGGGCCTGTTCATTCTGCTGCTATCGCCAGCCTTCTTCGAGCCCTTGCGCGAGCTCTCCGCCGTCTGGCACGACAAGGCGGCGGGTGAAGCCGCCATAGCGGGCCTCGATCGCCTGGCGCAGGCCGGCGCGGACGCCAGCCTGCCCGGCGCAAGCCCCAGCGACGCCGCCGCCAGCGCAGCCGACAACGGTCTCGCCGCTTCTGGCCCGCTCGCCGTCAGCATCGAGGCGCCGCTCTATGCCTATCCGGGCGCAAGCGCGCCGGCGCTGGACGGCCAGCTGCGCCTTGAGATCGCCCCCGGCGAGAAAGTGGCGCTGCTCGGCCCCAGCGGCTGCGGCAAGACCACCCTGCTGGCGCTGATCGCCGGTCTCGCCCGCCCGACGTCGGGCGTCATCCGCATCGGCGGCGTCGCGCTCACCGACGCCAATGCGGCGGAGCTGCGCCAAAGGATGGCGTGGATCGGCCAGAAGCCGCATGTGTTCGCCGGCTCAATCGCCGCCAATGTGACCATGGGCCGGGGCGCTGGCGCGGAGGCGCTGCGCAAGGCGCAGGAGGCGATCGCCTGGGCCAGTCTCGACACGCTGCATGCGGCGCGCAACGGCGCGGTCATCGGCGAGAACGGCGTCGGCATGTCCGGCGGCGAGGCGCTGCGCATGGCGCTGGCGCGCGCCGCCTTCCATGGCGAGGCGCAACTGGTGCTGGCCGATGAACCAACCGCCCATCTCGACCGTATCACAGCGCAGGCCATCACCAGCGGCCTGCTCGATCTGGCCAGCGCCCGCACGCTGATCGTCGCCACCCATGACCCGGAGCTGGCCGCCTGCATGGACCGGGTGATCCGCCTTGAGCCCACCGCTGAACCGGAGGCGCGCCCATGACCGCGAGCGTTTCAGACGCCCCGCAGCACGGCGCCGCCACAGCCGGGCGGAAGGCTGGCGCGGCCGACCGCAGGCTGACGCTGGTCGACAGCCTGCTGGCCGTGCTGCGGCTGTTCTGGCGCAGCCAGCGGCGCGGCCTGGTGATCGGCGCCCTGCTCGCCACCTTCACGGTGATCGCTGGCATCGCCTTGCTGGGCCTGTCCGGCTGGTTCATTTCGGCCACCGCCATCGCTGGCCTGTCGGTCGCCACCGCTCTGGCCTTCGACGTCTTCGCGCCTTCCGCCAGCATCCGCTTCCTCGCCCTGTCGCGCACCGCCACCCGTTACGGCGAGCGCCTCACCACCCATGACGCCACCTTCGCCGTGCTGGCTGAGTTGCGTGAGCGGGCCTTCCGGGGCTGGGCGCGGCCTGGGGCGGCGCGGCAATTGCTGCTGCGTCCGGCGCGGCTGCTGTTCCGCCTGACCGCCGATATTGATGCGCTCGATTCGCTGTATCTGCGCATTCTGGTGCCGGCGGCGGCGGCCACCGGCGCGGCGCTACTGGTGATGCTGACGCTGGGGCTGATCAATCTGTGGTTCGGCCTTGCCGCCGGCCTGTGGCTGCTGGTCATTGGGCTCGGCGCGCCGGTTGTGGCGGCGCGACGGGCGCTGACGCCGTCGCGGCGGCGGGCCAGCGGCCTCGAAACCCTGCGCCAGCGGGTGGTCGACCTTTCCGCCGGCCAGACCGATCTGGTGATGAGCGGCCAACTCGAAGCCGCCGCAACGGCCATCGCCGCCGCCGACCGCCGTCTCGCCCGCGCCGACAACGCCATCAATCGCATCGAGGCGGGGGTGACGGCGAGCTTTGGCGTGGCCACGGCGGCGCTGCTCGCCGCCAGCCTCGCGGTGGTGGCGCTGCTGGCCGACCAGGGCGTGATTGGCGCGCCCGTCGCCGCCATGGCGGTGCTGGTGGCGCTGGCGGCGCTGGAGCCCTTCGCCGCCCTGCGGCGCGGCGCCATGGAGCTGGGCCGCACGCTATTGGCTCTGGGCCGGCTGGCGCCACGCCTCAGCGACGCCGCGCCCGCAGCGCACGCAGCCCCTGGGGTGGCCCAGCCACATGCGGCGGATAGCGATGCTGCGCCGGCGCCGGCGTCTGTTACAGGCCAGGCCGTCGCGCTGCGCGACGTCAGCCTGCGTCACCCAGGCGCGGCCCGCCCAACCCTGCACGACATCAGCCTCGACCTCGGCCCGCATGAACGGGTGGCGCTGATCGGCGCCAGCGGCGCTGGCAAGTCGACTTTGCTGGCCCTGCTTGCCGGTGAGCTTGCGGCGACGCAAGGCGCGGTGGCCTTGGCCCCGGCCAGCCTGCTAACCCAGCGCACCGAGCTGTTTCATGACAGCCTGCGCGACAATCTGCGCCTCGCGGCGCCTTTGGCCGACGACGCCGAACTGATGGCGGCGCTGGAGGCGGTGAGCCTTGGCGATCTGGTCCGCCGCTCGCCGGGCGGCCTCGACGCGCCGCTGGGCGAAGGCGGGGCGGGATTATCCGGCGGCCAGGGCCGCCGCCTGGCGCTCGCCCGCCTGCTGTTGCGCGACGCGCCGCTGTGGTTGCTGGACGAGCCGACCGAGGCGCTTGACGCTGCGACAGGTCGCGCCGTGATGACCTGTATCAATGACCTCGCCAAAGGACGGGCCATAGTGGTGGCGACCCATCTGCGTCGCGAGGCCGAGATCGCCGACCGGCTGCTGGTGATGGACAAGGGGCGCATTGGCTTTTCGGCCCGGCGCGGCGAACCGGCGTTCGCCATGCTGCTCGACGGGCTGCGGCCAGACTGAATTCTCCTCCGGTCGGGGGGAGCATGATCCCGGGGCCTGCAACCCGGAGAGGCGCTGTCGCTTAATGCGACGCGCCAGGGAGTGCAGCGACTGGCGCTGAAAGGCGCCGGCGCTTCTGGGGGTCCCGTTACCCGGCATGACGCCGGCGTCGGGGCCAGCGGTCACGGGCAAAAATTTCCGCCGCGGGGGGCGGATAAACCAGGGGATCGGGCCTGCGGGCCTGACAGGTAAGATGGAACTGGACATCGTCGCGCTATCGCGACTCCAATTCGCGCTCACCGCGCTCTACCATTTTCTGTTCGTGCCGCTGACGCTCGGACTGTCGATCCTGGTCGCCATTATGGAGACGGTCTATGTGATGACCGGCCGCTCCATCTGGCGGCAGATGACCAAGTTCTGGGGCGTGCTGTTCGGCATCAACTTTGCCCTCGGCGTGTCGACCGGCATCGTGATGGAGTTCCAGTTCGGCATGAACTGGAGCTATTACAGCCATTACGTCGGCGACATCTTTGGCGCGCCGCTGGCGATTGAAGGCCTGATGGCCTTCTTCCTCGAGGCGACCTTCGTCGGCCTGTTCTTCTTCGGCTGGGACCGCATGTCCCGCCTCGGCCACATGATCGTCACCTGGCTCATGGCCATCGGCACGAATTTCTCGGCGCTGTGGATCCTGATCGCCAATGGCTGGATGCAGAACCCGGTCGGCTCGGTGTTCAACCCCGAGACCATGCGCATGGAAGTCTCCAGCTTCTATGACGTGATCATGAACCCGGTGGCCCAGGCCAAGTTCGTGCACACCGTGTCGGCGGGCTATGTCTGCGGCGCCATTTTCGTGCTCGGCATCTCGGCGTGGTACCTGCTCAAGGGCCGCCACCAGGAGCTGGCCAAGCGCTCAATGGCGGTGGCCGCCTCCTTTGGCCTTGCAGCGTCGCTGTCGGTGGTCGTACTCGGCGACGAGAGCGGCTATCTCACCACCGAACATCAGAAGATGAAGCTGGCCGCCATTGAGGCCATGTGGGAGACCGAGCCGGCCCCCGCCTCCTTTACCCTCATCGGCTTCCCCGACCAGGCGCAGCGTGAGACGCACTTCGCCGTGCATATCCCGTGGGTGATGGGCCTGATCGGCACCCGCTCGCTCGATACGCCGATCATGGGCATCAACGAGCTCACCGAGCGCGCCCAGGGCTGGATCAAGAAGGGCATCGTCGCCTATGACGCGCTGCAGAAGATCCGCGCTTTGCCGCGCGGCTCCAGCATCCCCGACGATCTGCGCAAGAGCTTTGAAGAGAACGGCCGCGAGCTTGGCTACGCCCTGCTGCTGAAGCGCTACGTCGATGACCCGCGCCAGGCGACGCCGGAGCAGATCATCAAGGCCGCCAATGACACCGTGCCGATGGTGGCGCCGATCTTCTGGATGTTCCGCATCATGGTTGGCTGCGGCTTCATCTTCATCGGCCTGACGGCGGTGTTCTTCTACAAGTCGGCGCGGCGCACCCTCGACAGCCAGCGCTGGCTGCTGTGGGCCGCCGTGCTGGCCATCCCGCTGCCATGGGTCGCCATCGAGTGCGGCTGGATGGTGGCTGAGCTGGGTCGCCAGCCATGGGTGATCGAAGGCGTGCTGCCGACGGCTCTCGCCGTGTCCAGCCTCGGCGCCTCGACGGTGCTGATGACCATCATCGGCTTTGTGGCGCTGTATACGGTGCTGCTCATCATTGAGGTGAAGCTGATGCTCCGCGCCATCCGCAAGGGACCGGAAGACGACCACAAGCCGGAAGCCGCCCTTGTTCCCGCTGCCCTCGCGCCTGCGGAGTAAGTCATGATCCTGCACGAGCTTATCTCATACGAACATTTGCGCCTGATCTGGTGGGTGCTGCTGGGCGTGCTGCTCATCGGCTTCGCCGTGACCGACGGCTTCGACCTTGGCGTCGGGGCGCTGACCCCCTTCGTCGGCAAGACCGATGTGGAGCGCCGCATCGCCATCAACACCATCGGACCGGTGTGGGAAGGTAACCAGGTCTGGCTGATCCTCGGCGGCGGCGCGATCTTCGCGGCGTGGCCACAGCTCTACGCGGTGTCGTTCTCAGGCTTCTATCTGGCGATGTTCGCCATTCTGATGGCGTTGATCCTGCGCCCGGTCGGCTTCAAATACCGTTCGAAGATCGACGATCCGCTGTGGCGCAAGAGCTGGGACTGGGCGCTGTTCATCGGCGGTTTCGTGCCGGCGCTGATCTTCGGCGTCGCCGTGGGCAATGTGCTGCAGGGCGTTCCATTCCGTCTCGACGACACCATGCGCATCTTCTACGACGGCACCTTCTTCGGGCTGCTCAACCCCTTCGCCCTGCTGTGCGGCCTTCTGTCGGTGTGCATGCTGCTGACCCACGGCGCAGCCTGGCTGGAGCTGAAGACCGGCGATGGCCCGGTCCATGATCGCGCCCGCGCCATCGGCTCGGTGACGGCGCTGTTGACGCTGGTTCTGTTCATCGCCGGCGGCCTGTGGCTGTACTACGGCAATATCCCCGGCTTCCGCTTCACCAGCGAGATCGTGCGCGACGGCCAGTCCAACCCGCACGCCAAGACGGTGGCGCTGGCCGCCGGGGCCTGGTTCGACAATTACCGCGTCTCGCCATGGACGATGATCGCTCCGGCGCTGGGCGTCATCGGCTCGCTGCTGACCTTTATCGCCCTGCGCTTCCGGGGCGAGCTGTCGGCGCTGCTGTTCAGCAAGATCGCCATCTTCGGCATTATCTCGACGGTGGGCGTGTCGATGTTCCCGTTCATCCTGCCGTCGTCGGCCGATCCGAACGTGTCGCTGACCGTGTGGGATTCGTCCTCCAGCCATCTGACGCTGTTCATCATGCTGGCGTCGACGGTCATCTTCCTGCCGATCATCATCGCCTACACGGCCTTCGTTTACCGCGTCCTCTGGGGCAAGGTGGAGGAGAAGGACGTCGTGTCAGACGACAGCCACGCTTACTGAGGAGCGCCCGACATGTGGTATTTTTCCTGGATGCTTGGCCTGCCGCTGGCCGCCGCCGTCGCCGTGCTCAACGCCATGTGGTACGAGCTGATGGACGATCAGGCCAAGGCCAAAGCCGCCGCCGAAGGCGCGCCGCGCAAGGCCTGAGGCGCGCTGTCGACGCGGACATGACGATCAAGCAGAAGGCGGCCCTTTGGGGTCGCCTTTTTCGTTAGACTGCTGGCTTAGGTTGGGTCGGGAGCGGGGGCAGCGGGCGGGGCTGACGCTGTGCGTGGCGGGACTGTTGCGCCGGCGCAAGACGTGGATGCCCGTGACAAGCACGGGCATGACGGCGTTGAGGGGCGTGGGAGAGGCGCGGGAGGGGCGTTGGAGCGGCGTTGGGGGCGGCGCCAGAATCGGTCGCACGGCCAGCGGCCACGAAAAAAGGGCCCGGAACATCCGGACCCTTTGCATCTGCAGAAGCTGCCGCAGCGTGGCGGCTGTCGCTTCTGGGTGGCTGTCGCCGTGGCGCTGACGCGCCGGAGTGCTTACCAGCAGCCCCAGGCGTTGCAGCGACGGTAGCCGTAGTAGCCGTAGCGCGGGCCGGTGTTGGCGCCGAGAATGGCGCCGCCGACGACGCCAGCAGCCGCGCCAACGGCGACAGCGGTGGCGGCCTGGTCGGACTGGCGACGGCTCTGGTCATAGGCGGCGGCCACGCAACGGTCGTAGGTGGCGGTGCCCGGACGCAGACCGGTCTGGCGGCAGGTCATTTCAGCGGTGACCGCCGACTCCTGGGCGCTCTGGCAACCGGCCAGCATGGTGGCGACGACGCCAGCGGCGGCGACGAGGGTCCAACGAATTGACGACATGCACATCCCCGTTCGTACAAATTCACTCATCTGCCAAAACAATATTCAGCGCCAATTGTCAACGCGCTGTCCAGTCAGCAACCCCAAATAGTTTTGAGGTGTGGCGTCAGCTTGACTGGAGGCTGGCCAAACAATTGTCACAGGTGACTTATGGCCACCGCCAATGAACTCAAACATAAAACCCACGCCCTGCAACATCACTGAGATTGACCGATTGTCGCCGCAATTTCGCAAACGGCGATGTTGCGCAAATTGTGCCCACACACGCTGGCAGTGCTGCATGGAGCGGCGGCGTTACCTTTTGGGAATGCCTGACGCCAGGGGGCGACGCCGCCTGTTTACTTTTCAGTAACCAGCCGCCGCTGCGCCGGAGCCTCGCTCGATTGTCGTCGGGACCCGAGGCGGACCTGGGTTTGCCCCGGCGCCTGCACGCCATGACGTTTACGTGATCGTCATGTTCGCCGCCGCGGTGCCGCGCCATGTGCCGACAGAAGGCCAGACAGACCGGCGGACAGGCGGGCGCGCCTGGACGGCCGCAGGGAGCCGGGCCCACTGGCGAACGGCCCGGGTCGCGACATATCGCCCGACTATATTGTAGGACAATATTGCGCTACGACTGCCTGGAAGCTTGCGGCGCCGCCGTGCCCGTGGGGGTGCGGCGAGCGCGTCAAGGTTTTGACAGGGCGCAGGTCTGGCGCAGGGCCGTCACGGCTGTTCGCAACCGCGCCCGCGAGGAGGAATGCAAAGTGGCCGTTTCCGATACCCAGCTCGCTGAACTGCAGGCGCGCCTGAAGGCCTTCATGGCCAAGCACATCTACCCAAATGAGCAGCGCTATTACGCCGAAGGCGAGAAGCTCGGCCCGTGGAATGTGATTCCGGTTGTCGAAGAGCTGAAGAAGATCGCCAAGGCTGAAGGCCTGTGGAACCTGTTCCTGCCCGACGATCCGCGCGGCGCCGGCCTCAACAACAGCCAGTACGCCACGCTGTGCGAGATCATGGGCCGCTCGATCATGGCCCCGGAAGTGTTCAACTGTAACGCGCCCGACACCGGCAACATGGAAGTGCTGGTGCGCTACGCCACGCCGGAGCAGCAGAAGCAGTGGCTGGAGCCCCTGCTGGCCGGCGAGATCCGCTCGGCCTTCTGCATGACCGAAGCCGACGTCGCCTCGTCTGACGCCACCAATGTCCAGCTCGAGATCCGTCGCGACGGCGACGAATACGTGCTGAACGGCCGCAAATGGTACACCACCGGCGGCACCGACCCGCGCTGCAAGATCTTCATCGTCATGGGTCGCAGCAATTTCGAGGAAGGCGCCAGCCCGCATTCCATCCAGTCGCAGATCCTCGTGCCGCGCAACACCCCTGGCGTGAAGGTCATCCGACCGCTGCCGGTGTTCGGCTTCTACGGCGTGCCGGATCGCGCCTCGGAAGTGTGGTTCGACAACGTCCGCGTGCCGGCCTCCAACATGCTGCTCGGCGAAGGCCGCGGCTTCGAGATCGCCCAGGGTCGCCTTGGTCCAGGCCGCATCCACCACTGCATGCGCCTGATCGGCATGAGCGAGCGTATCCTTGAGCGCATGTGCCGCCGCGCCGACGCCCGCGTCGCCTTCGGCAAGCCGGTGTCCGAGCAGACCGTGACGCTGGAGCGCATCGCCGAGGCGCGCATCATGATCGAGCAGTGCCGTCTTCTGACGCTGAAGGCCGCCCACATGATGGACACGGTCGGCAACAAGGAAGCCAAGCAGGAAATCGCCATGATCAAGGTGGCGGCGCCGAACATGGCTTGCAAGATCGTCGACTGGGCCATCCAGGTGTTCGGCGGCGGCGGCACCAACAACGATCATTATCTGACCGTGTGCTACTCGCTGGCCCGCGCCCTGCGTTTGGCCGACGGCCCGGATGAGGTGCATCGCAACCAGATCGCCCGTCTCGAGCTGAAGCGTCACCGCAACACCGATCCGGACGTCACCGGCGGTCGCGGCCTCGGCTTCACCCGCGACGAGGCCCAGGAGTTCGCCAACGCCGGCCTGTGGCCGCGCCCGGCAGGCTGGACCGAATAAGACGAGCCCTCCTCGTTGAATGACATCCCGCCCGGAGCCAGCGCCCCGGGCGGTTTTGCAGGCGCGGCGCCGCATTGGCGCCGGGATCGCCCCGCAGAGAACTTCGCCGTCCCGCCGCCGGTCCCGCCAGCAGATGCAGGGCAGCCGGCCCGCCAGGAGCACCGCCCATGTCCGGCGCCTCACGCGACAGCCTGTTCCGCGCCATTGTGCGTGGCCTCTATGAAGGCCGCTACGCGCCAGGCCAGCGCCTCGTCGAGGCCGATCTGACGGCGGAATATGGCGTGAGCCGTGGCCCGGTGCGCGAGACCCTGAGCCGGCTCGCCGCCGAGGGCATCGTCACCCTGTCGCCAGGCAAGGGCGCCGCCATCCGCAAGCTCGGCTGGCATGAGGCGCTCGACCTGCTGGAATTGCTTGAGGTGCTGGTCGGTCTCGCCGCCGCCCGCGCCGCCCGCAATTTCGCCGCCGACGCCGACGGCGCCGCGCGCTTCAGCGCCGCCATCGCCGAGCTGGCGCAGTTCGATCCGGCCTCGGTGTCGCCCGACTATGCCCTCGCCCGCGACCGTTTCTACCAGGCCATGGTCAATCTCGCCGCCAACGCCGAGCTGGCGCGGGTGATGCCGCGCGTCCAGACCCATCTGCTGCGCATCCAGTTCCGCGCCCAGGTGGCCACCTATGACCGGCTGCGCCACCAGGATTATGGCGAAATCGCCCGCCTCGTCACCACCGGCGACGAACAGGGCGCCCGCGCCCTCACCCAGAAGCACTTCCGCCGCATGATCGAGGCGATGCAGGCCGACCCGCCGGCGATTTAAGCCAGAGGGCGTCACGCCAGTCACAACCGCCGCATGACCAGGGAAGCATCCGCGTTCGCCACGGTTCCGGCCCGGCAGACGACTGACCGGCTGGCGACATGAAAGCTCAGGCGCAGTCCCCACGCTGGCGTCACGCCGTGGGGAGGCGCCATTACCTTACGTCTACTGTTGACGACGCCCTCAAATTCCGTCGCAGCCTTGCTTTGCCCGTGACTTCTGCCGCTGACGCCCGTGTTATGGGAGCGAAGCACCGGGGGGGGCCAGGACGGATGAGCGCAACATTTGCAGGTCTGGTGACATTCGTCGCCGTCAGCGCGGCGGCGATGCTCGGCAAGATGCTGTCGCCGCACATGAGCAGCTGGGGCGACGCCAGCGCCCTTGGCGACAGCCTGAAGTCATCCATGACGCTGGTCGCCACCATGACCTCGCTGGTGCTCGGCCTGTTGGTCAATTCGTCCTACAGCAATTACGCCGAAGCGGAGAAGGACCTTGAGCGCTACGCCGCCACGCTGGTGCTCACCGACCAGAGCCTGATTGGCCTCGGCGAGGCGGCCTGCCCCCTGCGGCCCGATCTCCAGCGCTACGCCAGCAATGTCGTCGCCAGCATCTGGCCATCGGACACGGCGGCCCAGAACCCCGACGCCACCACCATGGGCAACGCCAATATGATGATCCTGCTGGCCTTGCTGCAAAAGGCCCAGGGCTTTGACGGCCACCGCAAGGAAATGCGCGGCCTGCTGCAGGAGCATGGCGAGCGGCTGGTGGAGAACGCCTGGAAGATCAGCAATTACGGCTCGGGACGCATGGCGACGACCTTCCTCGCCGCCATCATCTTCTGGCTGGCGCTGGTCTATGGCGGCATCGGCTTCGCCATGCCGGACACGCGGCTGGCGGTGTGCGGCGTGCTGATTTCGGCGGTGGGCGTCGCGCTCGCCATCTTCCTCGCCGCCGAAATGACCGAGCCGTTCGGCGGCCCCCTGCGCGTGGCGCGTACGCCGCTGACTGACGCCATCCAGCTGATGCAACAGCTCCCCTGCCCGGCCAAAAGCTGAGCGCCCTGGGCCCGCGCGCGCACCAGGGGCCACGCGAGGGCCTGTGCGCCGCTCAGGGGCGCAGGCGATAGCCGGTGCGGAACATCCAGGCGATGACCGCAAGGCAGCCGGCCATGAAGGCCAGGGTCATGCCGAAGCTGACGGCGACATTGACGTCGGAGGTTCCGAAGAAGCTCCAGCGGAAGCCGCTGATCAGATAGACCACCGGATTGAACAGCGACACCGTGCGCCATAGGGGCGGCAGCATGTCGATGGAGTAGAAACTGCCGCCAAGGAACGCCAGCGGCGTCACCACCAGCATCGGCATCAGCTGCAGCTTCTCGAAATTGTCGGCCCAGATGCCGATGGCGAAGCCGAACAGGCTGAAGGTGATGGCGGTGAGCGCAAGAAACGCCAGCATCCACAACGGGTGCTGGATGGTCAGCGGCGTGAACAGCGCCGCCGTGCCCAGAATAATCAGGCCCAGCACGATGCTTTTGGTCGCCGCCGCGCCGACATAGCCGGCGACAATCTCCAGCATCGAGATGGGCGCCGACATCTGCTCATAGAAGGTGCCGACGAAGCGCGGGAAATAGATGCCGAACGAGGCGTTGGTGATGCTCTGGGTCAGCAGCGACATCATCATCAGGCCAGGCACGATGAAGGCGCCATAGGGCACGCCGCCCACCGCGCCCATATGGCTGCCGATGGCGGCGCCAAAGACGATGAAATACAGCGCGGTCGAAATCACCGGCGCCACCACGCTTTGCAGGATGGTGCGGCGGGTGCGGTCCATTTCGTAGCGGTAGATGGCGGCGATCGCGCGCAGGTTCATTGGTAGCCCTTCAGCAGATCGACGAAAATGTCTTCGAGCGACGAGCGCCGCGTGTCGATGTCGGCGATGGCCAGGCCTTCGGCGGCGACATCGGCCAGAAGCCCCGACATGCCGTCCGGGTCGCGCTCGGCCTCATAGCCCCAGGTCAGCGTCGCGCCGCCGCCCGCCAGGGCCACGCCCCGCGCCGCAAGGCGCGGCGGCAGCATCGTCAGCGGCTGGGCAAGGGCGATGGCCACCTCCTTGCGCCCGAGCTTGCGCATCAGCGTCGCCTTGTCCTCCACCAGCATCAGCCGGCCGCGATTGATGACGCCGATGCGGTCGGCCATCTCTTCGGCTTCCTCGATGTAATGGGTGGTGAGAATGATGGTGACGCCGTCGTCGCGCAGCCGCTCCACCAGCCGCCACATGTCGCGGCGCAGATCGACGTCGACCCCCGCCGTCGGCTCGTCGAGGAACAGGATGCGCGGCTCATGCGACAGCGCCTTGGCGATCATCACCCGGCGCTTCATGCCGCCGCTAAGGGTGAGGATTTTGTTGTCCTTTTTGTCCCACAGCGTCAGGTCGCGCAGGATGCGTTCGATCAACGCCGGATTGGGGGCCTTGCCGAACAGGCCGCGGCTGAAACACACCGTGTTCCACACCGTCTCGAACGATTCCGTCGCCAGTTCCTGCGGCACCAGCCCGATCTGCGCCCGCGCCTTGCGGAACGCCTTGACGCTGTCGTGGCCATCGACGCTGACCGTGCCGGTGGAGGCGTTGACGAGACCGCAAATGATCGAGATCAGCGTCGTCTTGCCGGCGCCATTGGGGCCGAGCAGCGCGAAGATTTCGCCGCGCCTGATGTCGAGACTGAGCGGATGCAGGGCGACAAAGCCGCCCTGATAGGTCTTCGACAGATCGGAAATCGAAAGAATCGGCTGCATGGAGCTATATACGCCCCGCCGCCGCCAGAAGGTAAACCGCTATATCCGCGCCCCTGCCCGCCATTGCCTGCAGGGCGCGCCGCGCAGGCTGATTTCAGGATGCGCAGATGCTGAGGCATCCGCATCCTGAATTGCCGCGTCGCCAAAGTGGTTTTGGCGTCAGCCCGCCGGACGAATGGCGCGCAGCGCCGCGGTGGAGCTGGCCCGGGCGATCAGTTGGCCATCCATGTCGCGCAATTCGCCCTCCAGAAAGGCGATGGACTTGCCCCAGCGGGTGATCCAGCCGGTGGAGCGATAGGTCCCCGGATGGGCGGCGAGCAGAAAGCTGACCTTGATCTCAAGGCTCGGCACCGCAATCGTGAAACGTGATTTGGCGATGCAGGCATGAGCCATGGCCGCGTCGATCCAGCCGGTGACGAACCCACCCTGCACGATGCCGCCGCGCGGATGGCCCTGCACCGAATGGCAATGCGCCTCTGTCGCCTGCCACTCCATCGTGGTGGTGTCGGTCGCCGCGTCGAAAGCGACGATGCCGCCGCCCAGCGTCCTCAAACACGGATTAATGTTGTTGCGGAAGGTGGCGATAATGTCCTGCTCGGTCACGGGCGTTTCCTGTGTTGCTTTGCTGTCGGGCGGAGCCGTTTAAGGCTGCATGCCCCAGCACAGCTGCAAGGGTCAATGGCCAGCGCCAGCGCCACCGTCACCAACGGGCGCAGATTTCACACATTGCATTGCTGTTCACCAATTCATTTTTACGTCGCCTGTGAGGTAACGCCCAGGGCGACGCGCCAATTGCGAGGCTTCCAATGCCAGTCATTATCGCCATGATCGCCGGCTTATCCGGATTTCTGTTTGGTTACGATGAAGGGATCATCGCCGGCGCCCTCTCGGCGTTGCGGGCCGAATTGGCCATGTCGCCATGGATCGAGGGCCTGGTGACGGCGGCGGTGCCGCTTGGTGCGCTGTTTGGCTCGCTGGCCGGCGGGCGCATCGCCAATTCGCTCGGACGTCGCGGCGCGCTGATCACCGCTGGCGTGCTGTTCGCGCTCGGGGCGCTGCTCTCGGCCTTCGCCGCCAGCCAGGAGGCGCTGGGCCTCGCCCGGCTGACGCTCGGGCTGGCCATTGGCGTCGCCGCCGTGGCCGCGCCGCTGTACATCGCCGAAAACGCCCCGGCCCGCCGCCGCGGCATGCTGGTGTCGTTTTACCAGTTGGCCATCACCCTTGGCATTCTCGGGGCCTATGTCGCGGGCTTTGGCCTCGGCGACAACTGGCGGATGATGTTTCTGATCGGCGTGGTTCCTGGCGTGGTGCTGGCCGCCGCCATGTTCACCCTGCGTGACACGCCGCGCTGGCTGATGCTGCGTGGACGCGAGGCCGACGCCCGCGCCGCGCTCCTCCGCGCCAGTCGCCAGGACAGCCAAAAGGACAATGACCGCGCCATTGATCGCCAGCTGGCCGATATCCGCCAGTCGGTCAGCGGCGCCGCCGGGACGGCGGGCTGGCGCAGCCTGTTCTCCCGCAGGGTGCTGCCCGCGACCATCGTCGGCGTCGGCCTGTTCGTGCTGCAGCAATTGAGCGGCATCAATGCGGTGATCTATTACGCCCCGCTGGTGTTTCGCGAGGCGGGCTTTGACGGCCACGCCACCCAGCTACTGGCGACCATCGGCGTCGGCGTCATCAATGTGGCGATGACCATTGTGTCGATGTTGCTGATCGACCGCGTCGGCCGCCGCCAGATGCTGTATCTCGGTTTCGCTGGCACGGCGCTGAGCCTTGCGGTGATCGCCTGCGCCGCCGCGTTCCAGACGCCCTGGCTCAACGCCATCGCTTTGGCCGGCCTGTTTGTCTACATCGCCGCCTTCGCCCTCTCTGTCGGCCCGATCCCGTGGCTGATGATGGCGGAGATTTTCCCGCTCGACGTGCGCCCTTTGGGCATGGGCCTCGCCTCGATCGCCAACTGGACCTTCAACGCCATTGTGGTGGCGGTGTTCCCCATCGCGCTGGGGGCGTTCGGTCTCGCCAGCGTGTTCAGCTTCTTCGCCGCCGCCTGCCTCGCGGGCCTGTTGTTCACCCGCTACTGCGTGACGGAAACGGCGGGCGACACGCTGGAAGCAATCGAGCAACGACTGGTCGGGCTGGCGCCGGCCTGAGCTGGTGGAGGGCGCGTGACCGCGCCTGCTTGACGAAGTGACAGGACGCAGGCGCGACTGCGCCTACTTTACCAGGTGACAAAACGCAGGCGCGACTGCGCCTGCTCTACCAGGTGACAGGACGCAGGCGCAACTGCGCCTGCTTGTGCCTGCATGCGCAGCCCGGGATTGGGCCGCCCCGACCTGGCCTGCTGATCAGGTTCTGCGCCGCCAGTTCGAGCATGCTCCGGTCAGCATGGATCGGCCAATGCGCGCCGCCTCCACGCCGGGAGCACATTCTGTTTGATCAATCGACGCCGTGTGATCGCAAAGCGTCCTACTTGCCGCCCATCAGGCTGGCGCCGACATTGACGCCGAGCGCCAGCACCGCCGTGTTGAAGAAAAACGCCAGCACTGACTGCGCGGTGACCAGCCGGCGCATCCGCCGGCCACAGATCGCCACATCCGCCGTCTGGCAGGCGACGCCAATGGTCAGCGCGAAATAGGCGAAATCAAAATAGTCCGGTTCGACATCCTGGTCGGGAAAGCGCAGCTGCCGGCCATGCGGCTCGTAAAACGCATGGGCGTAATGCAGCGTGAAGGTCATGTGCATGAAGAGCCAGGCGCTGATGATGGTGAGGCCGGCAAGGCCGATCCGCGCCGCTTCCGACAGGCCCGCGGCCTCCGGCGCGCCGCCAAGCAGCAGCACAATGGCGGCGAGGCAGGCGGATGATGCGGCGCAGGACACCGCGAGGATCAGCGCCGCGCCGTCATCCTGCTGCGCGGCGCGGGTGCGCATGCGGCTGACGTCCGAGCGCGCCATCATCACCACCGCCAGAGCCAGCCAAAACACCGCCCCGACGTTCCACGCCGCCAGCAGCCGCGCCACGCCGGGCAGCACTGGCTCCAGCAACACCCAGGCCATCACCATGGCGACGAGGGACAGCAGCGTCCGCACCCGATAGCGCAGCAGCCGCCACAGGCGGCGCCACAGCGGGCCGCCCCCCGGACGCCGCTTCTCACCGTCGTCACGGGACTTCGCCATCAGCGTCTCCTTGCCTGCGGAAGGGGGTGTCAGGCCTGGGCGGCGTCTGAAGATCACAAGGCGCGGATGCAACAGCCGCGTCGCCATCTGGTGGAAAGGGCGTCGCGCAGGATCGATTCGCGTAACCCACACCGTTCACACCGCCGCCTCCGTCGCTCAGTCGCGCCGGGCGATGATGAAGCGGCGTGGGAAGGGCAGCAGCACGGAGCCGTCGCGCTGGGCTGGGTAGGCTTCAGCGATGGCGCGGGTGTAGGCGTCGAGAAACCAGGCGCGTTCGGCGTCATCCAGCGGCGCAAGGAAGGGTCGCAGGCCGGTTCCCATCACCCATTCGGTGATGTCGGCGGCGCTGTCCATCTGGTGATGATAGGTGGTGGTCCAGATGTCGAGCTCGCTGCACAGCCCGCTGAGCGCGTCATAGCAAACGCCGACGGGCTCCAGCGGTCGCCGCAGCACGATGGCGCCGGCGAGCTTGCTGGCGAAGGGCGACTCCTGGGCGATATCGCGCATCAGCCGGTGCGAGGGCTGCTCCAGATTATCGGGCATCTGCACCGCAAGGATCGCCCCCGAGCCCAGCGCCCGCAGGATCCGCGCCATGGCCCCGAGATGGTCCGGCGCCCACTGGAACACGGCGTTGGCGAACAGGATGTCGGCGTCGTCTGGCGGCGTCCATGTGGTGACGTCGCCGAGCACAAACGGCGTGTCCGGCAGCCGGGCCCGGGCTTCCTCCAGCATGGCCGGAGAGGAATCCAGCCCCTCAAGCGCGATGCCCGGAAAGCGCGCCGCCAGCAGTTCGGTCGAATTGCCCGGCCCGCAGCCCAGATCGATGATGCGGCGCGGCGGGAAGTCATCGTCGCCGCCGCCATAGCCATGGCCAGGAACCTGCGCCAGCAGATCGCGCGCCGCCCGGGTGCGCTCATCCTCGAACTTCAGATATTGGGCAGGGCTCCAGGCCGTCATGGCGTCACCTCGCGTGCGCGCCCGCCGCCTGGGCGATGGCCTGCAGCGTCCCGGGCGTCGGCCAGCAGTCTACGCTGAGGCCGTTGGCTTTCTGAAAGGCCCCGACAGCGAGGCGGGTCTTCATGCCCGCGAAGCCATCGATCTTGTCGTGGTACAGGCCGAGCCGGGTCAGCGCCCGCTGCATGTCGGCCAGTTGCGTGGCGGATGGCTGGGTGACCTTGCCCCATGGCGTGGCGAAGGGCCCGCCGCCAGCGATGCGGTCCGCCAGATGTCCGACATAGAGTACGTAGAGATCGGAGAAATTATAGGCCTTGAGCGCGAAATAATTGCCGCCGATCAGAAAGCCTGGCCCGTAGCTCCCGGCCGGCAGGATCAGGGCTCGGGTTTCAGCGGCGCGCGGGGCGGCGCCATTCACCGCGCGGTAGCCCAGCCTTTGCCATTGCGACCAGGGCCGCGGCGCGTCGGGATTGGCGAGGGTGCAATCGAGGCGCGCCGGCGGCGCCACCTCATGGGCCCAGCGCTCGCCTGGCTTCCAGCCCTCGCCCCGCAGGTGATTGGCGATCGAGGCCAGCGCGTCAGGGACCGACGACCAGATGTCGACGCGGCCGTCGCCATCGCCATCGACGCCATAGCGGTAAAACTGGCTCGGCAGCATCTGGGTGAAGCCCATGGCGCCGGCCCACGAGCTCTTCATCGCCGGACGGTTGACGACGCCGTCATTGAGCATTTTCAGCGCATGGAGGAACTCGCCCCGGAAGGTTTCCTTGCGGCGACCGGTCCACGCCTGGGTGGCGAGGGTGCGCAAGGCGTCATATTTGCCGGTGTTGGCGCCATAGCCGGTCTCGCGGCCGAAGATCGCCAGAGCGACGCCGCCAGGCACGCCATAGCGCCGCTCAATGGCGGCGAGCTGGGCGCCATAGCGCGTCGCGAGCTGCCGACCGCGCGCCGCCGTCGCCGCCATGGCGCTGTCCGACAGATATTGCGCCGGCGTGGCGCTGAACTCGCGCTGGCCGGCGTGCGAGGGCTTGCGGGGGCCGCGATCGAGATTGGGCAGCGACAGATCCGGCGTTAGCCCGGCGGTCTGTTCATCAAACACGCGGGCGGAGACGCCCATGGCCAGCGCCTCGGGCCGCAGGCTGGCGATGAAGGCGGCGAAACTCTGGCCAGTGGGAGCGGATCGAGGGGCGGCGGACGGCGATTGGGCCTGCGCCTCACCTAGCGCGCCGAACAGACACAGCAGCGTCAGCGCCGCCAGCAGGCGCCGTCGCGGCGACCGGAGCAAAAAAGACGCGGAAAGCTGTGCTGGCATCATTCACCCTGTTTTAATCTGGCCCGACGCCAGCCATGACCGGCGCGGCGCGGCGTCCTATACTGGGCCCGACGGCAGTATGGTCAGGACAGATGAAGCAATTCCTTTCAGTGATCGGCGCAATGGCGCTTTACGCCCTGGGCGCGCCCGGCGCCGCCGCCGATGATGTTGCGAAGGCGCTGGCGTTCTGCAAGGCCGAAGGTGATGACAATCGCATTTACGCCATCCCTGACCGGCTGCTGCCGGATGCGGCGCGGCGGCTCGGCGTCGCCGTGCCGGAGGATGGGTCATTGCGCGGCGTCTGGCGCTGCATGGACGGCAAGGTGATGCTGTGCATTCCCGGCGGGCCGCGCTTTTGCGGCCGCGCCGACACCCAGGTGATGCCGTCGCCCGAGGCGCGCAAATATTGCCACGCCAATCCCAGCGCAGCGGATGTGCCGAGCTGGGCCACTGGCCGCGACACCATTTTCGCCTGGCGCTGCGAAGGCCCGGAGCCAATCGTCGCCGGCCCGGTGCGCACCGTCGACAAACGCGGCTTCGTCAAGGAGTACTGGAGCGTGTTTGAGCCGGAGGCCGCGGCGCCTGCGCCCGCCCCGCCTGCAGCAGGCGAAGGGGGCGCGCAGCGCTAGCCGGCGCAGATCATACCAGGATGCGAAGACGCTGACGCACCCGCATCCTGAAATGCTCAGGCGCCGCACGGGCTTAACCAGAGCCCGATAGGTCACGCTCATCGGGTTCTGGCATCAGCCCGCCGGCCTCTCCAGCCTGCGCAGCAACGGCGTCAGCAGCGCCAGCGCCACGCCTGCCGCCAGCAAGGCGAAGCCCGCCCCGGAGAACAGCGCGCTGGTCTGGTTGAGGTCAGTGCTCGACGCCTGACCGCCGAGCAGGCCAGCGGCCAGATTGCCGACGGCGGCGGCGAGGAACCACACGCCCATCATCTGGTTGACCATGCCCGCCGGGGCCAGCCGGCTAATGCCGCTGAGCCCCACCGGGCTCAGGCTGAGCTCGGCGATCACCTGCACAAAGACGCAGCCCACCAGCCACAGCGGCGACACCAGCCCGCTGCGCGCCGCCTGCGTCGCCAGATACAGGATGAGGAACGACAGCGCCGCCAGCAGCAGGGCGCCGGCGAACTGGGCCGGATAGCTCAGGGGAATGTCGCGCTGGCGCATTTGCGTCCACAGCGTCGCCATGACTGGCGTCAGCAGGATGATGAACAGCGGATTGAGGGTCTGCAGCCAGCTGGCCGGAATCTCAAAGCCAAGCACCATCCGATCGGTGAGGTCACGCGCGAACAGGTTCATCGAGGTCGGCGCCTGCTCGAGACCGGCCCAGAACAGCGCGGCGGCGACAAACAGCACGATGATGACCATCACCCGCTTGCGCTCATCCAGGCTGAGGCCGGCGAGGAACAGCACGCTGGCCAGATAGAGCGCCGCCGTGCCGGCGATGATCAGGCTGAGATATTCCGCCAGCTGTTGCGGCGCGATGACGATGGCGCCCGTGGTCGCAGCCGCGAACACCCCGACCAGCAAGGCGGTCGCCGCCAGCAGCGAGGCGATGATCGCGGCGCGCAGGCGCGGCGGCGTCTGCGGCGGCGCGCCAATATGGGCCAGGGTGGCTGGCGCGCGCCGCCAGTACACCAACAGGCCGATGAGCATGCCGATGCCCGCCGCGCCAAAGCCCCAGTGCCAGCCGACCCGCTCGCCGAGATAGCCAGTAATCAGATAGCCAAACAGCGAGCCAATGTTCACCGACATGTAGAAGATCGAAAAGCCGCTGTCGCGCCGGACGTCGTCACGGGCGTAGAGCGCGCCGACCATGGAGCTGATCGACGGCTTCATCAGGCCGCTGCCAATCGGGATCAGCACGAGACCGGCGAAGAACGCCGGCTTCGACCACAAAGCCGACAGGCCGATGGCCAGATGCCCCAGGGTGATCAGCACGGCGCCCCACAGCACCGCCCGGCTGGCCCCCAGCCAGCGATCGGCCAGCCAGCCGCCCGGCAGGGCCAGCAGATACACCGAGCCCGCATAGATGCCGACGATCGCCGCCCCCTCGGCCTGCGAGAAGCCATAGCCGCCATTGGCGACGGCCAGGGTCATGAACAAAAGCAGCAGCGGCCGGATGCCGTAATAGGAGCCGCGCTCCCACATTTCGGTGAAGAACAGCGTCGACAGACCGCGCGGATGACCGAAGAAGGCGACGTCAGTCTGTGCGCCTTCCCGGGTCGGCGCAGGCGGGGCGTGAGGCGGCATAGGTTCTTCCGGTTGGACGACGCGTGATGGCGCCGGTCTTTCGCGCACCCTGCGCGGAACCCCAACCATAATGAGCCCTATACATCATGTAAATATGCGCATATCGCGCGCCGAATACAGGATCAACCATACATTACGTAACGCCATTTCTTGACGACGCCGCAACGACACACACCAGACGGCCCCGATGCTACGCGCCGCGCCGTGGCGCATAAAAAAACGGACCCAAATGGGCCCGTTTTCGATGCCGTGCGCGATGTACGGCGGCCAGGGCGCCTGGGCGCCTGCGCCGCGCGGCGCCTCAGCAGGTCAGCGCGAGAACTTCTTGTACTGGATGCGCTTCGGCAGCACGGAATCGGTGCCGAAGCGCCGCTTCTTGTCGTTCTCGTAGTCCTGGAAGTTGCCTTCGAACCACTCGACATGGCTGTCGCCTTCAAAGGCCAGCATGTGGGTGGCGATACGGTCGAGGAACATACGATCGTGGCTGATGACCACGGCGCAGCCGGCGTAATCTTCCAGCGCCTCTTCCAGCGCACGCAGCGTGTCGATGTCGAGGTCGTTGGTCGGCTCGTCGAGCAGCAGGACGTTGGCGCCTGACTTGAGGATGCGGGCGAGGTGCACGCGGTTGCGCTCACCACCCGACAGCATGCCGACCTTCTTCTGCTGGTCGCCGCCCTTGAAGTTGAAGGCGCCGCAATAGGCGCGCGAATTGATTTCCTTCTTGCCGAGGTAGATCACCTCATTGCCTTCGGAAATCTCTTCCCACACCGTCTTGTTGTCGGCGAGCGCATCGCGCGACTGGTCGACGTAACCAAGCTGCACCGCGTCCGCGACAGTAATCGTGCCAGCATCAGGCTGCTCAAGGCCGGCGATCATGCGGAACAGCGTCGACTTGCCGGCGCCGTTGGGGCCGATGACGCCGACGATGCCGCCCGGCGGCAGCTTGAACGACAGATCGTCGATCAGCAGTTTGTCGCCAAACGCCTTGGAGATGCCCTCGAACTCGATGACCTTATTGCCGAGGCGCTCAGCCACCGGAATGATGATCTGGGCGGTCGACGGCGACTTCTCGTCCTGCTTGGCCAGCAGCTCCTCATAGCGCTGGATACGGGCCTTGCTCTTGGTCTGGCGGGCCTTCGGCGAGGCGCTGATCCACTCGCGTTCGCGATCAAGCGCGCGCTGGCGCGATTCTTCCTCGCGGCCCTCCTGCTTGAGGCGCTTCTGCTTCTGCTCCAGCCAGGACGAGTAATTGCCCTCGTAAGGAATGCCACGGCCACGGTCGAGCTCGAGGATCCAGCCGGTGACATTGTCGAGGAAGTAGCGATCGTGGGTGACGATCAGAATGGCGCCCGGGTAGGTGCGCAGATGGCCTTCGAGCCAGTTGACGGTTTCGGCGTCAAGGTGGTTGGTCGGCTCGTCGAGCAGCAGCAGCTCCGGCTGCTCCAGCAGCAGGCGGCACAAGGCGACGCGGCGACGCTCACCACCGGACAGCTTCTCGACGCTCCAGTCGTCCGGCGGGCAGCCCAGCGCTTCCATGGCCTGGTCGACCTGGCTGTCGAGGTCCCACAGACCCAGCGCTTCGATCTGGTCCTGCAACTCGGTCATCTCATCGACCGTGTCGTCGGAATAGTTCATCGCCAGTTCGTTATAGCGATCGAGGATGGCCTTTTTCGACGCCACGCCGTCGAGCACGTTTTCACGCACATTCTTGGCCGGATCGAGATAGGGCTCCTGGGACAGATAGCCGACGCGGGCGCCTTCAGCCACCCAGCCGTCGCCGGACCAGTCCTTGTCGATGCCCGCCATGATCTTGAGCAGGGTCGATTTACCGGCGCCGTTAACGCCGAGCACGCCGATCTTGGCGTCCGGGTAGAACGACAGATTGATGTTGTCCAACACCTTCTTGCCGTTCGAATAGGCCTTGGTCAGGCCCCGCATGTGATAGATGAACTGACGTGACATCAAATGCTCCACCCGGTACGGGCGACTGTCGCGCGCTGCGCGGCGATGAAACAGGATTGTGCGCTCCTTCGCGCGCGGCGCGGCGCGCGAAAAGCCATCTCAGGCCTATCTAGCCCCGCCACCCCCGCGCCGCAAGGCGGGGCCTGGCCCATGACCCTCGCGGCGGCGGCGTTTGCAGGCGTTCAGGACCCGGTTCGCGGCGGGAATTGCGGCTTATACCAGAACCCGATGAGCATGACTCATCGGGTTCTGGCCAAGCCCGTGCGGCGCCTGAGCATTTAAGGATGCGGATGCGTCAGCATCTTCGCATCCTGGCATCACGGCGCGCAGGCAGGGATGGGATGGATCACCACGCCAGGCTCGGGCAGACGGCTGGACGGGCAAGGCTGCAGCGACCTGGCATGACAGCGCTAGTGGCGCGGATCATGCAGGCGTCAGGCCGCCGCTGGCGCCCCTCTGCCGGGCGCCTGACGTGATTTCCCCGGTCGCCAGCGACTCCCCGGTTCAGCCATCGGTTTGCGGCGCCGCCGGGCCGCCGCGACCGGCCATGAACAGCAGGCCGGCGGTCATCAGACAGCCAAGGGCGGCGATGGTGATGGCCAGGGTGCTGACTGGCATCAGCCCGCCGCCGGGGGTGGCCAGCAGCACGCCGCCCAGCATCAGCATGACGCGCACCGGCCATTCCATCGAGCGGCACTGGCGCAGATCGCCGACGCCCGCCTGATAGCCCTGCATGCCGCTGCAGATGAACCATGCCCCAAGCAGCGCCCGCACGGTCAGCAACAAGGCTTCCGCCACGCTGCCTTGCAGCACGAAGGCCGGGTTCAACACGAAGAAAAATGGGATGAAATAGATGATCGAGCCGACGCGCATTGATTCCCAGCCGGTTTTCATCGGCGGTGAACCGGCGATGCCGGCGGCGGCGAAGGAAGCGATGGCCACCGGCGGGGTGATCGCCGACAACATGCCCCAGTAGAAGATGAACATGTGCACCGCCATGGCGTTGAGGCCCATACGCTCGAGCGCAGGCCCCACCAGAATGGCGAGGAAGATGTAGCAGGCGGTGGTGGTCAGCCCCAGGCCGAGCACCAGCGAGGTGATGGCGCACATGGCCAGCAGCAGAAACACATTGTCGCCCGCCAGCCCCACCAGATCGCCGGCAAGGCTGGAGATCACCCCGGTCATCGAGAAGGCGCCGATCAAAAGGCCGCAGCCGGCGAGAATGGCGGTCAGTTCGACAAAGGTGCGGCCGTTGGTTTCGAGAAAATGCACCACCGAGGCCCAGGTCCAGCGACCCTCGCGGTTGAAGATCTGGTTGAGCGCCAGCAGCAGCGCCGTGGCCCAGAACGGCGCATGGCTCTCGCGTTTGAAATACAGCAACATCACCACCAGCAAGGCGATGACGAAGGCATAATACCAGCCCTCGCGAAAGGTTTCGCGAAACGACGGCAATTGCTCCCGGCTGATGCCCAGAAGATTGTGGCGCGCCGCATAGGCGTCGACCTGCAGGAACAGGCCGGCGTAATACAGGATCGACGGAATTACCGCCGCCAGCGCCACCTCGGCGTAGGAGACATTGAGGAACTGCGCCATGACAAAGGCCGTCGCCCCCATCACCGGCGGCGCCAGCACCGCGCCGGTGGAGGCGCAGGCTTCCAGCGCCCCGGCGTAAGAGGCGCGGAAGCCGCTGCGTTTCATCACCGGGATGGTCATGGTGCCCGCGGTCAGCACATTAGACACCACGCTGCCCGACATCATGCCGAGCAGCGCGCTGGCGAAGATGCACACCTTGGCGGCGCCGCCGCGAAACGCCCCGCACAATGCGAAAGACAAGTTGATGAAAAACTTGCCGGCGCCCGTGGTCATCAGCGCCGCGCCGAACACCAGAAAGCCGATGACGGTTTCGGCGAAGGCCTGCATCGGGAAGCCCAGCACCCCCTCCGATGACAGCGTGTGATAGGCGATGGCCTGGTCGAGCGTTGATTGCGAACCGCGCAGCGGCCCAAGCCAGCCGGCGGAGGCGAACAGCGGATAGACGGTGAATGGCGCGATGCACAGCACCAGACTCCAGCCGCCGGAGCGCCGCAAGGCCTCCATCAGGAGCAGCCACATCACCGCGCCGGCCACAAGCACATGGGTGGGCGCGCCAGCGAATTCCCAGCCCAGCTCCGCCCCACGCCGCACATGCGCCATCAACCACAGCCCAGAGACGACAGTGGCGAGAAACAGCGCCACGTCATACCAGGGCGTGCGCGCCAGCGGCGCCTCGGCGCTGGCCGGGAAGATCACGAAGGTAAACGGCAGCAGCAGCGTGATCAGCAAATAATAATATTCAGTGTTGAGCGGCGTTACGCCGATGAAGAAGCGCAGGGCGAACTGCTGGTTGATGCACAGCAGAATGACCAAAGCAGCGGTCGCCGCCAGTAACCAGCGCCAGACGCCGCGCAACGGCCGGGTGCGCAGGGTCTCAGCCTCCAATGGCGCGCCTTCACCGGCAAGGCCGATGCCCGCAGCGCCCGCGAGGTGCGGATCAGGCCAATCCTGCAGGCGCGGCCCGCCATCCGTCTGGCCGCCGCGCTGCTGCGCCTCGCCCTGGCCAGGATGCGCTCCAGGTGCTGCATGGGTCATGGGCGTAGGCCTCCGGGAAAACAGGCTACAGGGGCGCGAGGCGTGGGCGTTGCGACGCGAAACACGCCGCCGAACTGCGGCTGCCCGGGCATGCGCCCTGGCGCGCCAGGGCTGGGCGGAAACGGGCTCCACAGAAAGGGGCGAGGCGGAAAGGGGCGCAGCAGACGTAGGCGCGACACGCATTGGCGTGGCCCTGAGGGGCGCAGCGTGAGCCGAGGCCCACCGCCCCGTGCTCGCACAAGGCAGGCGCGGCTTGCCGCATGCGATGGCGCACGCTGTCGGCGCGGCGCGACGCCTTCATCCCGCCGCAGGCGCTGCGTGGTTGTAAAGTGCGCGCACGTCACGAGCGACATCGCCTGACCCCGCGCTGCGCGCGTTACTTCTCGAACACCACGTCCATGCCGGCTTTGGTCAAAGCGGCGGCGCGGGCCTGCATCCAGGCGTTGCGGAAGGCTTCCTTGTCATCGGGCGGAGAGCCGGCGACAAAGGCTTTCCAGGCTGCGGCCAGCGTGTCCTGACGCGCGATCAGCTTCTGGTTGTGCGCCTCATGTTCGGCGGTCCAGACGCCTGCCTCACGGAAGGCCGCCACCGCGCCCTCATGATAGGGCAGCACCCAGATCAGCCGCTGACGCTTCAGATCGAGACCGGTCGCGCCCGGTGCGCCGTCCTTGTAATCATCGAGATGCCGGACCATGGCGCTGGTCATCGAGCGCACCAGCGGCGCTGGCTGCGAGGCATAAGCGAGGAAGATCGGATAGGGGTAAGACGGCAGCTCGATGCTGTCGCCCTTGGCGATGCCAGCGCCGCAGGTGGTGCGGTGCGGATAGAAATACGGGGCGATCTTCGTCAGCCGCGCCCAGCCTTCCTTGTCAGCCGCCGGGGCTGGCGGCCACGTCAACCCGCGCGGCGAGCTTTCCGCCTCACGGGCCTGGCCGGAGATGGTCGAGGCGAACGCCGCATCGATCTCATTGTTGATGACGCCCTTCCACATGGCGCCATAGCCTGAGAACTCCACCAGCTTGACGTCTTTCGGCGTCACGCCGGCGAACGCAAGAATAGAGAACGTGCCCTGGTTGAGGGCCGGGGCGCCGACCACCACGCCGATGCGCTTGCCGCGCAGATCGGCAAGTTGCTTCACCCCGGTGTCCGCCGCCACGCCCATCGACAGGGCGTTACAGTCGATCACCGCCAGGGCGACCCGCAATGGCTGCGGCCCCCATTCCTTGACCGCGAACTCCAGCACCCCCTCCTGGGCGAAATAGGAGCCGATGCCGCCCGCCGCCATCTGCGCCCGCCCCGCCTTCATGGGCGCAAAGCGCGCCACATCATTGCCGGCGGGCAAGACCCTGAGATCGACGCCATAGCGGTTCTTCAGCATCTGGCCGACGGCCACGGCGATATTGAAGCCGGAGGAGCCCGTGTCATAAGCGGTGAGCGTCAGGCTGGCTGGCAGCTTCACCTCGCTTGCTGGCGACGTGGCGGGCGCCGCCGGCGGCTTTGTTTCCGCCCGCGCCGGGCGGGCGTCGCCCGCGAGCGCGGCGGCGACGATGAGCGGCGTGAGGCCAGCCATCAAAAGGGACGTGCGGGCGAGCAACGGCGAGCGTTTCATCTAATCCTCCGCAGAATTTTTGTTATTTGTTATTAGATCAAGTGATAGCAGCGCCGTCTGGGGCTGTCGACCAGGCCATAAGTCTGAAAAACGCCGCAATCGCCCACAGTCCGCACCGCAGCGCTTCCATTCCGGCCGCGCCTGGCCGATGCTTGGCGGCAAAGCCAGCAAAGCTGGCGTCCTGCGCCTGTGACGAGCGGCTACGCCTGCTCGCGAAGGCGCAGCAATTGAGCGCACGCGGCCAGGCAGGCCCGCGTGCGCGGACAGGGACGGGGCGTCATGGATGTGAGCATGAGCGAGGCGCAGCGGCTGCAGCAGTCGGCGCGCCAGGGCTGGATTGTGGTGGCGGCGGCCTTTGTCGTCATGTTCACCACTCTGGGGGCGCTCTATGCGTTTCCAGCTTTCTTCAACGCATTGCAGCAGGAGTTCGCCGCTTCCCGCGCCGCGCTGTCCTGGGTGTTCTCGGCGGCGGTGGCCATCTATTTCGTCATGGGCGTGGTCAGCGGCCCGCTCACCGACCGCTTCGGCGCTCGCCCGGTGATTCTCGGCGGCGTGACGCTGGTTGGCTTCAGCCTGATGGGGGCCGGCATGTCTGGCTCCATCACCATGATCGCGCTGGCTATTGGCCTGGGCGTCGGCTTTGGCATCGGCTTCGCTTACGTGCCGGCGGTCAGCGCCGTGCAGCGCTGGTTTCTGCTGCGACGCGGCTTCGCCTCGGGCATTGCGGTGTCGGGCATTGGCCTCGGCACGCTGGTGATGCCCAAGGTCGCCGAATATCTCGTCGCCTCCATGGGCTGGCGCGGCGCTTACACCGTGCTTGGCCTGTTCGTCGTGCTGGCGGGCGGCGCCGCGGCCCTGTTCGTTGACAATGCGCCGGAGAAGCGCGGCATGGCGCCCGATGGCCAATTGCTGCATGGCCCCCTGCCCTCGCGCCAGGATCTGCCAGGCATGACGCTGGGCGCCACCGTGCGCTCACCACAGTTCCGCATTTTCTATATCGCCTCGGTGCTGGCCTCGGTTGGCCTGTTCATGCCCTTCGTGCATCTGACGCCGTCAGCGCAGGATCGCGGCGTCGATCCCTCCACCGCCGTCACGCTGTTCGCGCTCATCGGCATTGGCTCGACCGCCGGACGCTTCCTCATCGGCGGCGTCGCCGACCGTCTCGGGCGCCGGCTGTCGCTGTCGCTGATGTTCCTTGGCCTCGGGCTGATGATGGGCTGGTGGATCGTCTCCCACAGCGCCCTGGGCCTCGCCGCCTTCGCCCTGATTTTCGGGCTGTGCTACGGCGGCTATGTCGCCCTCGCCCCGGCCCTGCTCGTCGATGTGTTCGGCCCGCGCAACGCCAGCGGCGTCATCGGCGTCAGCTATACGGCGGGCGCCGTCGGCTCGCTGCTTGGCCCGCCGCTGGCAGGCTACGCCTTCGACGTCAGCGGCAGCTACACCCTGCCCATCGCCCTCGCCGGCATACTCGCCTGCATCTCCGCCGCCATGGTCTACGCCATGCCTGAGCCACGGGCCGAGGCGTGACGCAAGGATGCGAAGATGCTGACGCATCCTGACATGCTCCGGCGCCGCACGGGCTCAACCAGAACCCGGTCTCTCCTGCTCACCGGGATCTGGTATAACCGGGCGCAGGGCCGCGTCTGTTGCGACGGCGCTTGCCTGCCGTCGCCGTCACCCCTCGCGGATGAACACCAGATTGTTCTTGGGCATCTCGCTTGAGGTCCAGACCAGGCTGAGATTGCCGCGCAGCGTCGGCGCGGCGATCCAGTAATAGGGCTGGACCACGCGGGTGATCGAGCAGGCGACGACCTTGTCGTCGCCATTGTCGGCAAAATACTGGAATTCGATAGCCTTCTCGGCGAGGACCGGCAGGGCGTAGACATCGCCATTCTCGGCGGTGACCCTTGCGCCAATCGACAGAAACAGGCCATCGGCGACACTACGGATGGCTGTGTCGCAGTCCTGTGACGGCGACGTCATGCCGGCGAGGTCCCAGGTCGCCAGCCGCCGGCTGGGCGGTGACGACGAAAACGTCACCTCGCCGCGTTCATTGCACAGCCAGAATTTTACCGAATTGGCCGAGAATGCTACAAGAGACCCAATCATTGCTGTCCCTTCCAGAATAATTACTTAAAATATTATTTTACGCTTCCAATAGTTTTAGTGCGAATGCGTCGCACGACGCCGGCGGGCGGCGGGCGGCGATGAATGGGCCGCAGCGGCCTGGCGCTCCAGGCGCTCGCCCTTTGCCGCGACCATCGCTTGCCGGATCCCTCACTTGCCGGGACCGCCCAGCGCTTGTTTTGGCCCAGCCCTCGTGGCCAGTCTGAGCGGCTGGCGATTGCGCGGGGGCACGAGCAATGTGCTGCTGACCTTCGGCGGCGCATAGTCGTTGCATGAGAAGCCGCGCCGATTGACCTAACATCAGCGCGCCACACAGCGCATCGCAATCGGCAGAACCGCTGACCTCCATATGCGGTCGCACGGTGGCGTCCGGTGTGCGCGGCGCATCGAATCATCGGCGCATTGCGGCATCAAATCATTGCTGATGGGCGGCGCCTGCGCCGGTCTTCGGCGCGTGAAGGCGCACACACAAAACGCAATGACAATCCGCACATGCCATACGTATACAAGCGACGCCTGCAAGAGGCGCTTGCAAGAGACGCTTGCAAAAACCGCCCGCAAAGGACGTTTGCAAGCGCCAGCTGCAGGAGACGCCTTCAGCCGTCACGTGCAATGCTCGGCCCGCCTCGGACGCGTGAGCGGCCCACTTACAGCCTGCCGCAAGGCCAGGCGCACGCCCTCTGGCTGGCGCCGCGACCGCAGCGGCGCCGCTACGCCGGATGCATCCGGCGCCGTCGACGCGGGCCCGCCTCTCACCCCACCAGCTGGGCCTTGAGGTCGCGCTTCAGCACCTTGCCATTGGCGTTGCGCGGGAGGGGCTCAACGCGGACATCAATGCGCACGGGCGTCTTGAACGCCGCCAGATATTGCGCCGCATGGGCGATCAGCTCCTGCTCGCTCACGTCGTGGCCCGGCTTGAGCTGCACCACCGCCGCCACCTCTTCGCCGAGGATGCGGTGCGGCAGGCCGAACACCGCTGCATCCATGACCGAGGGATGCGTGTAGAGCGCGTTTTCGACCTCGGTGCAGTAAATGTTTTCGCCGCCCCGGATCACCATGTCCTTGGCGCGATCAAGAATATAGATGTAGCCCTCGTCATCGATGCGCACGAGATCGCCGGAATGCAGCCAGCCGTCGGAGAACGCCTTGGCCGTCTCTTCTGGCTTGTTCCAGTAGCCCTTCACCACATTCGGGCCCTTGATCCACAATTCGCCGATCTCGCCCTGCGGCGCATCCAGCCCGTCCTGGCCAACCACCCGCACCTCGCACACCGGCACGGGCCGACCGACGCTGTCGGGGCGCTGCAGATATTCCAGCCCCTGGTTCTGGGCGGTGACCGATGAGGTCTCGGTCAGGCCATAGCCATTGCCCGAGCTTGCGGCGGGGAACGTCGCCTTCACCAGCTTGGGCAGCTCCGCCGGCGCCGGGGCGCCTCCATAAGACACCGCCTCAAGGCTCGACAGGTCGAATTTGTCGAAGTCGGGATGTTCGATGATCTGCCAGGCGATGGCTGGCACGCCGGTGAAGCCATTGGCCTTTTCGCGCTCGATCAGTTCGAGACCCCGGCGCGGGTCCCATTTATACATCAGCACCAGCTTGTTGCTGCCCAAAATGGTGGGGACCAGCGCAGAATGGCAGCCCGTGACATGGAACAGCGGCACCGGCAGCAGAAACGCTTTTTTCGGCGCCGTCGCCGGATCAGGCAGCGGCTGGCCGGCGATCATCAACGCCTTGAAACGCCCGAATGCGATGGTGATCTGGTTGGAGCAGATATTGCGATGCGTGCCCAGCACCCCCTTGGGCATCCCCGTGGTGCCCGAAGTGTAGAAGATGGTGGCGTCATCATCCGGCGCCAGTTCGACAGGCGGCAGGACGCCGCCAGCTTCGGGCGTCGACACCTCATCCCAGGCGACAATGTCCGGGCCAAACGGCGTCTCGGGCCGCGTGCCGATCACGGCGCGCATCGGCAGCCCGGCCAGCCGCGCCGCGCCGATGCGATCAATGCGCTCGCCATCGGCGACCAGCACCGCGGCGCCCGAATCGGTGAGGCAATAGGCCAGTTCGTCCGCCGTCATCCACGCGTTGAGCGGGGTCGCCAGCGCGCCAATGGCGGTGGCGGCCCAGAAAGCGATCGACCACTCGGGATAGTTGCGCATGGCGATGGCGACCCGGTCGCCCTTGCGCACGCCAAAGCGCGTCGTCAGCGCCGTGGCCAGCGCGCAGACCGCGTCAAAATGCTGGCGATAGCTCAGCCGCTCATCTTCGAACACGATGCAGGGCGCGTCGCCAAAGGCGGCGCTGGCCTCGAGGATGGCGCGCAGATGCGGCGGCGCGTTCTTCCATACCCGCGTCGGCACGCCGCGGATATCAATGGTCTCATATTCAAACTGCGCGCCGGGCGCGGTCAGAATCCGCGTCGCCTCATCTGGCGACATGACGTAACCCTCGGGCAAAGCCATTTCGGCCATCGATTTTCCTCACCTGCATCGTTGATTCATTATTGCGCCGATGGTGCGCTCAACGGCGCCGGGCTCGCAAGACACGCCGACGCAGGGCAGCCGCGACGGCCATGCGGCGAGGCGATGGCCCGCCGTGGCGTCGGCCGCACTGGCGCCGTCTCGGGCCGGAGGGCGGGTGGGGCGGCAGGTCGGGAGGCCGTTGACTCCGACGTCAAATTGGGCGGGAAATCTGTGGCGCCCGCGCCACAGCTTCAGGCAGACCTGCATGATTTCGCCACGAAGCGACCCCTTTTAAGGCAACCATCGCCGGCGCTCTCATCCCGCAAACTACAGCAACATTCTGTAACAAAAGCCGCCCCGTGAACGCACAGGGCGTACAGCCGCGTTGATCGCCGCGCGCCACAGGATGATTGGCGCGATGATCGGCCGCCTTCATCCCGGCCGGCGCCGGTTTCACAGCGCTATACCGACCACTTCAGTGAGCCTAAACTCTTTAATACCAATTCCTTGAAAATTTTTTGCGATGACTTCTGTGGGTGACGCAAAGTTATGCCAACAACAGCGCCTTTGCGCCGTGCCGCCGATTGTAGCAAGACTGTCATAAAGCGTGGGTATCCCGCAAATCAGCCGGGGCGTCGCCTCCGGGTCCGCCCAACACTGCCCAAGGGCCACAAGAGCCCGAACCTTCTGGAGTCACCATCGTGAGCATCGTCAGAGCATTCCTGCTCGGTTCCGTTGCATCGCTTGGCGTCGTCGCCACCGCCAGCGCCGCCGATCTTCCCGCAACGAAGTCTGCGCCGGTTGAATATGTGAAGGCCTGCACGACTTTCGGCGCTGGCTTCTTCTACATCCCCGGCACCGACACCTGCATCCGCGTCGGCGGCCGCGCCCGCTTCGAGTACAACCTCTCGGGCCCGCTGAAGGTTGGCAATCCGGACCGTTCCAGCATGCGCGCCGTTGGCCGCATTCAGGTTGACGCCCGCACCAACACCGAATGGGGCGCGCTGCGCACCTTCGTGCGCTTCGAGATGGCCAGCCGTACTGGCGGCTGGTCGCTGCGTTCGGGCACCGGCGAGCGTATGGCCCAGTCGTTCGGCGCCACGGGCGTTGACACCTTTGGCCGCGCCCAGAAATATGTTGAAGCCGACAAGGCGTTCATCCAGTTCGCTGGCCTGACCGCCGGTCGCTTCGGTTCGTTCTACGACTTCTATGGCCATGAGCTGGAGCTGATCGGCTCGACCTCGTCGTCGGAAGTGCAGAGCACCAACGGCCTCGCTTACACCGCCAAGCTCGGCAACGGCTTCAGCGCCACCGTGGCGATGGAAGACCCGACCTTCCGCCGCATGCCGATCTATGGTTCGGTTGATGGCCAGACCATCACCGGCGGCCGCTTCTACGCCAATGTCGGCGCCACCTTCGATCCGCTGACAGGCCTGCCGACCAGCTACGCCCGCGTCGACGCCGCCCAGCGCCTGAACGTGCCGGACTTCATCCTTGCGCTGCGCCACGACGGTTCGTGGGGCTCGGCCCAGTTGTCGGCTGCTGCGCACCAGATCAGCGTCGGCCACTATGGCAACCGCGGCACCGCTGGCGTCTATGACGCGCCAGGCCGTCCGGACGCCGCCTGGGGCTACGCCGTGCAGGGTGGCGTGAAGTTCAACCTGCCGTTCATCGCCAAGGGCGACCAGCTGTGGCTGCAGGCCGCTTACGGCAAGGGCGCCATGTCCTACACCGGCGCCAACGCCATGCTCGGCGGCGACACCCTCACCGGCCAGAGCTTCGGCCGCTTCACCGTCAACACCGCCGAGGGCTACATCAACGCCCATGGCGACATCAAGCTGAGCCAGAGCTGGTCGCTGCTCGCCGCTTACCTGCACTACTGGACCCCGACCGTGCGTCAGGCCGTGTTCGGCAGCTACGCCCAGGTCAATTATGGTTCGGGCGCCCGCGGCGCGCTTGGCCCGCTGTACACCGGCCTCGGCGGCTCGCTGATCCCGGCTGGCGGCGTGTTCAACACCCAGCAGGCCGTGAACTTCTCGCAGTCGTCCGTGCTGCGTGACTTCAACGTCATCAACGTCGGCACCAATATCGTCTGGTCGCCGGTCAAGGGTCTGGACATCGGCGCTGAAGTCGCCTTCGCCCAAGTCAACACCGATGGCCGCGTCAAGGACAACAACAAGAACGTCAGCTACCGGGTCAATGGCGTCAACTACGCCAAGACCACCAACACCGACTACGCCTGGCAGGGCCGTCTGCGCATCCAGCGCGACTTCTGATCCTGATCAGACCAGCGTTTCGCCATGCGGGGAGCCTTCGGGCTCCCCGTTTTGCGTTTGGGAAGGCGCAGCGGTCTGATTTGTGACGCCGCGCCCACCTGCCCGCGCAAGTACCAGTTGCGCCAGGCGTCCAGGCGTCCTGGCGTCTTCAGACACGGCAAGGGCGCATGCGCGCCAGCTACGTCAGTTACGCCATGTGCGCCACGCGCAGCCCGCCCTGTCAGTGTGCGTCCGCCTCACTTTCCGGCTGGCCAGAACAACGTGTATGCAAGGCGCCACGCACAACAATCACGAGCAGACCATGTCGCCAGTTGACGCCGCCGCTAGCCCCTCGCGCCTGTACTATGGCTGGTGGATCGTCGCGGCCATGACCGTGCTGTTGTTCACCACCGGCGGCCTCGCCTTCTACAATCTGTCGGTGCTGCTGAAGGCCTTCGTTTCGGAGCGCGGCTTTCCTGTCTCGATGGCCAGCAGCGCCACGGCGCTGTTCTTTGTGACCTCCGGCTTCGCCGGCATGTTCACCGGCCGCTTCATCGACCGCATCGACGTGCGTTATTTCATCGTCGGCTCGGCGGTGCTAAGCGCGGCGGCGCTGTCGCTGATCTATCTGGTGCAGACGCCCTGGCAGCTCTACCTGTTTTACGCGCTGTTCGGCGTGGCTTACGGCGGCTGCGGCCTTGTGCCGGCGATGACGGTGCTGACGCGCTGGTTTGACGCCAAACGCGCCACGGCGCTGTCCATCGCCATGACCGGCCTGTCGGTCGGCGGCGCCATCATCACGCCCGCCACCGCCTGGCTGATCAATAGCGTTGGTCTCGCTGGCGCCGGGCCCTGGCTCGGCGCGGCGTTTTTTATCGGCGTGATCCCGCTGACGCTGTGGGTGATCAAGCCGTCGCCGGAATCCATGGGGCTCAACCCGGACGGCGCGCCTGTCGCCCCAGGGCAGAAGCCGGGGCTGATCCGCTCCGGCCACAGCTGGCTCGAAGCGCGGGCCTCGCGCTTCTTCTGGCTGGTGTCGGTGGCCTATGTGTTCACCATGGCGGCGCAGGTCGGCGGCATCTCGCACATGTACAACATGGTGTCGTCCCGGCTTGGGGTTGAGGCTGCGGCCCTATCGGTGTCGCTGCTTGCAGTCGCCAGCATCACCGGCCGCCTGTCGGGCGGCGTCATCCTGCTGCGCGCCCCGAGCATCCCTTTCACGCTGATCTCGATGGCGGTGCAAGCGGTGGCGCTGGTGATGATCGCCTCGACCACCGATCGCTTTCTGCTGCTGTCAGCTGTGGTGCTGTTCGGCCTGCCTGTCGGCAATCTGCTGATGATGCAGCCGCTGCTGATGGCCGAGGCTTTCGGCACGCGCGAATACGCCCGCATCTATTCGGCGCACAGCCTCGTCACCATGGTCGGCGTGGCGGGCGGCCCCATCGCTTTGGGGCTGTTGCATGACCATTTCCACGGCTATGGCGCGTCTTATCTGTTCGCTGGCGGCCTGGGCGTGTGCGGCGTGCTGATGCTGGCCCTCGCAGGCCGGCCGCCAGCGCCAAACGCCGCGCGCGCAGCGCCCGCCCGGCCCTGACGGCAGCGGCGACCTGGCGGGCGGCGCAACGGCGTCGGCAGTCGGCAGTCGGCAGTCGGCAGTCGGCAGCCACCTTGCGCCTCGCCCCGACAAGTCAAGGCGCAACGACCCAGAGTTGCGGCGACATCCTGGGGTCAGCCGGCGGCGTTCAAACCTTGCATTCGCTGTAAGCCGCCTGTAACCCATTGCATCTGGACCCGGAGATGGCGTGCAGTCACCCGGTAACGCGCACGCCGCGCCAGTGGTCAGGGGGGACTGCAGGGTGACAGAGACGGCGTGGCCGAGATCTCCCGACACGGCGGCCGCCCGACGTAGCCTGCCTTTCGCCACCCGCCTGATGTGGCTGGTGCTCAGCATCATCGTTCCGGCCATATTGATCGCTATCGCTGGCCTCTACACCGCCTATGACGCGGAGAAGAGCGCGACCGAAGAGCTGCTGCTGCGCGCCACCCGGACGCTGGCGCAACATCTCGATCAGGAATTTTCCAAGCTGAAGGACGCGGCGCGGGTCATTGCCAACGAGCCGCTGCCAGCGGAGGCAACCTATGAGGTCCTGCTGACACGGCTGGCTGAACAGCCACAATTGCGCGGGACCAATTTCGCCGTCGCCCCCCTGCGCGGACCGGCCCGGATCACCCGCAACGGCGAGGCGCTGATCGTCGTCACACCGGACCGCCTCGCCCCACGTGCTGAAGCACTGCGCAGCGGCCAGCCAGTGATCTCGATCCACCAGCTCAACCCCGAAAGCCCGCCGCGCGTGTTGCTCGACGCGCCGTTCCCCGGCGACAGCCCCGAGCGCGATCTGATCACCGTCGAGCTCGACCAGCGCATCTGGACGCAGATCATGGCTGGCGGCGGGCTTGGCAATAATGAATGGAACGGCGCCGCCGTCAGCGGTCTCGGCCATGTCATCGCCAGAACGGGCGCCGAACCCATCTTCAATCAGCCGCTGGCGCCGCCCCGGCTGCTGTCGCGCATGCGCGAGGTGCGCGAGGATGTGGTCTATCTGCGCCGCCAGGGCCTGCCGACCGCCACCGCCGTGTTCAGCCGCACGCCGAACCACGACTGGAATTTCGTCGTGGTCTATCCGCAGCATCGCCTGCAGGCGGCGCTCAAGCGGTCGCTGGCCTGGCTGGGGGCGCTTGGGCTGGTGGCGCTGCTTGGGCTGGCGCACGTGATCTATCTGTCGCGCCAACTGGTGCGGCCGGTGGAGCGCCTCACCGCCAACGCGCGAAAGCTGGCCCGCGATGAGGTGATCCCGGTGCAGCGCACCGGCGTCAATGAGTTCGATGACATTCAGCGCGCCCTGCGCGACGCCTCGCAGCAACTGGCGCGGCGCAACGCCGAGCGCGACCAGGTTGAGGCCATGCTGCGCTCCAGCGAGCAGCGGCTGAGGCTGGCCATGGAGGCCAGCGAACTGGGGGCGTGGAGCTATGACCCGGCGCAAAATGAGCTGGTGGGCTCCGAGCGTAGCCGCGAATTGCTCGGCCTGCCGCCTGGCCGCGTCGATCTGCAGACGCTGGCCGGGGTGCTGCATCCAGGCCTGCGCGACGACCACCGGGAAGCCATCACCAGGGCGGTGACCGGGCGGGAGCCGTTCGTCGTTGAGGTTTGCGTGCAGTGGCCCGATGGCGGCGTGCACTGGGTCGAGGTGCGCGGCCGGCCGGTGATGCGCCCAGGCGGGCCGCCGACCGTGGTCGGCATCGTGCATGAGATCACCGAGCGGCGCAGCGCCGCCGACCGCCAGCGCCTGCTGCTGCGTGAGCTCAACCATCGCGTCAAGAATTCGCTGGCGACCGTGCAGTCCATCGCCTTGCTCACCAGGCGCTCCACGGCGCCGGATGAGGCGTGGGAAGCCTTTGAAGACCGCCTGGTGGGGCTGGCCAAGACCCATGACCTGCTCACCGCCAGCGAATGGCGCGGCGCCTGGCTACATGACGCCATCAAGGCGGAGCTGCAGCCCTATCAGAGCCAGAACAGCCAGCGCATCGTCGCCTCGGGGCCGAAACTGCGGCTTAATCCCCGCGCCACGCTCAGCCTGTGCATGTGCTTCCACGAACTGGCGACCAACGCCGCCAAATATGGCGCGCTGTCTGTCGACAGTGGCAAGGTGACCATCGACTGGCGTATCGAGCTTGGGGCCGAGCAGCAGCCGGCGCTATTGCATCTGGCCTGGGTGGAGCGCGGCGGCCCCAGGGTGACGCCGCCGACGCGGCAGGGGCTGGGCTCGCGCCTGCTCGACCGGGCGCTGCGTCGCGAGTTCGGCGGCAAGCTTGATCTGGTTTATGCGCCGGAGGGGTTTGAATGCCGGTTTAGCCTGCCAATCGCCGCCATCGTCGCCGACGCCATGAGCCCCAGCGACTTCGCGCCCTGAGCTGATACGCAGGGACGTGGGTGGGACGCGGGCTTTGCGGCGTATCAGGCGGCAGCGGCGCAAGCGAAGCTACGGCTGCCGCCACGCGGCGCTGGCCCGCCGCGTGGCGGGCCAGGTGATGGGCACAGGCCGTGGACCCGCCGCGCAGCAGGACAGGTGATGGGCGCTGGCGATGGGCCCGCCGCGCAGCGGGCCAGGTCATGGGCGCTGGCGATGGGCCCGCCACGCAGCGGGCCAGGACCATGGGCGCAGGCTATGGGCCCAGCGCGGCAAATCAGCTTTTGGCCGGGCCGAAATTGCCGCCCATGCTGCGGCGCAGCTTGGCCATGCCGCCGATCCAGCGGTCGTAATTATTGGTCTTGTTCTGCATGTAACCGCTGACCTGCGGATGCGGCAGGATCAGGAAGCGCTCTTCATTGAGACCTTCGACCACCACGTCGGCCAGCTGCGCCGGGGTCAGCACGCCATCGATATGCTGCGGGCCGTCGCCGCCAGCGCGCAGCAGCGGGGTATCGACCGCCTGCGGGCACAGCATGGAGACGCGGATGCCGTCGTCGCGATGGGTGATGGCGAGGATTTCGCCGAAGCCGACGGCGGCGTGCTTGGTGGTGGCGTAGACGGCGCTGCCGATCTGCGACAACAGGCCAGCCGCCGAGGCCGTGTTGAGGAAATAGCCGCCGCCGCGCTTCTGCATGCGCGGCACCAGGGCGCGCGCCGCATAGACGTGCTGCATGACATTGACGCCCCAGCTCTTGTCCCAGACGTGATTGTCGGCTGCGCCGACGAAATTCGGATCAGAGCCGGTGAAGTCGCCAATGCCGGCGTTGCAGCAGAACAGATCGATCGGGCCGAAGCGCTGCTCGACGTCGTCAATCATCGCCACCAGCGCGGCTTCATTCGACACGTCGCAGCCATAAGCGGCGCTGGCGCCAATCTCATCGGCCGCGGCTTTCACCTTGGCTTCATTGATGTCGCAGATGACGACCGCCTTGGGGTTCTCCTTGAGAAAGCGCACGGCGAGACCCTTGCCAATGCCATCGGCGCCGCCAGTGATCACGATAACCTTGTCATGCAGCTTCATGGACGTCTCTCCCGTCTGTCTCAAAAAAGGCGGCGCACAGGTGCGCCGCCGGTTGGGTCGCCATCCGCTGGATGGCCGGCGTGATGCCCTTGGGTAAGGCAAGCATCACGGCACAAGCAAGCCGGCAAACCTCATGCTGAAACCCGATGAACACGTCTCACCGGGTTTCACGCGCCCGCACGGCGCTTGCGCCTTGCAGGCCATGGATGAGGCGGCGGCCTCGCCTCAGTAGCTGTTAGCGCGGGCCAGGCGATCGGCGTGGAAATTGCTGTCGCCGAGCAACTCCTGGGCGACGCGGGCGCGCTTCATGTACAGGCCGATGTCGAAGGCGTCGGTCATGCCGTTGCCGCCATGCATCTGTACGCCCTCCTGCACCGCCAGCTCGGTGCTGACGCCGGCACGGGCCTTTGCGACGGCCACGATGGTCGCCGCCTGCTCTGGCGCCGCATCGAGCACTTGCAGCGCCTTGAGCACGGCGGCGCGGGTGACCTCCAGCTCGCTGAACAGATGCGCCGAGCGGTGCTGCAGCGACTGGAACTCGCCGATGATGCGGCCGAACTGGGTGCGCTCCTTGATATAGGCCTGGGTGGTGTCGAAGGCCTGGCCGCCGATGCCCGACAGCTCCGCCGCCAGCACCGCGCGACCGACATTGAGCACGCCCTCAAGCAGCGCATAGCCGCCATCGACCTCGCCGAGCACCGCGTCAGCCGTCACCTCGACGCCGTCGAACTGCAGGCGGGCGGCGTTGTGGGCGTCGACCATCACCGTACGCTCGCGCACAAGGCCGCTGGCGGCGCCGTCGACGAGGAACAGGGTCAGCCCGTCGCGATCGCCTGCCTTGCCTGAGGTGCGGGCGGCGACGACCAGCAGGTCGGCGACGTGCCCATCGACGACAAAGGTCTTCGCCCCATTGAGCACAAAGCCATTGCCGGTGCGGGCGGCGGCCAGCGCCACCTTCTCCGGCCGGTGCTTGGCGCCCTCATCGACAGCCAGGGCGCCGATGATGTCGCCGGCGGCGATCTTCGGTAGCCACGCCGCCTTCTGGGCGTCCGAGCCGCCCTGCAGCAGCGCCGCGGCGGTGAGAATGGCGGTCGACAGGAAAGGCGTCGCGCTGAGGTTGCGGCCGATCTCCTCGGCCACCACGCCAGCCTCGACATGGCCGAGGCCGACGCCGCCGAACTCTTCGGGAATCAGCACGCCGGCAAAGCCCATGTCGGCGATTTTCTTCCACAGGTCGCGGCAAAAGCCATCGGCGACAGCATTGTCGCGCAGCTGGCGCAGAGACGCCACCGGCGCCTCAGCGGCAAGGAAGCTGCGCGCGGTGTCGCGCAGCATGGTCTGTTCGTCATTGAGCACAAGCGCCATGACAGGGTTCCTGTTGCAGGGACTGCGTCCACCGCCCGGCGCGTGCGACCATCGGGGTCGCTGGCGGCTGCGGGCGCGTGGAGCGCGTGGTCCGGGATCAGTCGAATACGAAGGCTGTGGCGACGCTGGCCGGCGGGCCGGACAGCGTCAGAGGATGGCGGCTCAGGCGCCTGGCAGCTCGAGGATGCGCTTGGCCAGGATGTTGAGCTGCACCTCGGAGGTGCCGCCTTCGATCGAATTGGCCTTGGTGCGCAGCCAGGCGCGCGGCGCCGCGCCATGCTCGGAACGCGCGCTCTCCCACTCCAGCGCCTCGGAGCCGCCCGATGACATCAGGATCTCGTGGCGGCGCTTGTTCAGCTCCGAACCGTAATATTTGAGCATCGACGAATAGGCGCCGTGGATCTCGCCGCGCTTGGCCATGTCGCCAGCCCGCTCCATGGCCAGCTCAAAGGCCAGTTCATCCACTTCAAGGCGCGCGATCTGGCCGCGCAGCAGGCTGTCATCGAGCTGGCCGCGATCGTCGAGACCGACGTGCTGGGCCGCCACCTCATGCACCGGGCGATGCGCCCGGCCGCCCATGGAGCTGATCGAGTTACGCTCATGGGTCAGCAGATATTTGGCGATCTCCCAACCCTTGTCGCGCACGCCGACCAGCTGGTCCTTGGGCACCTTCACGTCGTCGAAGAAGGTCTGGCAGAACGGCGAATTGCCGGAGATCAGCAGGATCGGCTGGGTGCTGACGCCGGGCGAGGCCATGTCGAACAGCAGGAAGGAGATGCCCTCATGCTTCGGCGCGGTCGGATTGGTGCGCACGAGGCAGAAGATCCAGTCGGCCTTGTCGGCGTAGCTGGTCCAGATCTTCGAGCCATTGACGAGGAAGTGGTCGCCCTTGTCCTCGGCGCGGGTCTGCAGCGAGGCGAGGTCGGAACCGGCGCCTGGCTCAGAATAGCCCTGGCACCAGCGGATTTCGCCGCGCACGATCGGCGGCAGATATTTCTTCTTCTGCTCGTCAGAGCCGTATTTCAGCAGCGCCGGACCGAGCATCCACAGACCGAACGACGACAGCGGCGAACGGCAGTTCAAGTTGCGCATCTCTTCGGTGAGGATCTTGGCTTCCTCACGGCTGAGGCCGCCGCCGCCATATTCGGTCGGCCATTCCGGGGCGGTCCAGCCCTTGGCGCCCATACGCTCCAGCCAGACGCGCTGCGCGTCATTGCGGAAGGTCGGATTGCGCCCGCCCCAGACGGTGTCTTCCTCGTCCTCGGTCGGCACGCGCATTTCGGCCGGGCAGTTCGCCTCCAGCCAGGCGCGGGTCTCGACGCGGAATTTCTCAAGGTCAGCCATTTTGCCCTCGTCCTCGTTGCGAAACTGGCCGAAAGGCTCCCCCTCGCCGGCCCGCCCCGCCGCCAGGGCCACGCCCCGGCGTTACGCCCATGCGGCGGGTCTGCGCCCGGCTGCATGAGCAATCCCCTTGAAAGACGCGGCCGCAGGCGGATGGCCCGCGGCGCGCTACAGCATCATCCGGGCGCGCTGGCGCAAGCGCCGCGCGCCCAGGCGCCTCACTCCATGGTCACCACGACCTTGCCCAGCGCCTTGCGCGCGGCGAGGTGGGCGATGGCGTCGCCGGCCCTGGCCAGCGGGAAGCGCTCGGAGACGTAAGGCTTCACCAGCCCACGCTTGTAGAAGTCCATCAGTTCGGCGACGCTGGCGGCGAAGCCCTGCGGATTGCGGGCCACCCACGCGCCCCAGAACACGCCGATCACCTGGCAGCCCTTGAGCAGCGTCAGGTTGAGCGGCAGCGACGGGATGCCAGCCGGGAAGCCGACCACCAGGAAGCGGCCTTCCCAGGCGATGGCGCGCAGCGACGCCTCGGCGTAGTCGCCGCCGACGCCGTCATAGATCACATCGGCGCCGTTTTCGCCGCAGGCTTCCTTGAACAATGCGGCGAGCTGCTTGCGGCCATCCTTGTCGAACGGACCCTGCGGGTAGATCACCACATCGTCGGCGCCGTGCTTGCGCACGAGGTCCGCCTTCTCCTGGCTCGACACCGCGCCAATGACGCGCGCGCCCATGGCCTTGCCCAGCTCCACGGCTGCGAGGCCGACGCCGCCGGCGGCGCCGAGCACCAGCAGGGTCTCGCCGGCCTTGAGCTGGCCGCGATCCTTCAGCGCGTGATGCGAGGTGCCATAGGTGAGGATGAAGGCCGAGGCCTCATCGAAAGGCATCTCATCGGCCATCGGGATGCAGCGGAAACCGTCGACCAGCACCTTCTCGGCCATGCCGCCGTGGCCGGTGGAGCCAATGACCCGGTCGCCGACCTTGACGCCGGTGACCTCGGCGCCGACCGCCTCGACCACGCCTGCCACTTCGCCGCCCGGCGAATACGGGCGCTGCGGCTTGAACTGATATTTGTCCTCGATCATCAGCGTGTCCGGGAAGTTCACGCCGCATGCCTTGACGGCGAGCAGAACCTGCTTCGGACCCGGAACCGGATCCGGAACCTCCTCAAGCACCAGGGTGTCCGGCCCGCCTACGGCCTTGGAGAGGATCGCCTTCATTCGTGTGTGCTCCGTCCTTGTTATGCGGTGCGGCTAAAGGGGCGCCGCGATGCGGAGGCTGGCGCAGAATCGGGGGCGCGCCAGCTCCGTGGTTGAACGCGTCAGACGACGGTGACGCCGCCATCGATGACCAGCGACTGGCCAGTCATGAAATTGCCGCCCGGCCCGGCGAGGAACACGGCGGCGCCAGCGATTTCGTCTGGCGTGCCGATGCGGCGCAAGGGGGCGGTGGAAGTTGTCCGCGCCAGATTGTCGGGGTCTTCCCACAGGGCGCGGGCGAAATCGGTCTTGATCAGGCCAGGGGCGATGCAGTTCACCCGCACATTGTCCGGGCCATATTCGGCGGCGAGGTTGCGCGCCAGCTGCATGTCGGCGGCCTTCGAGATGCAATAGGCGCCGATCACCGTAGAGGCGCGCAGGCCGCCAATCGATGAGACGATGATGATGCAGCCGTCCTTGCGCGCGCGCATCTGCGGCGCGGTCATCTGCACCAGCCAGTGGTTGGAGACGATGTTGTTGTCGAGAATCTTGCGGAAGGCGTCGTCGGGCAGCTTCTCCATCGGCCCGTAGAAGGGGTTGGAGGCGGCGTTGCACACCAGAATGTCGATCTGGCCCCATTTGGCGTTGGTGGCGTCGACGAGGCGCTGCAGATCAGCCTTCTCGGAGATGTTGGCCGGAACGGCGATGGCGCGCTCATCGCCATGGCGGTCATTGATGAGTTTGGCCACCTCATCGCAAGGGCCAGCCTTGCGCGAGGAAATCACCACCTTCGCGCCGTGTTCGGCCATGCGCTCGGCGATGGCGCGGCCAATGCCGCGGGAGGAACCGGTGATCAGCGCGACCTTGCCGGTGAGATCAAACAATGTGCTCATGAGCGCTCCCTGCCTTCCCTTGTCGGTGGTCTGACGCCCCTTATGCCCCCCGCCTGGCCTGCCCGGAGGCGGCGCATGCGACGGCGCATCGGTCACGTCATCCAGGCGCGGATTTTCCGTCTGCCCGGCAAAACAGGCGCGGCGACCCGGGGATCGCCGCGCCCGCACATCCAGCGCTCAGGCGCCGGCTTTCCTTGCGTATTCCCACGCCATGTCGGCCAGCGGCTCGGCGCGCTTGCCGGCCTCGGCGGCGCGTGGGCTGTTGGCCGTGCCATCGCGCACGCGACCGGCGATGCCCTGGGAAATCGCCGACAACCGGAACAGATTGTAGGCGAAGTACCAGTTCACATCCGGAATGCCGTCGCGCCCGGTGGCCTTGCAATAGATGTCGATCACCTCATCAAGGTCGGGGATGCCCTCGGCCTTGAAGTCGATGCCGCCGAGCGAGGCGCGCCCGTCATGCTCCATCACCCAGCCCATGATGACATAGGTGAAGTCGGCCATCGGATCGCCAAGCGTCGACAGCTCCCAGTCGAGAATGGCGCGAACGCGCGGCTCGGTGGGGTGGAAGATCATGTTGTCGAGGCGATAGTCGCCGTGCACCACCGAGGTGCGCGTCTGCTCGGGAACGGTTTTTGGCAACCATTCGATGAGCTTTTCCATCGATTCGAACTTGCGATCTTCGGAGGCGCGGAACTGCTTGGTCCAGCGATCGACCTGGCGTGAAAAGTAATTGCCAGGCCGGCCGAAGGTCTCGAGGCCGATCGCCACGGGATCGAGATTGTGCAGCTTCGCCAGCGTCTCGATCTCGTCGCGATACATGACGGCGCGCTGTTCTTTCGGCACGCTGGGCAGCTTGCCGTTCCAGAACACCCGCCCCTCTTCCATCGACATCACGTAGAACATGGTGCCGATGACGGTCTCATCGAGGCACAGCGCATAGGCGCGCGCCACCGGGTAATCGACCGTGTTGAGCGCCGCGATGACGCGGTACTCACGGTCCACTGCATGCGCCGACGGCAGCAGCTTGCCCGGCGGCTTGCGCCGCAGAACGTATTTCCGCGATGGGGTAATCAGGCAATACGTCGGGTTGGACTGCCCGCCCTTGAATTGCTCGACCGTGAGAGGGCCTTCATAGCCCTCCACATTGTCGACGAGCCAGGCCTCAAGCTGCGCCTCGTTAAACCGATGGCGCTCCTCGACAGGCTTGGTTCCGGAGAAGACCTCCTCCGCGACTTCGTTCTGATCCAGCACTGCGCTATTATCCTGCGTTGGAATGGCGGGCGAATTCGATGCGAGCGATCGCCCGGTTGTGCACTTCGTCCGGACCATCCGCCAGACGCAGCGAGCGGATGCCCGCCCAGCGGGAGGCCAGGCCGAAATCGGTGGTGACGCCGCCGCCGCCATGGGCCTGGATGGCGTCGTCGATGATCTTCAGGGCGACGCGCGGGCCGGCGACCTTGATCATGGCGATCTCGAGCGCGGCGGCCTTGTTGCCGACCTTGTCCATCATGTCCGCCGCCTTCAGGCACAGCAGACGGGTCATTTCGATGTCGGTGCGGGCCTCGGCGACGCGCTGCTCCCAGATCGAATGCTCGGAGACCTTCTTGCCGAAGGCGACGCGCGACTGCAGGCGCTTCACCATCTTCTCCAGCGCCACTTCGGCGACGCCGATGGTGCGCATGCAGTGATGGATGCGGCCCGGACCAAGGCGACCCTGGGCGATCTCGAAGCCACGGCCTTCGCCGAGGATCAGGTTCTCGGCCGGCACGCGGACGTTTTTGAACAGCACTTCGGCATGGCCGTGCGGGGCGTCGTCGAAGCCGAACACCGGCAGCATGCGGACGATCTCGATGCCGGGGGTGTCCATGGGAACGAGGATCTGCGACTGCTGCTGGTGGCGCGGCGCCGACTTGTCGGTCTTGCCCATCAGGATGCCAATCTTGCAGCGCGGGTCGCCGAGACCGGACGACCACCATTTGCGGCCGTTGATCACGTAATGATCACCGTCGCGGACAATGGAGGTCTCAATATTGGTGGCGTCGGAGGAGGCGACCTCCGGCTCGGTCATCAGGAACACGGAGCGGATGTCGCCGTTCATCAGCGGCTTCAGCCAGGTGTCCTTCTGGGCGCGGGTGCCGTAACGGTGCAGCACTTCCATATTGCCGGTGTCAGGCGCCGAGCAGTTAAACACCTCGGAGGCGATGTGGTAGCGGCCCATTTCCTCGGCGCACATGGCGTATTCGAGGTTGCTCAGGCCTGCGCCACGATAATTGTCCTCGTCGTGGTCGGGATTGGGCGCGAGGAACAGGTTCCACAGGCCCTCAGCTTTCGCCTTGGCCTTCAGGTCTTCCAGCACCTGGGAGACGCGCCAGCGCTCCTTGCCGACGAGATCCATCTCCTTGTGGTAGTCGATCTCGCCCTGGACCACGTGGTCCTGAATGAATTTGCGGACCCGGTCGCGCCAATACGACTCACGCTCGGTGACGGTGAAATCCATCTCGTTTCCTCTCCCATTGCCGCTGTTTTGATTATTTGACCCTCAACGGGGCCTTTTGTTCAACAGTTACCAGCAGGCGCCCATCCTGAGAACAGATATTTTTTATGCAGGATTAGCCTGCCAGCCGCGCCCGGGCGGCGCCACTGGCCGACCGCAGCCTGGCGCCCACGGCGCATGGGCTGGCCCTGCGGCAAAACCAGCCAAAATCAACGGAGTCCGCCTGCGCCGGCATGGGCGCCTGGCCTGCGCCCACCCCGGCTCACGGCAGTGCGTGGCGACGCCGCGCCTGTGCACAGCCTTGCAACCAGCGCATGACGGATGGCGCGCAACCTCGCTGACCGCAGGCGTGACGCACGGCGGCAGCCCCGCGCCTTGACACTGACGCCCCGCTCTGAAAATCCGGAATAAAATATTTGATCCAGCAAGTGGGAGAGCGACCCTGGCGACGTCAGCACAACATCCGGATTCCGCCGCGACCAGCGACGCCGCCCCGCAAACGGCGCAAGACCTTGGCCAGGCGGTTAATCCGGCCACGCCCCCTTACGCCGCCCTGCTCGCGCCGTTTCATGGCGAACGCCCCCCTGCCCCCGCCTGGTTCGACGCCGCTTTGGCACATGCGCCGGAGCGCAGCCATGTCAACGTGCGCGGCGCCGGGGTCGAAATGCTCACCTGGGGCGAGCGCGGCAAGCCAGGCCTGCTGTTTCTGCATGGCAATGGCGCCCACGCCGACTGGTGGAGCTTCATTGCGCCGTTCTTTGCCCGTGACCATCGCGTCGCGGCGCTGTCGTGGACGGGCATGGGCAATTCCGACCACCGCGCCAGCTATGATCTGGACACGTTCGTCGCCGAGATCATGGAGGTGGCCCGCGCCGCAGGCCTGTTTGACGCGGGCAAGCCGGTGTTCGTCGGGCACTCCTTCGGCGGCATGCCGCTGATCGCCTGCGCCGCGCGCCATGGCGAGGAGCTCACCGCCATCGTCACCGTCGACAGCCCGGTGATGTCGCCGGAGCGGCGGCGCGACCGGCGCTCGCGGCGCGGCCCCTTGAAACAGCCGAAGCCCAACCGCGTCTATCCCAGCTGGCAGGAGGCGATGAACCGCTTCCGCTTCCAGCCGCCGCAGCCGTGCGAGAACGTGTTCATCGCCGACTTTATCGCCCGCGGCTCGCTGAAACAGGTGGCGGCGACCGCCGACAGCCCGGCGGGCTTCACCTGGAAGTTCGACCCCTTCATGTGGAAGGGCTACCACGACGGCAACCCACACATCGACATGTCGGCGGCGAAATGCCCGGTGGCGATGATGTTCGCCGAGAATTCGGTGTTTCTGGAAGAAGGCGTGATTGATTACGCCCGCGAGGTGGCGCCGCCTGGCTCGCCCTGCATCCTGATCCCCGAGGCCTGGCATCACATCATGGTCGACCAGCCCATCGCATTCGTCACCGCCTTGCGCGGCCTGCTGGCGGGTTGGCCACGCAGCTAGAGCGCCTGTCGATCAGCCGGTGTCGCCTGATCGATCACGAGGCGCTCCCAGCCTGGCGCAGGCGCGCTTTCGCCGATCCGGATCGATGGCGGCTTGCGTCGCGGCGTCGGCCGTGGGCCAATCTGATGATCCAGCTCTGCGGCGCGACGATGAAGCCGGGGCGGACATGGGGAGACATAACCCGACAGGCGGAGGCCAGTGGACTGGCGCAACCGCAGTCGGCCAAGGGAGGCGCACATGGATTTGAACCTGACCGGTCGCAAGGCCGTCATCACCGGCGCCTCCAAGGGCATCGGCCTCGCCATCGCCCGCCAGCTCGCCCAGGAGGGCTGCCGGCTGGCGCTGGTGTCGCGTGATCAGGAGCGACTGGCGGCGGCGCGCGCCGCCATCTGCGCCGTGGCGCCGGATGCGCGCATCGCCATCATGGCCGCCGATCTCTCCCGCGACGACAGCCACGCCCTCGTGGTCGAGGCGCATGGCGACGCCGACATCCTCGTCAACAACGCCGGGGCCATTCCCCAGGGCGACCTGCTCAGCGTCGACCAGGCCAGATGGCGCGAGGCGTGGGATCTGAAGGTGTTCGGCTTCATAGGCCTTACCCGGGCGTTTTATGGCCGCATGGCGGCGCGCAAGGCCGGGGTCATCGTCAATATTATCGGCATGGGCGGCGAGCGCTTCGACAAGGGCTACATCACCGGCGCCGCAGGCAACGCCTCGCTGATGGCCTTCACCCGGGCGCTCGGCGGCGCCAGCGCGCGCGACGGCGTGCGCGTGGTGGGCATTAATCCAGGCCCGGTGGCCACCGACCGCATGGAGACGCGACTGCGCGTCTTCGCCCAGCAGCAGTTTGGCGACGCCGAACGCTGGCGCGAGCTGACCGCCGACATGCCGTTCGGCCGGGCGGGCAAGCCAGAGGAAATCGCGGCGGCGACGGCGTTTCTGGCCAGCGATCTGTCGGCCTACACCACCGGGACCATCCTGACCATCGACGGCGGCCTCGCCAACGCCTCCTGATGCGGGACGGCCTCGGGGTCTGGTCCAGCCCAGGGCGGCGCCTGCGCCGCGCAGCTGGCGGACGGGTCGGCGGCGCGACATGGCGCGGGCCCTGAGCCGCAGCGCATGACATCGGCGACGGGGGACGCCCCCGCGCTCAACAAACGGGCCGCAAAGGCCCTGCAATCCAGAGGAAGATGATTGTGAGCACCGCAGAAGAAGGGCGCAACAGCCGCTCGGTTCGCATTGAGGACGGCGAGTGGGCCGGCTGGCGCCGCCCGGATCGCGACACCTTCGACACCCGCTCGGGGCCATTTTATCACCGCCGCGACGACGATGGCTCGGTTCGGTGCGCCTTCCGCGTCGAGCGGCGGCATCTCAACGGCATCGACGTCGCCCATGGCGGCTGCCTGATCACCTTCGCTGACCACGCCATCTTCATGTTCGCCATCGACCATCTGCGCGGCGGCCCGTCGGTGACCGTGTCGCTGAACAGCGAATTTATCGGCGCCGCCTATGAGGGCGATCTGGTCGAGGCCACGGGCGACGTGCTCAAGGCCGGCGGCTCGATCCTGTTCGTGCGCGGCGTGCTCAAGGTCGGCGCGCGGGTGATCCTCAACTATTCGGGCGTCATCAAGAAGCTGAAGCCGCAGGCGGCGATCCCGGCGCCGCGCGACCCGGACCAGGGCGTCGACTGAGCCGAAGCGGCAAGGAAGCTGGCGCAACTGCGACCCAAGAAGCGCAGGCGGGCGATCGAGTAGATGGAGAGAGTGTGTGTGAGCGCCCATGCCGATCTGGACCGATCGGCATGGGCGCGAGGCGCCGCCGTTAGCGCGCCGCCTCAAGATTGGTGATCACCCGCCGGTTCTGCGCCTTGCAGGCGCTATCGGTGCAGGCGCGGACCAGCCGATCCGTCGAGCGGCCGTAGGTCTTGGCCCGCAGCCGGCCGGGGGCGACGCCGCGCGCAACGAGATAGTTCAGCACCGCGTCGGCACGCTGTTTTCCCAGCGCCAGATTGGCGTCATCGGAGCCAGGGTCATCCGCGAACCCCTGGATCTTGGCGTGCCAGTGCGGATAGCGCTGCAGCCATTGCGCCTGATTGTCGAGGGTCTCGCGGGCGATCGACGTCAACACCGAAGAACCTTCCGTAAAGAACACCCGGCGCCCGACATTGACGATGAAATCCTCATTGTCGCCAGGCCGGACATTGACGCCCGCGCCCACCGGCGCGTCGGTGGCGCGCGCCACAGGGGCGGCCATGGGCGTGGCGGGCGTGGCCGCAGCGTAGGGGACGAGGTCCGGGGCGCCATTTTGGACGCCATATTGCGGCGAAGGCTGGGTTTGCGGCGCTGCGCCGCCGCCAGAGAACGGCATTCGCAGGCCGCCCAGCCGCTCGCCGGCGCAACCGGCGAGCGTCGCCGACAGGGCGAGGGCCAGCGCCAGCCCTGCAACCCGGCGGGCGCGAACAACACGAGGCGCGGCGGCGCGCGAAAAGCCCTGGATCATCGCATCTGTGTCCTGGCGGCGGGCCCGGATCAGGCGGTGCTGACGGGCGTATAATGCGGGACCGCGTGCTAACGCAGGCGGCATGACGTCGGCGGCCGACGTTACTGAAGGCGCCAGCGGCTGCTGAAGGCGCCCGGAGCGGCGGCGGCGCCCTGCATGGGGGCCATTTGCCGAGGCGGCGCCGATGCTGGCGCCGCCGCGACCTGACTGGCTCCGGGCCAGCGCTCAGGCGCGCGCGGCGATGTGCTTGAGCACCAGCACATTGGTGCCCTGCGGGCAGCGCTGGTACAAATCGATGATGTCCTCGGGGAACATGCGGATACAGCCGCTGGAGGCGTCCTTGCCGATCGAGGACGGGTCCGTTGTGCCATGCAGCCGGTAGCCGGTGTCCTGGCCGTTGGCCCACAGATACAGGGCGCGTGGCCCCAGCGGATTGTCCGGGCCACCTTCCATGCGCGGCGGCAGCTTCGGATTGCGCTGGCGCATCTCCTGCGGCGGAACCCAGGCTGGCCACATCGCCTTTCGGTCGATGCGGGCGCGGCCAAACCACTGGAAGCCTTCCTTGCCGACGCCGACGCCATAGCGCAGCGCCGTGCGGTTCTCGAAGATCAAATAAAGGAAGTGGTTGCGGGTATCGACCACCACCGTGCCCTGCGGCTCGTCGGAATAATACTGCACCAGCTGCCGCCGCCAGCGCGGATCGATGACGTTGAAATTGGTGCGACGGTAGGTGACCCCGTGGTCCACCGCCGTGCCGGCGAAGTAGCGCCCGGCGTCTGCGGGCGCGGCGCGCGCGGCGCTGGCCGCGCCCAGCGCCATAAGGCCGCCTAACACTACGTCCCTGCGATTGATCGCCATCGTTCCCCGCCCCGTTGTCGCCGCTTGTCCCGTGGCGACAGGTATGTCGTCGCCAGATATTGCGCGCCCATTGCCCCGGCGTGACCTTCGCCTGGCGCCCCAGCTGATCGCCCTAAACGGTTAACCGGCGATTAAACCGGGGACAATTCAGGTTAAGCGACAGCTTTGATGCGCATTTTAACGCAGAGACAGGCAGGGTCCGCCGCGCATCCAGACGACGCTGTGGCCCGGCGCAATCCCTTTGGCCAGGCGCCAAAAGTCGACTGACGAATGTTGACAACCGTCAGCCGTCAATTATTGACTGAGGCACTTGTCGACCCGCCCGCGCGGCCCGCGCCCATTTGGCCATGGACGAACAGATGCCCAGCTCCTGCCCTTCTTCCGCTCCCGCCAGCCTGTCTGACGATGGCGCTGGCCCTGCCAGCCCGCTGTCCGACCGGCGGCTGCCGCCGGCGCGGCGCAGCCCCTGCCTGACGGCGCGCGCCGGTCTCGTCCTGCTGCTGGCGGCGGGCGCCCTTGGCCTCGCTGGCTGCAAGGACAAGACCAGCGAGGCGAAACCGGAAGGCCGGCCGGTGCTTGTCGCCACGGCGACCTATAGCAATGAGGCTGAGGACCGCACCCTTGTCGCCAGCATCCGTCCGCGCGTGGAGAGCGACCATGGCTTCCGCATTGGCGGCAAGGTCGCCAGGCGCCTCGTCGAGGTTGGCCAGAGCGTGCGGGCCGGCGAGCCGCTCGCCGAACTGGATGACACGGATCTGAAGCTGCAGGCTGGCCAGGCGGAGGCCGAACTGCGCGCCGCCACCGGCGCCCTCGCCCAGGCCACGGCGGCCGAGAAGCGCGCCGCCGATCTGCGCAATCAGGGCTGGTCCACCCAGGTCGCGGTCGACAACAGCCGCGCCGCCGCCGATGAGGCGCGCGGCCGCATCGCACGGGCGCAGCGCGCCGTGGAGCTGACCCGCAACGCCATTTCTTACGCCCAGCTGAAGGCCGACGCCGACGGCGTGGTCACCGCGGCGCTGGTCGAGCCAGGCCAGGTGGTGGCCGCCGGCCAGCCGGCCATCCGCATCGCCCGCAGCGGTGAAAAGGAAGCGGTGGTCGCCGTGCCGGAGATCATGCTCGACCGCGTGCGCCACGGCGTCGCCAGCCTGAGCCTGTGGGCCCAGCCAGACCGGGCGCTCAAGGCCAATCTGCGCGAGCTGTCGCCGTCGGCGGACAATGTCACCCGCACCTACCAGGCGCGCTACGCTTTGCCCGACGCCAATGACGCGGTGAAAATCGGCATGACCGGCACGCTCACCGTCAGGCCGCCCGAGCCGCAGCGGGTGATGCGCCTGCCGCTATCGGCGCTGTTCAACCAGAATGGCGGCCCCAGCGTCTATGTGGTGCAGCCCGACGGCGCGGTGCGCCTGACGCCGGTGAAGGTCAAATCCTACGACAGCCGCCATGTGCTGCTGGAGAGCGGGCTGAATGAGGGCGACAGGGTCGTCAGCGTCGGCGTGCACGCCATTGATCCGGCGCGGAAAGTCCGCGTCGTCGACAGCCTGACTTTCTGAGGCCGGCGATGAAGGGCTTCAACCTCTCCGCCTGGGCCGTGCGCCATCCGGCGCTCATCCTGTTCCTGATCATCGCCGTCTCGGTCGGCGGGCTGATTTCTTATCTGAAACTGGGGCGCGCCGAAGACCCCTCCTTCACCATCAAGGTGGTGATCGTCACCGCCATCTGGCCAGGCGCCACCGCCAGCGAGATGCAGGACCAGGTCGCTGACCCGATCGAGAAGAAGCTGCAGGAGCTGCCGTATTTCGACAAGGTCATCACCTATGTGAAGCCGTCGTTCACCGCCATGCAGGTGGCGTTCAAGGACACGACGCCGCCCAAAGAAGTGCCGGAGCTGTTCTACCAGCTGCGCAAAAAGATGAGCGACCTCAGGCCGTCGCTGCCAGCCGGGCTGATCGGCCCGAACTTCAATGACGAATATGGCGACGTTGACAGCATTCTTTACATGCTGACCGGCGACGGCGCCGATTACGCCCAGATGAAGAAGGTCGCCGAAGGGCTGCGCCAGGCGCTGCTGCGCGTTCCGGACGTCACCAAGGTCAATCTGTATGGCGTGCAGGACGAGAAAATCTTCGTCGAATTCTCACACGCCCGCCTCGCCACCCTTGGCATTCCGGTGCAGGCGCTGTTCGATTCGCTGCAGCGGCAGAACGCCGTCGTGCCGGCGGGCGTGGTCGAGACCAACGCCCAGCGCGTGCCGCTGCGCGTCACCGGCGCGCTCGACGGCGCCAAGGCGGTTGAGGAAACGCCGGTGGAGGCCAATGGCCGCGTCTTCCGGCTCGGCGACATCGCCACGGTGACGCGCGGCTACGAGGACCCGCCGGACTATGTCATCCGCCAGCAGGACAAGCCCGCCGTCGGCATCGGCGTGGTGATGGCGCGCGGCGGCAATATCCTCGACTTCGGCGCCAATGTGAAAGCCGCCACTGACAGTTTCATGGCCGCCGTGCCGCAGGGGCTGGAGCTGACCCAGGTGGCCGACCAGCCGCAGGTGGTCGATCACGCCATCGGCGAATTCGTCCAGGCCTTCATCGAGGCGCTTGGCATCGTGCTGCTGGTCAGCTTCGTTTCGCTTGGCTGGCGCACGGGTATTGTCGTGGCGCTGTCGGTGCCGCTGGTGCTGGCGATTGTGTTTATCGTCATGGCCGCCATGGGGCTGGACCTGCATCGCATCACCCTTGGCGCGCTGATCATCGCGCTCGGGCTTCTGGTCGACGACGCCATCATCGCCATCGAGATGATGGTGGTGAAGATGGAGCAGGGCGTGAACCGGCTCGAGGCCGCCGCCTTCGCCTGGACCTCCACCGCCTTCCCGATGCTCACCGGCACGCTGGTGACGGCGGTGGGCTTTTTGCCCATCGGCTTCAACAATTCCGCCACGGGCGAATATGCCGGCGGCATTTTCTGGGTGGTGGGCATCGCCCTAGTGGCGTCGTGGCTCGTGGCGGTGATCTTCACCCCATATCTTGGCGTCAAGCTGTTGCCAGACATGAGCAAGGGCCATCACAACCCGGACGCGATCTATCAGACCCGCCTCTATGTCGGTCTGCGCCGGCTGATCACCTGGTGCGTCGATCACCGCCTCGTCGTGGTCAGCGCCACCGCCGGCATCTTCGCGCTGTCGCTCTATGGCTTCACCAAGGTCGAGCAGCAGTTCTTCCCAATGTCGGAGCGGCCCGAGCTGTTCTTGCAGGTGCGCATGCCGGAAGGCTCCAGCATGGGCGCCACCACCGAGACGATCAAGCAGGCGGAAAAGCTGCTGCTTGGCGACAAGGAGATCAAAACCTACACCACCTATATCGGCCAGGGCAGCCCGCGCTTCTGGCTCGGCCTCAATCCGCAATTGCCCAATGAGGCTTTCGCCGAAATCGTCATCCTGACAGGCGGTGTGGACGAACGTGAGCGGGTGAAGGCGCGCATCGACAAGGCGGTGGCCGCAGGCGCCCTCGCCCAGGCCAGGGTGCGGGTCGACCGCTTCAACTTCGGTCCGCCGGTCGGCTTCCCGGTGCAGTTCCGGGTCATCGGCCCCGACACCGGCCAGGTGCGAGCTTACGCCAATCAGGTGCGCGACGTGATGCGCGGCAACGCCAATATCGTTGACCCGCACCTCGACTGGAACGAGCAGAGCCCCTCGGTGCGCCTCGTCGTTGATCAGGAGCGCGCCCGCGCCCTTGGGCTGACGCCGCAGGATGTGGCGCAGTCGTTGCAGACCTTGCTGTCCGGCGTCACCGTGACCACCGTGCGCGATGGCGTGGAGAAGGTGGATGTGGTGGCGCGGACGCTGCCGGTGGAGCGCCTCGATCTGGGCCGCATCACCGATCTGTCGGTGATGACCCGCAGCGGCGCCGCCGTGCCGTTGGGTCAGGTGGCGCGCCTCGCCTATGAGCATGAGGAGCCGATCATGTGGCGGCGCAACCGCGACATGGTCATGACCGTGCGCGCCGACATCGTCGACGGCGTGCAGGCGCCGGACGTCACCATGCAGGTGTGGCCGCAGATCCAGCAGATCGCCAAAACGCTGCCACCCGCCTATCGCATCGAAATGGGCGGCGCCATCGAGGAATCCGAGAAGGGCAACGCCTCGCTGGTTGGCCTGATTCCGCTGATGGTCATCATCATGCTCACCCTGCTGATGATCCAGCTGCAGAGCTTCTCCCGACTGGCGTTGACCTTCATGACCGCGCCGCTCGGGGTGATTGGCGCGGTGCTCGGGCTGCTGCTGTTCCAGCAGCCGTTCGGCTTCGTCGCCTTGCTCGGGCTGATCGCGCTGGCCGGCATGATCATGCGCAACACGGTGATCCTCGTCGACCAGATCGAGACCGACGTGGCCAATGGCGCTAGCCGTCGCCAGGGCATCATCGAGGCGACGGTGCGCCGCTCGCGTCCGGTGGTGCTGACGGCGCTGGCGGCGATCCTCGCCATGATCCCGCTGTCGCGCTCCGCCTTCTGGGGGCCGATGGCCACCACCATCATGGGCGGCCTGTTTGTCGCCACCTTCCTGACGTTGCTGTTCCTGCCCGCAGTCTACGCCATGGCGTTCCGCCGGACGCTCGACGTGACGCCGCAGCAGAGCGACGGCGCCGCGCCGCCGGAGAACAGCGCCGCCGTGGCCTGAGCGGGCAAGCGGATGGCCAAAGGTCCCCGTCCGGCGCCCCCCATGCGGGCGCCGGGCGTGTTATGCCAATGTCTGGTTGCATCGAGGGGCCATTCGCATGTCTTATCGGCGCGCCGCCAGGCGGCCGACCCAATGGATCAGGCGATTGCCAAACCCGCCGCGGCCCCGCGCGGCGACCGGCGCAAGTGACGCGCACAAAGCAATAAAGCACCGCAAAGCAGAGCAGATGAGCGAAAACCAGCCGCACAACTCCCCTGTCGCCGACGCCGGCGTGCAGGACGACCGCAGCGACGCCCACATGGCGGCGCGCGCCCGCGTGCTGGAAACGGCCGAGCAGCTGTTTCGCCAATATGGCTATCAGAAGACCACCGTCGCCGACATCGCCCGGGCGCTGGGCATGAGCCCGGCCAATGTTTACCGCTTCTATGAGTCCAAGCGCGCGATTTTTGAAGCGGTGGCCTTCAATCTGTTGCAGGTGGTGGAGCGGGCGCTGGCCGAGGCGGCTGCGGCCAAACTGCCAGCGCCAGCGCGGCTCGAACATGTCCTCATGCTGCAGCATGAACTGTCGACCCAGTATTTCGTCGGCGACCAGCGCATTCGCGACATGGTGGAGGTGGCGATCAATGAGCGCTGGTGCGCCATTAATGACCACGCTGAAATCATTCGGTCCCTGCTCGAGCGCATTATCAGGGACGGCGTCGCCGACGGCGCCCTGGTCAGCGCCGATCCCGCTGCCGACGCCAGCTGCCTGATGACTGGCTGGATCCGTTTCTGCCATCCGGTGATCATGAATCTGTCGCTGGATGCGCCCGGTCCGAGCCAGGCGCAGATGGCCGCCTTCCTCATCCGCTCGCTGCTACCGCCAGAGGCCTGATCGCCTGCAGATATGATCGCCTGCATGGCTGATCGCCTGAAGCGGCGATCGCGACGCCGCGCGCGATGCAACCATTGCCCGTAACCATTGCCCTCGCCGCACGGTCATGGTGACGTGGACGGAATCTGCCGTGGTCGGACGCAGAGGCGCGGTGACCGCGACCTTGCCCCCCATGCGGCAGGGTGAGGCTGGCGAACAACAGGCAGGGCAGGACAACCAATGCGCATCATCTGGGGCCGTATCAATTCCACCAATGTGCGCAAGGCGCTGTGGGCCGCCGCCGAGGTTGGCGTGGCTTTCGAGCAGCGCGACGCCGGCGGCGCCTTTGGCATTGTCGACACCCCCGCGTTTCGCGCGCTCAACCCGAACGGGCGCATCCCCTGCCTGCAGGACGGCGCGCTGACCTTGTGGGAATCCAACGCCATCGTCCGTTACCTCGCCCGCCAATATGGCGCCGCCCCGTTTGCGCCAGCAGACGAAGCCGCCTGGGCCAGCGCCGACAAATGGATGGACTGGGCCGCCACGACCCTCGCCATTCCGTTCCGCGACGTGTTCTGGAACGTGTTGCGGCGCACGGCGCAGGACCGTGACGAGGCAGAACTGGCGGCGGGCCTTGCGGAGTGCAACGCCCAGCTGGCGCTCGTCGACGCAACCCTCGCCGGGCAACCCTTTCTGTCGGGCGAGGCGCTGGGGATTGGCGACATCCCGCTCGGCTGCATGGCTTACGCCTGGTTCAACATGGACATCGCGCGGCCAGATCTGCCGCATCTCGCCGCCTGGTATGAGCGGCTCTGCGCCCGGCCAGCCTATCGCCACGCGGTGATGACCGCGCTGACCTGAGGCGACCGGCCTGACGCGGCGGACCTCGCGGCGAGGCCGCCACGCCGCTCCTTGAGCATCGCTTGCGCGTCTCTTGGGCGCCCTTGTTGGCATGCGTTTGCGTCAATTGCTGGCGGAGGCGCCTCCGCAACCCGCATGTTGGGCTGGCCCGGCAAGATTGCTGCAGCGCTGGCGGACAGCGCTCCCGCTGAGGCGCGCGCATTTGCGCGACGTCAGGGCCTTGCGCACGTCGTCCGGATCACGCATTGACGGCGCAAATATTTGATTGGAGGCCCTCATGGCATACCGTTCCAGCTGGATGACCGACGACATCGCTGCCTTCAGCGAGCAGTTCCGTCGTTACCTGCAGACCGAGCTCGCTCCCCACGCCATGCGCTGGCGCGAAGAGAAGATGGTTGACCGCTCCGCCTGGCGCGGCCTGGGCGAGATGGGCGCGCTGCTGTGCTCGGTGCCGGAAGAATATGGCGGCATGGGCCTCAGCTTCGCATGGGACGCCGCCGTGATGCAGGAGCTGGAGACCTGGCTGCCAGAGATGGCGACCGGCGTCAGCGTGCACTCGATCATCACCGCCCATTACATCAACGCCTATGGCACGCACGAGCAGAAGCTCAAATGGCTGCCGAACATGGCCAAGGGCGAATGGGTCGGCGCCATCGCCATGACCGAGCCGGGTGCAGGCTCTGACCTGCAGGGCGTGCGCACCACCGCCCGCCTTGACGGCGATCATTACGTCATTAACGGCGCCAAGACCTTCATCACCAATGGCCAGCTCGCCGACATCATCGTCTGCGTGGTCAAGACCGACCCGACCAAGGGCTCGAAGGGCATCTCGCTGATCGTCATCGAGACCGCGGGCGCTGAAGGCTTCCGCCGTGGCCGCAACCTCGACAAGATCGGCCTGCAGGCCTCCGACACCTCGGAGCTGTTCTTCGACGAACTGCGCGTGCCTGCCAGCAATCTGCTCGGCGCCGAAGAAGGTCAGGGCTTCGTGCAGCTGATGCAGCAGCTGCCGCAGGAGCGGCTCGGCCTGTCGATCCAGGCCATCGCCGCCATCGAGCGCTCGGTGGAGATCACCACCGAATACGTCAAGGAGCGCAAGGCGTTCGGCAAGTCGCTGCTCGAGTTCCAGAACACCGCCTTCAAGCTGGCCGAGCGCAAGACCGAGGCCACCATTGGCCGCGTGTTCATCGACCATTGCATTGAGCGGCTGATCGCCGGCGAGCTCGACACCGTCACCGCCTCGATGGCCAAGCAGTGGGTCACCGACAAGCAGAGCCAGACCGCCGACGAATGCCTGCAGCTGCATGGCGGCTACGGCTACATGCAGGAATATGAGATCAGCCGCCGTTACATCGACGCGCGCATCCAGCGCATCTATGGCGGCACCAATGAGATCATGAAGCTGGTGGTGTCGCGCTCGCTCTGAGCCGGTGACGCGACGCTGGCGTTGCAGGCGCGACCTGCAAGGCTCTGGCTCCGCCCAAAGCCTGGGCCATCACCCGATAGGGCAGACCTGTCGGGCTCTGGCGTGAGCCCGACGCCAGGCGCCGAATGGCGCGCCTCCCTGCGTGAATGACGTGAATTGCGCCCGGCCTCTGGCCGGGCGTTGCTTTTGCACGGTCAGACGTCAACGGCCGAAGCACTGGCTTATCAACACATTGGCGCTAGCAGCCGGGCCTGCTCACGCTGGCGCAACCCGCAAGACGCCAGGAGGAAGCCCCTGCAATCCAAGGGTTTAGGGCAATCGATCAGGGCGGAAGCGGTTAATGTTGCACTAAGGGACAATTGGTTCGCACTTGAACCATCCGGTAAAATCTGCATCTCATATAAAATATAAACAACATAACACAATAAGCGGCGGCATGGACACGGAAACGAGCCAGCAGGGAGGCGTCCGCACCGAAAGTCTCGCGATGCAAGCCTACAGGCATTTTCGCAAGCAATTGATGGCCGGTCGGTACAAGCCAGGGCAGAAAATCAAGCTGAAGGAGGTCAGCGAAGAGCTTGGCATCAGCGCCACGCCGATCCGGGAGGCGCTTGGTCGTCTGGTGTCGGAGCATGCGCTGTTTCAGATCGATCGCCGCTCGGTGCGCGTGCCGGTCATGGACGCCAGCCGATACCGGCACATTTCAGACGTCCGCATCCTGCTCGAAGGTGATGCCGCCGCCCGCGCCGCCGCTGACGCCAGCGAGGATGAGATCCTGGCGCTTGAGGCGATCCATGGCGCGCTGTGCGACGCCCATGACCTTGGGGCCATGGAAGAGCTGATGGCGGTCAATGAGCGCTTTCACCATGCCTTGTGCAGCATGGCGCATATGCCGGTGTTGCTGCATCTGGTGGAAAACCTGTGGCTGCAGTGCGGCCCGACGATGAACGCCTTTCGCGATTATCCGCCGCGCGCGCCGCGCCAGAAGCATGCGCATCTGATGATCATCGCGGCCTTGCGCCAGCGTGATCCGGACGCCGCCCGCCAGGCGCTGGCGCTGGATATTCGCGCCAGCGTCGAACGCATCGCCGCTTATCTGGATGACCACCGCGACGCGGTCGCCTGAGCCGATCACTGGCGCCAAGCCCCCGCGCTGGCGCCCCCCGCTGGCGACTTGTGCAGGCCGCGTCACCGCGCGGCCCATATGGCGTCTGCGGCGCAATGGACCCAGCAGGCCGAGTGACGCCGGTGAGCTGGCGCTACACGCCGCGTTTAACCGCCCGAGGGTCCGCGCAAGGCGCGGCCTGGCAGCGACGGATCGAGACCCCGTGTGATTGGGGCCGAGCCCACGGGCGCTGGCGCGGCGCCAGGCCGGGCTGACGCTGGGGCTGGCACGGCGGGCGTGTTGGCGCCAAGGCTCGGCGCTGCGCCGCCGCCGCCGGCAGGCGCCTGCACCGGCACGGCGCCTGGGATCGGGCCGAGATAGCGTGCGCCGGTGCCCGGTTCACGATAGCCGGCTGGCGCCTGCGGCTGCTGCGCCGCCGTCTCAGGCGCTGACTGGCGACGGGTCGGGGCCGGCGGCGTATAGCTTTCCGGCGCTTGACGGGCAGCCCGCGCCGCCGGACGCGACCGCCGCGTGGCGGCGGGGGCGGCGCGACGCTTACGCGGCGCGTAATTCCCTGACCCGGTGATGGGGTCAGTGCGGCGATAGCCACGCAGCATGCCAATCAGGCCGCCCGGATTACCCGCCGAGCGTTCAAACAATCCGCCGCCCGAACCGCCCCTGGCCTGGGCCAGCACGACACGGGGTGGCGGCGCGGCGGGCGCTACGTCATACAGGGCTGGCGCAGCCGGCGATGGCCGCCAGGCGGCCGTCTCCGGCTCCGGGTCCATGGCGAAGCGGTCGCGGGCCAGCAGGCCACGATCGCGGCCCTCTCGCATGGGGGCAGTCGCCGCATCAGCGCCAAACACCCTGGCGAGGCCACCAATCGCCACCTGTTCGCTCATCTCGGCCAGTTGGTCGAGCGTGGCGGTGGCGCTGCACAGGCGAATGCGCAGGCTGGCCGGGGTCGCGCGCTGGAACAGGCTGACGCGGTGATCGCCCGCGCGGGCCAGATCGCGCGCCTCGCCCCATGCATACAGGCAACGGCCGCCAGCCGCTGGCGCGCCGATCGCCACCTGCAGGCGGCCAGCGCTGCTGCGCAGGCTGCGATGACTGAGCGGCGTCATGTCCACGCCGGGGAATTGTTCAAAGAGTTCGAGCGCAGCCTCAGATGCGGTCGGCGCGCGCTCGCCAACGCGGATATCGATGAAATTCTGCCCCGGGCTGCCGCCGCTCAGCACCACCCGCTGCTGAAGGGTGAGGCCATCGCCACGCTCCTGCACCGCCAGCACCCGGCCGGCCGATGGCGGCAGGGTGACGATCGCCGCGCCGCGCGCCGTATTATTGGCAAGCGCCTGAGCTGCAAGGAATGGGCCGGCGCCCAGGAACGTCGCCGCCAAGGCTGCGATCGCCGCGAGGCGACGCCCCGACCACGCCATGTGGCCGGGCTGACCGTGTGGCCGCCGCAAGTCAGGTCCCTCAGCATTGCCGGCGCGCAGGCGACGAATCATGCTCTTCACTCTCCGGGCCCACGCCTTCGCGAGGCGGTCGCCGCTTGCTCTTGCACACACACTTGCCACACGCGCGCTTGCCGCACGCACTGCCACACGCACTGGACTGGCCGTTTGCAAGGATGCTTGCAAAGACGATTGCAAGGACACTCGCAGGTTCGCGCGCTGAATTCTGCAGGCCCGGGGCGACGTCGCCATAAGCATCCCGGCCCTCGATTCCAGCCTGTCGTCACTGCGTAGCGCCCCGCCAGATCCTGTGACCCAGCGCCCGCGCCCATCCTGGTGCGAGAGCGTGAAGATAGAGCAAACGCCGTCCGCCGTCAGGGACTTGCACACTCGGTCACTCCACCCGACCACCTCACCTGGTCACTTCATGTGGCCGCATTAAGTGACCAACCCGCCGCAGGCATGCGGCGCGCCAGCGTCAACGACCGCCGATGTATTGGTCGGCGTGGCGCTGGTCGGCCCAGAGCGTGCCGGCGGGCGCTGGCTGGGTGGCGTAATTGGGCTCCGTCGCCACCGTCAGCCCATTCCACGACGGCAGAAGCGTAAAGCCATAGCGCTCATACGGCATCGGACCGACGCCTGGGACACGCCGCGCCACCAGCGGCCACGGGCCCTTGACCGGCTCGGGCAAATAGCCTGGCGCTGGCGTGCTATAGGGCGCCCCCACCACCGCGCCAGGTCCGATGCCAGCAAAGCGCAAGGGATTGGCAGGGTCGACGCTGATCGGGAACTCTTTGGCGGTCAGCTTGGGTTGCGCCGGATAGCCCTGGTTTTGGCGATCCTGCGGGCCGATCCCGGCGCCGACGCCGCTGTCTGGGGTCGGCACCCGCGGCAGCGAACCGCGCAGGCCAGCCCCTGCCAGCGCACCGCCCGTCTGGCCATAGGACTGCACGCCCTGGCCGAGATACATGGGGCCGCCCTGGGCGCTCGCAGCGCCCGCATCCTCGACAGCCGCACGGTTGCGGCCCCGGCTGCGACGCTGCTCCGTCGCCGCGCGCGCCTGCACGTCGCAGGGGGTCGGCGGCCGCAGCGTGCCGTCAGGGAACACCAGTTCGACGACCTTGAAGAACTGGCCGTCATAGCGGTTGATGACATCAGCCAGGGTCTGGCGCTCTTTCATGCGATCAAGCGCCAGCGCGTAGCCATAGGCTGTGGCCTCTTTGGGAAACCACGCCATGGCCCGCTCGAACCATTGCAAAGCGACATCGTACTGGCATGAATTATAGGCGTACCAGCCAAGACCCTGCGCCGCCTCCCCGGAGGTGAGCTGCATGGCCACCTGGCCGTAACGGGCGAGACGCTCTGGCTCGATAAACGGCGGGATCGCCTTGGTCAGGTCCCGCTCGAGAATGTCGATGTAGAGGATCATGTTGTTGATCAGCGCGTTGCGCCAGGCGTAGGCCACCTCTTCGGCCTCGCGATACATGGTCAGATTGACCAGGGTGAGCGCCAGACCATGCGCAACCATGGCGTCGCCGCCCTTGGCGATGCTGGCCTTGAACCAGTCATAGGCGCGCCGGTAATCTTTCTGGTCGAAGAAATACCATGCGGCCAGCCCCGCCTGACCAGGATCCTCGATCGAAATGGCGTAATCTTCGAAGCGCTTCATCTCCTGGGCGTCGACTGGCTCGGTGCGCTCTTCCTTGAGGAAGGCGCTGATGCGGGCCCGGATCAGGTCAATGGCGATCGGCTCAAGCTCGCTGACGCCGTTTTCCGTGCGCGCCATCGCCGCCAGTTCGTCGACGGCGCTCATCGGCAGCGCCGCCATCGCTTTCTGAATCGTGGCGATGCGCTCCTGCGGGCCATGGTCGGCGGCCATGATCAGCTTGTAGGTCTCCAGCGCTTTCGCCGACTGGCCAGTGTGCGCCTGGGCGGTGGCCACCAGCCACTGCAAATCCAGCTCAAGGTCGCGGGTTTCGACGCCGGAATCACGCAAGGCGTGCAGCAGATGCTTCTCTCGCCCTTCCTTCGCGGCTTTCTCAATCTCCTGGCGCAGGGTCTTGCGCGCCACTTTGGCCGCGAGATCGCGTGAGGGCTGCCAGCCTGGCTCCGATTTGCGTCGCGCCGCGATGGCCGCCTTCAGCTCATCCAGCCGGTCGGCCGAATACAGCGCCCAGAACGGCTCCTCATCGCCCGCCGTCGGCTCGCCGGTCTCATAGACGTCGGCAGGCGGCGTCCAGCCTGGATACAGGCGCTGGATACGGCGCACCTCGGCGTCGGCGCGATCCTTCTGGCGGCTGAGCACGTAATAGCGCAGCGCCGACAGGTCTGGCTGAACGCCGGGACGCGCGACGGCGCGGCCGTCGGCGTTCTTCTCGGTCAACATGCGCCCGCCATCGGCCTGCGGCGGGGCGGAGGGCGCCATCTGGATCATCGACCCGGAAGGCGCTGGTTGGGCCATGGTGCCCGTGGGCGCTGGCTGTGGCCGTAACGGCTGCAGCGACGGTTGCGCCCACGCCTCGCCAGCGGCACAGGCCAGCGCCAGCGACAGCGCCGCCACCTGCCCGCGCAATGGCCGGCTCAACCAGGGCGGGGGGGCCGGTCGGTCGGCGCCGGGCTGCGGGTCATCCTTCCGCCGCGTCATCGTCCCGCCCCCCGCAGACAGTTCGGATAACGCATCTGCACCGCGATGACGGACATCAGATGCAACATGGCCGGATAATAGTTCTCATTGGCGCGCGGCCTTAGAAAATCATCCGGCACTGTGGCGTTATTGACCGCGCACATCGTCACCGCAGCGATGGCCGAATAGCCGCTCTCGCCCATCGATTGCAGCGCGCCAGTGCGGGCGTCGACCACATTGGCCACCTTGCCGCCCTGCCCCCACAGTTTGACGAATGGCTCATAGTCAGCCCGTTCGCCGAGACCCGCCCACGCCATGTAGAGCGGGATGCGGATGGCGTTGAAGCCGAAATTCTGCGGGAAGCCTTCCGCCGGGCGCAGCGTCGTGCCCTTGGTCGACATCCATTCGGTCGGCAATTGCGCCGGACCGAACCGCCCCTTGGCGATCAGCTCCATACCGCTACGGCTGAGCGCCGCCCAGTCAATCTCCGGCGCGACCAGATAGAGGCGGGGAAATGCCGGGAACACCCAATAGGACACATTGACCACTGGCCCATCAGAGCGCTGCTCGGCGCTAAAACCGAAGATTGACGGCAGCAGCAGCGCGCCCCAGCGGGTTTTGAACAACACCGCCTTGCGGCCAACCTCGACGGCAATACGGCGCGCCTCGATGCGATAGGCGACGTTGTTCCAGTATTCCCCGGCTTCGGCCAGGGCCCAGGCGGCGAGAATGTCGCCATCGGTGGCGTTGTTCATGTCGGCGACGCCTGGACGCTTGTCAGGGTCCCAGCGCCAGGCCTGCAATTTGTCGTCGCGCACCATCAGATTGGCGCGCGTCCAGCCCCAGATGCGCTCAAAGCCTTCACGGTCATTGGCGGCCACCGCCGCCAGCATGCCATAGGCCTGGCCCTCACTATGGCTGATCATGCCATTGGCGGTGTCGACGACACGACCCTGGTCGGTGACAAAGCGCGCCTTGAACGCCGTCCAGATTTCCGGGTTCTTGAGCGCGCCGCCCAGCGGAATGGCGCGGGTGTCCAGACGCAATTCAGGCAAGACAGGCGCTCCCTGTTGCGTGTCAGAGGCGGCGGCGGCCGCTCCCGCCGGCGCTGGCGCTGGCTGCGCCAGGGCCGCCTGCGAGCCGCCTGCCAGGATGGCCGCGCCAAGGACCGCCATGCGCACTGCCGCGCCAAAAACGCCAAGGGCGCCAAGAAGCCCAGGAGCCCCGAGAGCGCCAAGGGCGCCAGGAACGCTAAAAGCGCCACGCCTGCCGTCGGACATGTCTGGCAATCTGAACCCCATGCTCATCACTGCTTTCGTCCGATATTGCGTAGCAACCAGGTCGTGGTCCCGCCAAGGAAAATCGCCACCAGCAGCGACGACACCACATAGATGCTGGGATTGTGCGATAACCAGCTCGCGGCCACCAGCCGGGCGTTGACCAACGAGAATACGCTGGTGGGAATGAACTGGGTGTCGCGCGGCGCAATCGTCGTCACTTCGCCGACGGTTGCGTCGAGCAGGCTCTTCTGGCCACGCACCTGCGACCACACCGTGGGATCAACGAGGCAGGCGGTCGCGTCATACAAATCCTGGCCGTTGGGCGCGGTCAGCACGGTCAGCACCGTGCCATGGCGACCCGGCAACACCTGCTGGGCCATCACCAGCGACGTGGAGGGCGGCACCGTGGTCATGGCGCTGCCGTCAGCCTTGCGTTCACTGAGCAACGATCTCGCGCCGCTGACCATGCCGGTCCCCACCGAGACCATATTGCCCAACAGACCACTGACCTGGGCCATGAGGCTGGTGCGCCCGTAGATATTCTCGTTCCACTGGGCGAGCACATCACGCTGCGGCAATTCGGTTGTGTCCACTGCCGGCCGGGCCGCATCATCGGCCTGGGTCGCAGGGCGGGTCGCCAGCGCGCCATCGCCCGCTTTGGCCATCATACAATAGCCTGGCAGATTGCGCGTCAGAAAGGCGCGCTGCCGGGACAGCTGGCTGTAAGACGCCAGCCCCGCATTATCCTGGACAGCGGCCGTCCGCCGCTTCTCCCAGGCTGCCTTGAGCGCTCCGGCGTTGACGCCAACCGCCTCCAGCGTTGGATCGGACAGCGCGTTGGCCGGGGCCACGACAATCGTCGACACCGTGTTGTCGGCAGGCGGGGCGATCATCGCCTCCATGTCGACCATGGCGTTGGCCGCCAGGGCCATCTGCGCGGCGATGGTCGCCGCAGCACCCACCGAGTGGCGGTCCGGCGCCGGCAGGAACAGCCGGCTGCGCCCGGTGAGCGACATGGGAAACGCTGACGAGGTGGTGACCGCCAGATTGGGCATGTCGGCGACGCGGGCCAGGGTGGGGATGACGATTTCACTACTGTCGAGCAGCAGGAAACGCTTGGGCGCGCCGATGGCGGCGACCGGATCACAACTGCGATCAGCCGGCGACGGCACACGGGCCAGAATCTCGACGCGATTAAAGCCCGGCTTCAGCCGCCCAAGCGGGAACGGGATCTCGTTGCGCCGGAACACCTCGCCATCGCGGCGCGACAGCACGGTGGTGGCGGCGTCGCGGCCGTTGACGCTGATCGAGATCTGCGGCTCCGGCCCAAGCCCGGCGACATAGCCGCCATCGAGCCGCAACAGCACCTTGGCATAATCAGAGGTGTAGAAATCCGGTGGCAGCACCAGATCAAACGATACGCGGAACAGCCGGCCGTTGAACTCAATGCTCGGCATGTTGAGGTCGCGCAGCGGGATGCGGCCGCCGCCCTCGACCCGCAAACCACGATAATTGGCCAGCGCCAGCAGCCCCGCCGGGGCGCCGCGCGGCTCGTCCTGCCGCGTCAGACTGGCCAGCGCCTGGGCGAGGTCCGCCTCGGTCTGACCGGTCACCACCAGCATGGGCCTGCGCCCATTGGCGGCGGGCAACAGCGCCACCCGTGGCCCGCTGACCGAGCCGAGCCCTTCGACGCCAGGCTGCCTGGCGATATCCTTGTAGAGGCCCACCAGCAGATTCATGCCGGCGTCGCCTTCGGCGGCGGGGCCGACGTCGACGACGGGCTGCAGGAAGCGCGAGCGCAGGGCCACGCCCTGCACGGCCTTCATCACCTGGTCGACGCTCTCCAGCGTGGTGCGCCCGGGGATCACCGCCCGGACCGGAAAGGCGCCGAAACTGTCGGGCGCCAGCGAGGCGACATCTGGCGCATCAAGCACCCGGGCCGGCGCGCCATAGACCAGCAGACCGGTATTGGCGGCGTCGAGCTGCGTCCATAGCTCATAGGTAGCGCCGAGCGAGCAGTCGACGCGATGGCGCATATCGGCGGTGATGCGCACCGAGTTCCAGCCCGGCCGCATCAGATCGGCAGGGATGTCGAACACCGCCTGACGGGCGCCGCTCGGGGCCTGCAGATTGGTCTGGCCAACCACCACGTCATTGACCAGCAGCGTCAGCACCGACGCTTCGGGCATCACCGAAATGGCGGTGAGATAGCTCACGCGGAACTGCAGGCGCGCGCGCGCTTCGGCGTCATTGAGATAGACCGGCCATTCACTGGCGTCGATCTCACCGCGTAACCGGTAGCCATGCAAATTGACCGGCATACGGCGCAGATAGCCGCCCGGCACGGTCATTCGGTCGAGGTCGGCGCCGCCGCTGGTGCTTTGCACATTGGGCGTGACCCGATTGTCCTCCACGCCGCCACGCGGCAGGAACGAGCGGATGCGCTGCCCCGCCACGCCGCTGGGCGGCACGCCATAGACCTGGCGCTGGCCCTGCAACGTCGGGCTGGGCGCATTGGCCCGCTGGGTCTGCGGCGCGATCTCCAGTTGTTGCGCTGGCTGGCCCTGGGCGGCTGGCCGCGACTGCGGGGCAGAACTGGCCGGCGGCTGGATCAGCATGCCTGGCTGTTGTGGCTGGCCTGATTGCTGCGGCGCGACAAAACGGCCGCCCTGCATGGCGCCGCCGGCATCGAGCAAACCCTGGGCGGCGGCGATACCAGACGCCGAGGCCCACACCGCGGCGGCGATGACGCAGGCGCGCGCCATGGCGGCGACGCTGACCAGGCCACGCCGGCCATCCTCAGGCCGGGAGGCGGCGCGCGGTGCGTTTAGTGGGCGGGGATGGCGAACGCGCGACTGCATAATGACCTCCCTCACCGCATCGACAGCAGGCTGGCCGGATCGACGGCCATGTCGCCAGGCGCAGGGCCTGCAGGCGGCGGATCGCGATGCGGCTGCGGCTGTTGCTGCTGCGACGGCTCCGCCACAGCCTCGGGCGCTACGGCGCCGCGCGGCTTCAGGGCGTAGCTCAGGGCGCGCCATGGGCCGATCACGCCCCATTTCATCATCAGCGCCGTGCCGCGAATAATGTCCATGTGCCTGCGGCGCGAATCCAGCCAGTTGGCGAGGGCCTCGCGCTGGCCATACATCAGGTCGGCCAGCACGCTGTAATGTCGTGGTTCGAGCGCGCCGAAGCTGAGCAGGAAACCGCCCTGCTCACCTTCGCGATTCTGCCGCGAAAACACCACCGGCAGGTTGTCGCGAGCCGGCATCGCGCCGACTGGCTGAATCAGCAACCGGCCGGCGGCGTCAGCAGACGGCAGATCGGCTGGAATTTCGCCCATCACCCGCACCACGCAATCGGCGCTGGAGACATTGTCGATCATCACTGGCAGCTTGTGACCGCCGAGCATCAACACGCCGCGCCGCTCGATATTCAGCGACGGCTGGCGCGCCGCCGAGCGGCGCTCGGCCACCGCGCCAAGGCAGGCGCCGGCGATCATCAGATTGAGCGCGTTCCACATGCCGACGATGATCATCGCCGCTGACACGCCCGGTTCGGTGAAGAAGCGGTAGATCACCACCACCATGGCCAGCGCCAGCACGCCGAACAGGATGAAGAACGGCCACGCCAGTTCGGACAGATGGTCGTCCTGCATCACGTCGTTCTTGGCGGTGACGTTGAAGCTGGGTTTGCGTGGATTGATCGCCACGGCGCCAATGGCGCGGATCAGGAACATGCCCTGCAGCGTCTCATACATTTCCGACACCCACGGCCAGCGTACGCGGCCGTAGAGGTAGTTCTGCAGCATCAGCGAGGCGATCATATAGGTGAAGGTGAAGGCGATCGACTCGTCCACCGTCGCCACGAAAATGCGCAGGTCGAGGAAAATGTAGAGCAGCGGGATGAAGATGAAGATCAGCCGCGGCACCGGGAAGAACCAGAAGCTCATGCTCGACAGATAAGAGATCCGCTGCATGAAGCTGAGGCCGGCTTTGAAGGCCGGGTTCTTCAGGATCAGTATCTGGAACATGCCCTGGCACCAGCGGGTGCGCTGGCCGATGAACGAGGCGAAGGTCTCCGGCTGCAGGCCGGCCACCATCGGCTTGTCGACATACAGGCTGTGCCAGCCGCGCGAATGCAGCTCGAACGCCGTCTCACAATCCTCGGTGATGGTGACGCCATGGAAGCCGCCGGCGGTCTCCAGCGCCTCGCGCCGCAGCACTGCCGCCGAACCGCAGAAAAAGGCCGCGTTCCATTTGTCGAGACCGCGCTGGGTGACCGAGTAGAACATCTCGTTCTCACTCGGCATGTAGCCGAAGGTGCCGATGTTCTTCTCGACGGGGTCGGGGTTGAGGAACACGTGCGGCGTCTGCACCAGGAACAGCTTCGGCTCGTCGACGAAGAAGCCGACGGTTTCGCGCAGGAACTCGCGGAACGGCACGTGGTCGGCGTCGAGCACCAGGATGAGGTCGCCGGTGGAGTGCTGCAGGCCGTTGTTCATATTGCCGGCCTTGGCGCGCTCATTGCGGGCGCGCGTCAGATAGCGCACGCCGATCTCGGCGCACAGGCTCTGCAAGGTCGACCGGCGCTGGCGCGCCTGCGCCGCCTTTTCCGGGTCGCGATCAGCGCATTTCTGGTCGGTGCCGCCGTCATCGAGCAACCAGACCGTCAGCCGGTCTGCCGGGTAATCCATATTGCGGGCCGCCGACAGGGTCAGCGCCAGCATGGCCGGGTCTTCGTTATAGGAGGGCACGAACACGTCGACGCTGGGCAATTCGCTGTCCGCCGGGCGGCGGGCGCGCGGACGCTTGAGCGGATCGGCGTTAATCACCAGCGTCATGGCGAGGAAGAACACGCAATACAGCTCGCCGAGCAGCAGGATGACGCCTGCGCTGAAGCCGGCGACGTCGCCGGGTGGCGGCAAGGTATTGGTGATGCGCCAAAAGGCGTAGCGGATAACCAGAAGCGTGCCGAGGGCGAGAAAGATTTGCCGCGACAGGAAGCCCGACATGAACAGCCAGACGGCGATCATGGCGATGATCACCGCCAGGCCAAGAGCCAGCTGTATCGGCACCCCCACAGGCAAGGTCAGGAACAGGAAGGTGACGCTCCCCAGGATCACCCAGGCAAGCCATCGCAACGCTGCAATCATGTCCCTTTTCCCCCTGGCCACCTGCATTGATGGCGCGTGAAGAATTACAACTTCGTGAAGTGCAGCAATTTCCTTGTTATTGCAACAAGCGTTAGTCGATCTGGACACGCGCGCCGTTTACAAAATCGCAACAGCTCGGGCTCGGCCTCCACTGTGTCAATTTGCATGGGCGGCGCGTTTCAGCTGCCTGTCTGAGCCGGCGGCCACCGGCGCGAACGCTCGGCCGCACTGGCTACACTGGCAGAAACGCCGCACGACCATGCGTCATGGCCGCGATGAGGCCCCACTGGCGCTCGCAGGACGCCAGCGGCGCCCATTTACGCCTTTCGGCGCATCACCGTCAGCGACGCCCGCGCCAGCGATGCTGACAAAGGCGACGTCGCAGACCACCAGGCTGACTGGAGCCTGCCGTTGCGGCGCTCCGGTGCGACGACTGTGCGAAAACGGGATACATCTGCCTTGCGTTTGTGCAGGCGACACCGTCATTCGTTGCCTCGCGACCGTGCAGGCGGGTCAGAATTCGACGCGGGTATCCAGCAGCACGTAGCCGCCGGGACCGGCGCGGCTGTCGCGCAAATAGCCGCCGGACAGGCCGAACTTGAAACGACCAAACGTCAGCCCGCTAATATGCGCGCCGAGCCGCCATTGCTTGTAGAAATTGTCGCCGAGCAGCGAGAATTCGGGACCAATGAAGGTGCGGTCGAACAGCGCGTAGCCAGCCTTGAAGCGGGTGTAATAGGCGCTGGCATGGGTCGAGTACGAACCATAGGCCGACACCATCGTGGTGTCGGTGGGGTTGGCGTAAAGCTCGCCGACCACGCGCAGACCATAGCCATGCCCCCGGGTGGCGTTGGACGGGTCGACCGGATCGAGCTTGATGTTCTGGTAATTGAAGCCGAGATAAGCGGCGATATGGATATCTGGCTCGGCCCACTCATAGCCAATCAGCACCGAGCCGCTCTGCTGATTGCCGATGACGCGGGTGTCTTCACTGCGATATTCGAAGGCGCCGATCTGGCCTTCGACGCGACCGCGCCAGCCTGACGTCTGATCGAGATCGCCCGTCAGCGCGCCCGTGATCGAGGTGTTGGCGAACAGCGAATTGGTGGTGGTGGCGGTGATCGCGGTGTCGACCGCAATAATGGTTCCGGCGGACTGGGCGCCGGAATAGCCGCCCCGCGATGACCCATAGCCGGATGTCCAGTCTGCGGCATGGGCGGCGCTGGAGACACCCAACAACGCCAGGGCGGCGCAGCTGACGGCGCGAAGTGGCCGCGGCGACGCCCGTCCAATGGCTGCGGCTGGAGCATGACGGCGCGATCTGTAGGCGTGCCTTGATGTCATCTGCAGGGTATCCACTTCACCACTGGCCCAGGCGCGGCCAGAACAGTTCATCACGACGTCATGGATGAACGAGATTGGTTAATTGGGCGTTAAGGTTAAGGAATTGCGTGTTAATTTCCGACCTTGTCCAAACCAGGCGAATTTTCCGCGCAATGCGTCAATTAGCCGGGCTAATTCAAGCGTTGCCCATCTGATCACACAGGAAACGAATGGGCATATGCGCGCTCTAACAAAAATGAGGCGATGTGTTCTATTTATAAATCACGTCACGTTCGCGATAATCAAAAAACAAAAACGACGCCATCAACCAAGATGTACTTACAGATACGCGGCAGCGCTTTCTGGAAGCCGCCGCTCGACCAAAGAGTCCTGCTTCGCCCTGACGTAGCAGGAGGCGTCTGGCTGGGCATGGCTGATATGGCGCAGGCGACGTCGACAGGACGACGCAACCTCCCCGGACCTATTAGCGCGCACATACCGGCGCCTCACCCTGCAACAGGCTGGGTGGCGCGCGAAAAGTGAATGCTGGAAACTGCGTGAAGCCGCTCTGGCCGCAACTGTTGGCGCAACGATCGGCGCAACATTGGCCGCGCCCTTGGCGTCGGCGCCGAGCCAGCGCTTGACCCAGACCCTCACCCTGCTCATGGCGCTGGCACTGGCGCTGGCGCAGGCACTGGCATGACCCCATGCCGCGCCCCCCGGACAAGGCCTGGGCCCAAGCTTTGGCGCAAGCTTTGGCGCAAGGTTTGGCGCAAGGCTTGGACGGTGGGGCGAAACGAGCGGACGAGGGTCGCCTGAGCTTTAATCGTTTAACGCTGCGCAAAAAACCGCTGCTGCGGCGCGGACGCTCTCACCACAGTCGCAAAAAAGGCGACCCTTTTGAGTCGCCTTTTGATTGCGCATTGAAGTCGCCTCGCACACCAATTGGAGGGAGGTGGCGGCGCCTAGCGAGCCGCTGGGCGCAGCGTCATGCGATCTTTGACCGCGTCGCTTTCCCCGACCTGTGGCGACGCAACTGGCCTCAGTTGAGCCAGCCATGCTGCCCAGGCCTAAACCAACGCCAGGGCAGTGTTCCAACAAGGGCACGACAGCGCGGCGCGCCCTGGCTCAGCGACGGCGGAAGTTGCCGCCACGCTGCGGCGGACGACCGCCAGGACCTGCAGGACGCTCGTCCTTGTGACGATAAACCAGACGGGCCTTGTCAAGATCGTAAGGCGACATTTCAACGGTGACACGGTCACCTGCGAGCGTCTTGATGCGGTTGCGCTTCATGCGGCCCGCGGTGTACGCGATCACCTCATGGCCGCCCTCAAGCTGAACGCGGAAACGCGCGTCCGGCAGGATCTCGGTCACGAGACCATCAAATTCAATCAGCTCTTCCTTGGCCATACAGTTACTCACATCATGCGGCGGCGCCGCGTCTGGCATCCACCTGGCACCGGCCTGACGGCGCTGCCCTGGCGAATACGAGAATTTCCAAACCGGTGACTGGGCCAACCGCATGGGCTTCGCCAGGATAAGGAGATCCCGAGCGACGCTCCAGCACCTCCAGACCCGCAGACAGGCGTCAGCTTATGGCTGCCGATGTCCCGGGCGTCCGGCGCTTTATGGCGCAGATCGCGCAGGATATAAAGGGCCTGACGGTCGCACGCCTTCAATTTATCCGGATGATGACTGTCGGCGAGCGGAAGGGCCCCGCGCCAGACGCCCCGCGCCGGCGCGATAGCCGACGCCGCTTCCGCCAATCTGCAGCGACCACAACCGGACTCTGGGTGCATGCAATGGCGCCGGGCGCATACAGCGGCGCCGGCCAGACGGCGTCGGGCAGCATGGCCGGAGAGGGCGGCCCCACGCCCACCCTGCAGCCACGCCCCTCGCCGATAACCGGCGCCCATCACCCGCGCCCACCACCCGCGTCCATCACCCGCGGTTCTGGCCGACGCCCCAGGCCAGCGCATCGTTCGGCGCGCATGCCTGATAGCATGACCAGTCGCATGCCCCGCCCCGACCCGGCGCTATGCCCGATGACGCCAGGCGCGCGCGGGCTGCAGCAAACCGCCGACCAGCTGGCTCCCCACGCCCCTGCCCCAGCAATGCATTGGACAACTGCCAGAACGTTCTGCCGAACTGGCTGCCCGTTTGGCGGCCGACGTCGCAGCCAATGCACCTGCAGATCGGCCTCCCCAAAAGAGCCGTAAGACGAACCCGCCCTGTGCGGCGTCCTTGCGCGGCCCTTGCGCCGTCCCTGGGCCGTCCCTGGGCCGTCCTTGCGCCATGGCGCACCCGAAGGGTCGCGCCCAACAACTCCGCTAGCGCCCTGAGAGCAGCGGCAGCGCCAAGGCGCATGACCAGGGCAAACGCCCCCGCCGCCTGGGCATCTCTCAGCCCGCGCTTGCAGCGAAGCGCTCGGCAAGGCGCTGCCAACGCGCCCACCGGCGCCAGCGTCTACCTAACAGTTAGACGGCCCTATGAGGGCGGACGCCCAGGGCGCGCCATCGGCAATGGCCGTCATCCATGTCGAGCCAGACAGTCACCGAACCGGCAACCCGTCTGCATCCCGCCACTCACCATGCCAGTCCGCGACCACGGCCAGTGACCACGCGGCGCTCCACGACAGCCTCCGCCGTCGCACCGGCGCCGTGTCGCAGTCGCGGCGGGCGCCCACGGCCGGCGATCACCGCCGCGCCCTGCCCATCAGAACGCCCGCCCCGGCAATCGACGGCGCCGCCGCACCCTACGCGGGCTGGCGACATCGCGCCAACCTCCATGTCATTTCGCACCTTGCGGCGCCTCCCCCCGACTAATCACTGCCAGGCAGTTCATCTGCAAAGCGTCACACACGTCACGCACTACGCCCGCCGATTGACGCCGGAAGCGCCGCCCTAACAAAACCGGGCTCAGCCGGCTTGCAAATTGCCCGCCGCCTGCTTGCCCGTTCGCCGGTCGATTTCGATCTCGAACGTCACCTTTTGCCCTTCGACCAATCCGCGCATGCCAGCGCGCTCAAGCGCCGTTGCGTGGACGAAGACGTCCTTGCCGCCCGTATCAGGCTGGATGAACCCATAGCCTTTTTGTTCGTTGTACCATTTCACAGTTCCAGTCTGCATAAAGCGGTCCTTTCAGTCCTTATCAGCAATCCCGGGCCCGGCTCGCCGACAGCGGCGAATCATTCACTTGCCTGACAGATCGCCAAACAAATTAACTAAGCCAATTTTCGTCCACGCCGCTTGAAACGACAGGTATTATTTAAAATATACCTCCCACTGCAGCAAGTAGTATTTGTTTTTTGCACGCCATTTACTTCACGGACCAGCGCGCCGACATCCCCACGCCCTGTGGCGCGCGCGGCGCGCATGGCGACGGGCAGAACTGGCGGCGGCCCGTCAACGCCGTCGCGCAGGCATGCGTGTGGAGCCGCGCTATCTCCCGACCTTCGGCCGTTTGCGCGGCGCTTTATTGCCGCCGACACGGTGAGTTGCTAGAGCGTTGGTCAAGCGTGCAAGGGAACGGTGCACAAGGGACCAGCGTGCAAGGGAACGGCGTGCAAGTGAACGGCGTGCAAGGGGCATGTATGCAAGCGACCTGCGCGCCTGGGATCTACACGCAAGCGGGAGCGGCGCGCACCCGCCGCCCGTGCGCCGGCGCATAACCTGGGACATCCGTTGATGCATCCGTCAACGCATGAACGGCCTGGGAGCGCGGTCGCGCAATCATTGCGCCCGGCGTGAGCGGGCGACAGGCGCGTGAGCAACACGCCGCCGCAGGGAGAGCACATCGATGACGTTTCGCAGATCGCTCGCAATCGCATTCGCTGCCCTGACGCTCGGCGCCGGGCCAACGCTGGCGCAGCAGCCCGCCCTCAGCGGCGAGGTGCGCGTGGGCGAACTCAACTCCTATTCGACCCTGCCCTCGTTCACCGAACCCTACAAAAAGGGCTGGCAGCTGGCGGTTGAGGAGATCAACGCTTCTGGCGGCGTCAATGGCAAGAAGCTGACGGTGATCAGCCGCGATGACGGCGGCAAGCCGGCGGAAGCCCTCACCATCGCCAACGAACTGGTGTCGCGCGAAAAGGCCGAGATGCTGGTCGGGGCATTCTTTTCCAACGTCGGCCTCGCGCTCAGCGACTTCGCCCGGCAGAAGAAGATCGTCTATCTCGCCGCCGAGCCGCTGACCGACGCCATGGTCTGGGACAAGGGCAACAAATACACCTTCCGCCTGCGCGCCTCGAACTACATGCAGGCCCGCATGCTGGCGGAAGAGGCGGCGAAGCTGCCGGCAAAGCGCTGGGCGGTGATCGCGCCGAATTATGAATATGGCCAGTCGGCGGTGGCGGTGTTCAAGAAGCTGCTGTCGGAAAAGCGCCGGGACATTGAATGGGTCGCCGAGCAATGGCCGCCGCAGGGCAAGATCGACGCAGGCCCTGTCGCCCAGGCCATTCTGGCGGCGAAGCCCGAGGCCATCCTGAACGTCACCTTCGGGCCAGACCTGGTCAAGCTGGTGCGCGAGGGCAACGCCCGCGGCCTGTTCAAGGACCGCGCTGTGGTCAGCTTCCTGACCGGCGAGCCGGAATATCTCGACCCGCTGAAGGACGAGGCGCCCCAGGGCTGGATCGTCACCGGCTACCCCTGGTATGACATCAGCACGCCAGAGCACGACGCCTTCCTCAAGGCCTATCAGGCGCGCTTCAATGATTATCCGCGCCTCGGCTCGATCATTGGCTACAGCGCCATGCACTCGGCCGCCGCCATGCTGCGCAAGGCGGGCTCCACCGATGCGGACAAGCTGATCGCGGCGGGTCGCGGCCTGTCGCTGTCGTCGCCCTTCGGCCCGATCACCTTCCGGCCCGCCGACCAGCAGTCGACCATGGGCGCATTCGTCGGCGTCACCGGCGTGCGTGACGGCAAGGGCGTGATGCTCAATCCGCAATACCGCAAGGGCGAGGACTATCTGCCGTCCGAGGCCGAGGCGGCCAAAATGCGTCCGGCTGACTGACGGCGCGCGCCCGACCCTCGAAGGCCCACCTCGCCCGACGCATGACAGGATTTGACCGCCGATGGATTTCTGGCTCGCCCAGTTACTGACCGGACTTGCCAGCGCCTCATCGCTGTTTCTGGTGGCGTCGGGGCTGTCGATCATTTTCGGCGTCACCCGGGTGGTGAATTTCGCCCATGGCGCCTTTTACATGATCGGCGCCTACGCCGCCTGGTCGATCACCGAGCGGCTCGGCGGCGCTTTCGGCTGGTGGGGCGGCGTGCTGCTGGCCGCGCTGGCAGTGGCGCTGCTCGGCGCCCTCGTCGAGATCGTCGTGCTGCGGCGGATCTATCGCGCGCCAGAGCTATTCCAGCTGCTCGCCACCTTCGGGCTGACGCTGATCGCCGCCGATCTGGTGGTGATGCTGTGGGGGCCGGACGAACTGGTTGGCCGCCGCGCTCCGGGCCTCACCGGCTCGGTGCAGCTGTTCAGCCAGATGATCCCGGCCTGGGATATTTTCCTGATCGTCCTCGGCCCGGTGACGCTGGGCGCGCTGTGGCTGCTGTTCAATCGCACCCGCTGGGGCATTCTGGTGCGCGCCGCCACCCAGGACCGTGAGATGGCCTCGGCGCTGGGCGTCAACGAGAAATGGCTGTTCACCGGCGTGTTCACCCTGGGCGTGTTCATGGCGGCGCTCGCCGGGGCGCTGCAATTGCCGCGCGAATCCGTCAACCATCACATGGATCTGCGGATTATCGTCGACGCCTTCGTCGTGGTGGTGATCGGCGGCCTCGGCAGCATTTCAGGCGCCTTTGTCGCCGCCGTGCTGGTGTCGCTGCTCAATGCCTTCGGCATCCTGCTGTTCCCCAAGATCTCGCTGGTGATCATCTTCCTGGTGATGGCGCTGGTGCTGGCCGTGCGGCCGTGGGGGCTGCTGGGCCGGCCCGAGGCGGTGCAGCGTCAGCCCGGTGAGACTGCGGTGACGCCGTGGCGACCGCTGTCGGGCGCCGGACGGGCGGCCATGGCGGCGCTGGTCGCCGCCGCCGCCGCGCTGCCGCTGGTTGGCGGCGATTATCTGGTGGTGGCGGCGACCGAGACGCTGATCTTCGCCATTCTGGCGGTGAGCCTGCACTTCCTGCTGTCTGTGGCGGGCGTCGCATCGTTCGGGCACGCGGCTTTCTTTGGCCTCGGCGCCTATGGCGTGGCTCTGGCCGTGAAGGGGCTGGGGCTGGGCATGGCGGCGTCGCTGCTGCTGGCCCCGCTGGCCGGCCTTGTCGGCGGGGCGCTGTTTGCGCTGGCCGCCATACGACTGTCTGGCGTGTATCTGGCCATGTTGACCCTGGCCTTCGCCCAGATCCTGTGGTCGATCGCCTTCCAGTGGGTTGAGGTGTCGGGCGGCGACAATGGCGTGCTCGGCCTGTGGCCAGAGGGCTGGGCCAGCACCGCCGAAGGTTTCTACTGGATGACCCTGGCCATCGCCGTGACCATGGTGGCGGTGACGCGGGTGATGATGTTCGCCCCGCTGGGCTACAGCCTGCGCGGCGTGCGCGACTCCGCCCCCCGCGCCGCCAGCATTGGCCTGCGCCCGGCGCTGACGCGCTGGCTCGCCTTCAGCATCGCCGCCACCGGCGCCGCCATCGCCGGGGCGCTGTTCGCCTTCCTCAAGGGTTCGGTGTTTCCGGATGTGCTGGCGATCCCGGTGTCGGTGGATTCGCTGGTGATGGTGCTGCTCGGCGGCGTCGAAACCACGCTTGGGCCGCTGGTCGGGGCCATCGCCTACAAGGCGCTGTCGATCTGGCTGCTCAGCCAGACGCAATGGTCGAAGCTGGCGCTGGGCCTGATCATTCTGGCGGTGGTGCTGGCCTTCCCGCGTGGCCTCGTCGGCGTCGCCAATCTGTGGCGGGCGCGGCTGTGGCCACGCCAGGTCGGGGAACGGCGATGAGCGACCTCAGCAAGCCTGGCGCAGGCCCAGGCGCCGACTCTGCCCCTGCCCCCGCCCCCGGCCTCGACTCCAATCGTGAGCCCCTGTTGCGCGCCGAAGGGCTCAGCAAGGCGTGGGGCGGCGTGCGCGCCGTCGACGACGTCAGCTTCACCGTTGCCGCAGGTGAGATCGTGGCGCTGATCGGCCCCAATGGCGCCGGCAAGAGCACCTGCTTCAACCTGATCAACGGCCAGATCCGGCCAGACGCCGGGCGGGTGCTGTTGCATGGCCGCGACATCACCGGCGCCGCGCCGGCCCAGGCGTTTCGCGCAGGCGTCGGGCGCACCTTTCAGGTGGCCGCCGTCTTTTCCTCCATGAGCGTCCGTGAGAACGTACAGACGGCGCTGGCCTCCAGCCAGGGGCGGAGCCTGCTGCCTTTCGGCGCCGGACGCCGCTTTGCCCGTGACGATGCCATGGCGCTGCTGGAACTGGCCGGCATGGCCGCGCATGCGGAGCGACCCGCCGCCGAGCTCGCCTATGGCGACGTCAAACGACTCGAACTGGCCATCGCCCTCGCCGGGCGGCCACGCCTGCTGCTGATGGATGAGCCGACCGCCGGCATGTCCCAGGCCGATCGCGCGACCTTGATGCAGGCCGCCAGCCGCATCGCCCGCGACCGGGGCATGGGGGTGCTGTTCACCGAACACGACATGGATGCAGTATTCGCCCATGCCGACCGCATTCTTGTGCTGGACCGCGGCAAAATGATCGCCAGCGGCGCGCCAGACGCGGTGCGCGCCAGCCCAGCGGTGCGCGCCGCTTATCTCGGTGACGGCGTGTTGTTCGCCGCAACCGGTGGAAACTGACCGACCCTTCGCCCTTTGGAATCTGTGCCCCTGTCAGGGGCCAGCCGCCGCCGATATTGACGCAGCGCACGCGCCGGTCCAGCCAGCGCCCGAGCCGCCTACGGAGACACTGATGCCAGACCAGACGCCGGACGACGGCGGGACGCGCGCGGACGAGGCCGCCAGCGTCTTCGCCGCAACCGCCGACGCCGCGCCAGGCGAGGCGGACCTTGCGCTGCAGCAGCAGGGCCTGATCGTCAGCGGGCTCAACGCCTGGTATGGCCAGGCGCAGATCCTGCGTGACGTCGGCCTCAGCGTCGGACCAGGCGAGATCGTGGCGCTGCTGGGCCGCAATGGCGCTGGCAAGACCACGACGCTGCGGGCGATCATGGGGCTGGCCCGGCGCAGCGCCGGGCGTCTCACGTTCCGCGGCGCCGATATTGGCCCGATGCCGCCCTTCGCCATCGCCCGGCGCGGCCTCGGCTATGTGCCGGAGGACCGGCGCATTTTCACCGACCTCACCGTGGACGAAAACCTGGAGGCCGGCCGGCAGCCGCCGCGCCCTGGCGCGCCCGAATGGACGCCGGAGCGGCTGTTCGCGTTGTTTCCCAATCTTGGCCGCATGCGCGATCGCCCCGGCGGCGCCATGAGCGGCGGCGAGCAGCAGATGCTGGCCATCGCCCGCACGCTGATGGGTAACCCCTATATGGTGCTGCTCGACGAGCCCGGCGAAGGGCTCGCCCCACGGCTGGTTGAGGACATGGCGGCGGCGCTGCTGCAACTGAAGCGCGATGGCCTCAGCCTGCTGGTGGCCGAGCAGAACCTTAACTTTGCCAGGATTGTCGCCGACAGGGTGCATGTGCTGGCCAGCGGCGCCTCATGTTTCTCGGGAACCATGGCGGATCTCGACGCTGACCCTGAGCGACGCGACGCCCTGCTGGCGGTGTAAGGTCGGCAAAGGGCGACGCGGTGGCGGCGCAGCGATGACGGCGACGCGTTCGGGCAGGCGTTGGCGGCGCTGGCGGGACAGTTCACGGAAACGGCGATGGCGGACGGCGGGCATGCATTCTCTCAACGAAAAGCATCTTCTCACCCGCGTCGGCTGGCTGCGCGCCGCCGTGCTCGGCGCCAATGATGGCATCGTCTCCACCGCCAGTCTGATCACCGGCGTGGCCGCCGCATCCTCGTCGACGCTGGCCGTGCTGACCGCCGGCGTCGCCGGGCTGGTGGCCGGGGCCATGTCGATGGCGGCGGGCGAATATGTCTCGGTGAGTTCGCAGGCTGACGCTGAACAGGCCGATCTGGCCCGCGAGCGCGCGGAGCTGGCGAGTGAGCCGGAAGCGGAACTGGCGGAGCTGGCGCAGATCTATCAGGCGCGCGGCCTTGAGCCGGATCTGGCGCAGGAGGTCGCCCGGCAGTTGATGGCGCATGACGCCCTCGGCGCCCACGCCCGTGACGAGCTTGGCATCACCGAAATTTCGACCGCCCGCCCCATTCAGGCTGCCCTGACCTCGGCCGCGACCTTCGCCGCCGGCGCCATCTGGCCGCTGCTGGCGGCGGTGCTGGCCCCGGCGTCCTGGCGCATCGCGGCGGTCACCGTGGTGACGCTGCTGTGCCTCGCGCTGCTCGGCGCCGTGGGGGCCAGAGCAGGCGGCGCGGCGCCGTGGCGCGCCACCTGGCGGGTGCTGGTATGGGGCGCGATGGCCATGGCCGTCACGGCTGTGATTGGCGCGCTGGTCGGCCACGCGCTATAGAGCGCAGGGACTTGCAAAGGCTGGCGCTGGCTGGCGCGTGGCTTTGCCGGAAACGCTGGCGAAGGCGCTGGGTAAGAAAATTATTCTCCTGTGCGGTGGCGCACAGACTGGATGCATTCCAATTTACAGCTATGGCGGAACATTCATTTATTTGCCCGTCCTGTGACGGGAAATTATTGAGTTGGCCTGAACCGGTGTGCTAACCCGCCACTTCCGCTGTCAGCAGCCTTCGGCGCCCCCTGCGGCCCCCGTGCCGCCACCGTGTCGCCCGTGTCTGTGGCAGAGCGTGTCTGAAAGTTCGTGGATACAAGATGAGCAATTTCTATTCGGAAAAGGTCCTTGCCGTTCGCCACTGGAACGACACGCTGTTCTCTTTCCGCACCACCCGCGACGCTGGCCTGCGCTTCCGCAGCGGCGAGTTCATCATGATCGGGCTGATGCAGGACAATGGCCGGCCGCTGCTGCGCGCTTACTCCATCGCCAGCCCGAATTATGATCCGGAGCTGGAGTTCTACTCGATCAAGGTGCAGGACGGCCCGCTGACCTCGCGGCTGCAGCATCTGAAAGAAGGCGATGAGATCATCATCGGCCGCAAGCCGACCGGCACGCTGGTGCTCGACAATCTCGAGAACGGTCGCAATCTGTATCTGCTGTCGACTGGCACCGGCCTTGCGCCCTTCGCCAGCCTGATCCGCGACCCGGAGGTCTATGGCCGCTACGACAAGGTGGTGCTGACCCATGGCTGCCGCTTCGTCTCGGAGCTGGCCTATGGCGAGCAGCTGGTGAATTCCGTGCTCGAGGATGAATTCCTCGGCGAGGAAGCGCGCGAGAAGCTGCTGTACTACCCCACCGTCACCCGCGAGCCGTTCCGCAACACCGGCCGCCTCACCCATCTGATGGAGAGCGGCAAGCTCTACGCTGACCTCGGCCTTGATCCGCTGTCCGCCGACGAGGACCGGGCGATGATCTGCGGCAGCGAGCACATGCTGGCCGACCTCAAGGCCCTGCTGCTCGCCGCAGGCTTCAACGAAGGCAATAACAGCGAAGCCGGCCAGTTTGTGGTCGAGAAGGCGTTCGTGGAGAAGTGAGGCTGCGTCCGGGACGGCGACCGTATGGCCGCCGGCCTGGGACAGAGCGATGACGGCTGGAGGCTGACCTTTTTGGTCGGCCTTTTTTGTGGCGCGGCCCTTGAGTTGAGGCGCCTAGGGCGCCTGGCGCCGGGGCGTTTAGGCCCACGTTCGACCGGGGGAAGACGTGGATGCCCGTGACGAGCACGGGCATGACGGTGGTTTGTGCCTTGCGCGTAACCTTGCCCTTGTGTCAGCCGCCGAGTTGGGCACGCAGGTCGGCGCGCGCCTGCTGGTACTGGCTGGCCACCTCGGCGACCAGCTCCGCCACCGGCTGCACGCTGTGCACGCCCGAGACCGAATGGCCGGCGCTGCGGATGTCGACCCAGCGCTTGGGCCCTGGCGCCTGCGAGCCGCCGCCGAACATCTCTTTGGCGGTCTGCGCCGTCACCTGTTCGTCGAGCCGGTCGGGGTCAAGCCCGGCGGCGATGATCGACGGGCGTAGCATGTTGGTGCGCAGGCCGGTGAAGGCCTGGGTCAGCACCACATCATCCATGGATGAACTGACCAGCATGTCGCGATAGACGTCGTCGGCCATGCTCTCCGGCGTGGCGATGAAGCGGGTGCCCATATAAGCGAGGTCGCAGCCCAGCGCCTCGGCCGCCACCAGCGAGGCGCCATCGGTGACGCCGCCGGCCAGCACGATCGGGCCGTCGAACATCGCCCGCACGGCGCGGACAAAGGCGAAGCCATTCATCCAGCCGGTCTGGCCGCCGGCGCCAGCGGTGAGCAGCACGAGGCCATCGGCCCCGGCCTCCAGCGCCTTTTCGGCATGCTTCACCGTCGCCACATCAGCCAGCACCAGCGCGCCGACATCATGCAGCGGCTTGACCACGGCGGCGGGCGAGCCGACCGAGGTGATGACCATTTCGACCTTGTGGCGCACCAGGCAGGCCAGATCATCCTGCAGCCGCGGCTGGCGGATGATCAGATTGGGGCACCAGGGGGCGTAGGCGCCGCCGCCGTCGCGGACGCGGGCGGCGATGTCGGTGAGCCAAGCGTCGAGCTGCTCCACCGTGCGGGCGTTGGCGGTGGGGAATGACCCCACCACACCGCTGCGACAGGCGGCGACCACCAGATCAGGCCCGGAGATGCGCAGCATGGGCGCGGCGATCACCGGGATGCTCAGGCGGCTGCGAATCTTGGCGTCAAGCATGCTCAGCCCACCATGCGCTGCTGGCCTGCCCAATAGCGGGCGCGCAGCACTTTCTTGTCGACCTTGCCCACTGCCGTGACCGGCAATTGGTCGATGAAATCGACGCTCTTCGGCGCCTGGGTCGAGCCCTTCTTCGACTTGACCAGAGCGATCAGCTCCTCGTCGGTGACGTCGACGCCGGGCTTGCGCACCACCAGCGCCTTGACCGCCTCACCCCATTTCTCGTCGGGCACGCCGATCACCGCCGCCATGGCCACCGCCGGATGGGCGGTCAGCGCGTCCTCCACCTCGCGGGGGAAGACGTTGAAGCCGCCGGTGACGATCATGTCCTTCATGCGGTCGACGATGTAGAGATAGCCGCGCTCGTCGGCGCGGGCGACGTCGCCGGTGTGCAGCCAGCCATGGCGGAAGGCGTCCTCGGTCTGCTCGGGGCGCTTCCAGTAATGGCCCATGACCTGGGGGGCGCGCACGCAGATCTCGCCCGCCTCGCCCGGGGCCACCGGCTCGCCGGCCTCGTTGAGCAGCGCCACCTGGCAATTGGCCAGCGGGAAGCCGCAGGAGGTGAACAGCTCCGGCCGGGCCTTGTCGTGATCGGCCTTGCTCAACACCGAAATCGGATAGCACTCGGACTGGCCATAAAGCTGGGCGAACACCGGACCGATGCGCTCAAGCCCCTCGACCAGGCGGGTCGGCGACATGGGCGAAGCGCCGTAGAGCAGATATTCCAGCGACGACAGATCGGTGCTGTCCAGCTTCGGATGATCGAGCAGCACATAGATCATCGTCGGCACGAACAGCGTGAAATTGATGCGCTGCTTCGCGATGGTCTCCAGCACGCGCTCCGGATCAAAGCCGCGCATCAGCGTCACCGAGCCGCCGCGCAGCAGGGTCGGCAGCACCTTGGTGCCGGCGACATGGCTGATGGGCGCCACCGCCAGATAATGCGGCGTCTCGGGCAGTTCGAAATCGGCCAGGATGCCGTTGGTGATGGCCGAGGCGCTGGCGTGGTTGCGCCACACGCCCTTGGACTTGCCGGTGGTGCCGCCGGTGTAGCCGATGACGCAGCTGTCATCCGGCGTGGCGAGATCGCGCGCCGTGGTTGAGCCAATGCCCGCCGCCGCCGTCATCAGGTCGATGCCATAATCGGCCCTGCCGATGGTCAGCACATGCTGGACGCCGGCGGCCTTGGCGGCGAGATCGGCGCCACGCGCGGCATAGGTCTCGGCGTCGACCACCAGCACCCGGATATCGGCGTCGTCGAGCTGGTCGAGGTGATCCTCGAGCGAGCCGAGCGGATGCAGCGGCGTGGTGCACAGGGCCGAGGCCTGGGCGGCCTGGGTGAGACACCAGGTCTCCCAGCGATTGGAGGTGAGCACGGCGACGCCGGCGCCGCGCGGCAGGCCCAGCCCGGCCAGCACCGCCTGCATGCGGCCCAGCATGTCGAGCACATGGCTATAGCTGACGCCGCCCTGATCGGTGACGAAAGCGGTGCGGTCCGGATAGCGATGCAGCGCGCGCAGCACCTGTGCGCCCACGGTCGGCGGGGTGTTCAGCAACGTCATGGCGTTCTCCCTGTGTCGCCAGCAGGCGGCGAGCAGCCCGTGATCGCTTTCGGCCTCGCCGCGCGACCCTGTTGTTGGCAGGACTTGTGCAGTCTCTGGCATGGGTTTTCGCCTGAAAGGCGCGGACGCGCAACGGGGCGGGCGCGCAAAGGCGCAGCGCCGCGCCGTGAGGTTGCGGACGACGGCAGCAACTAACGGCGTCGCCAGCGCCCTGTCAGTCCCGGCAACGTTGCAAGGGGCCTTGGCTGGGCGTTCGAAAGCAGGTCATTCCCACCAGCCCGTCTCGGCAGCGGTTCTCGCCAGCACTTGTCGCGCCCCTTGCCGTGCCCCTTGTCGTGCCCCTTGTCGCGCCACTTGCGCCAGACGCCGCCAGGGCGTTCACTGGCGCCCCAGCGTCCAGCAGTGGGAGCGCGTCATGATCAATCAGCTTGACCGTATCGATATCGCCGTCGCCGACCTTGCCGCGGCCTCCGCTGACTATGCCGATCTGTTCGGAATCGGCCCGCTGACGCTGGGCCCTGCCGACACCCGGTTCCGCCTCGCCAATGTCGACGTGCGGCTGGCGCCTGCCGCCGATGGCCGCGAGGGCCTCGTTGGCCTGGCGTTCGGCGTCGACAGCCTGGCGCGGGCGCAGCGGGCCCTCGACAATCGCGGCCTCGGCTTTGCGTCTGAAGAGGGCCCCGATGGCCCGGCCTTGCGGCTCGCCGTGGCCAGCAGCCATGGCCTGCCGGTGACGCTGGAGCAGCGCCCGGCGCGCGACACGCGGCGCGAGGCGGGCCCCGGACTCGCTGGCGCTGGCGCGGTCATTGGCGTCGACCATGTGGTGACCCGCTCGGCCAACCCTGATCGCGCCCTCGCCTTCTGGGGGGCGCAACTGGGGCTGAGCCTGCGGTTCGACCGCTTCTTCGCCCAGATGAATGGCCGGGTGTCGCTGTTCCGCTGTGGCGACATGAAGATCGAGGTGGCGAGCCGCGCTGATCCGGCCAAAGCGCAGGAGGCCGACGAAGCCTGGGGCATCTCATGGCGGGCTGGCGATATCGCCGCGCTCAACGCCCGGCTGGCCCAGGGCTTCAGCGTCTCGCCGGTGCGCGCCGGCCTGCAGCCTGGCTCGCAGGTGTTCACCATCCGCGACCGCACCCATGGCGTCGCCACCATCGCCATCGGCCACGACGGGGCGTCCCCGACGCCGGGGTGATTCCCGCCGCAGCCAGCCTGGACCATGGCGCCGGGCGGCGACGCCGGCGTTGCCCGGTCGCATGGGTCGCCGTGACATTACCCTACGTCATCCAACGGCATCCACAGCGGTCCTGGCCAATAGTCGGAGCCAGCGACCTGCTGTCGCGCTCGCATCCCGCAAGTCGCCAGAACACCGGGCTGTCAAGGCCTGCAACCGATCAACAGGCTGACGCAAATCATTGTCAAACAAGTGTTAGGTAGATATATCTGCGCCTACAGGAACGGCGGCCATGGGCGCGCCAGGACCAATCCAGATCAGTCGCTGCGCCGCCGGGTGTCGCCGCCCGCACGCTGTCGCCTCGCCAGACAGGGAAATCACTGTGAGCCAGTACCCGAACGAGCCAGAAGACGTCGCCATGTTCCGCGAGACCGCCCGCCGGTTTTTCGAGCGCGAGTGCGTTCCGCACCTCGAGCGCTGGGAAGAACAGGGCATCGTTGATCGCGAGATCTGGAACAAGGCCGGCGAATACGGCCTGATGTGCGCCTCGATCCCGGAGGAATACGGCGGAGCTGGCGGCAACTTCCTGCACGAGAAGGTGCTGGTGGAAGAACAGGTCAAGGCTGGCGTCGGCGGCTGGGGCAATTCGGTGCACTCCGGCATCCTCGCCCATTACGTCTATGGCTATGGCAATGAAGAGCAGCGCAACCGCTGGCTGCCGGGCATGGCCTCGGGTGAGCTGGTCGGCGCCATCGCCATGACCGAGCCGGGCACTGGCTCCGACCTTCAGGGCGTCAAGACCACCGCCCGCCGTGAGGGCGACGAATACGTCATCAACGGCTCCAAGACCTTCATCACCAATGGCCAGACCGCCAATCTGATCTGCGTCGTCGCCAAGACCGACCCGACCCTTGGCGCCAAGGGCATTTCGCTGATCATGGTCGAGACCGACAAGGTCCAGGGCTTCCGTCGCGGCCGCAACCTCGACAAGATCGGCCAGCACGCCGCCGACACCTCCGAGCTGTTCTTCGACGACGTGCGCGTGCCGGTGTCGAACCGCCTCGGCGAGCGCGAGGGCATGGGCTTCATCCATCTGATGCAGCAGCTGCCGCAGGAGCGTCTGATCATCGCCGTGCAGGCCGTGGCGGCCATGGAGCGCGCCTATGAGCTGACCGCCGAATACGTCAAGGACCGCAAGGCCTTCGGCAAGACCATCGCCGACTTCCAGAACACCCGCTTCAAGCTGGCCGAGGTCAAGACCCACGCCCGCGTCGCCCGCGCTTTCGTCGAGCATTGCACGGCGCTGGTGCTGGAGAAGAAGCTGGACGTGGAGACCGTGGCCATGGCCAAGTGGTGGACCACGGACGTTCAGGGTAAGGTCATGGATGAGTGCCTGCAGCTGTTCGGCGGCTATGGCTATATGCGCGAATATCCCATCTCGCGCATGTGGACCGACGCCCGCGTGCAGCGCATCTATGGCGGCACCAATGAGGTGATGAAGGAGCTGATCGGCCGCACCATCTGAGGTCCCGACCAGGGCGGAAAGGTTCGGGCAAGAGCGATAACGCCAGCCTGGCGGGAGGCCCGCCCGGTCACTCCAGATGCAGGCGCGCCAGCGGGCGGCCCACGGCGCAACGCCGCGGACGCCCCCCTGGCCCAGCCAGCGCGGCCGTGGTCCCCAGCGGGACCGGTCAGGCCAGGGACCAGCGTTCGCTGACGCCCCTGGCGCAAGACAGGAGACTGTGCGCGTGGCCGTGCCCGCGCAGGCCTGTCTCTCGTGTTCGCCTGTGGCGAACGCCCGCCGACGCGGTTTGCTGCGCCGGCTCCACAAATAAAGTCTTCGCGCTCTGACCATGTCGGGCTGCGGACGGGATGAAACCTCAGGACGGGCCGCGCATCGCTGCCTGCCCCTTCGCTTCACGCCGCAAGGCGCGCAGCGTCGTGGCGCTTTGATCCTGCACAGGTTTTCCAGGCCGACGCAGCAAGACACGCCAGCCCGGCAACGGGCGGCGCAAGAGGGAACGATGAAGACCTTGAAACAGCGCCTCCTTGGCGCCCTGTGCGCGCTCGCTTTTGCGGCGCCTGCTTTCTCCGCAAACCAGGCCCAGGCTGAGGCCGGCAAGATTTCTGACGACGTCGTCCGCATCGCGGTGATGAACGACCAGTCGTCGGCCTATTCCGACACCTCGGGCAAGGGCTCCGTCGTCGCCGCTGAGCTGGCGATCGAGGACCACAACAAGACCGCCGGCGGCAAGCCGGTCGAGCTGCTGTCCATCGACCACCGCCTGAAGGTGGACGTGGCGCTGGCCCATGCCCGCAAGCTGATCGACCAGGACAAGGTCGACATCTTCATGGATATGGCCAATTCCGGCGTGTCGCTGGCCATCCAGCAGCTGGCCAAGGAAAATAACAAGATCGCCATTCACGTCGGCAGCGCCCACGCTGACCTCTATGGCAAGTCGTGCTCGCCCACCGGCGCGCTGTGGCTGTATGACAGCTATTCGCTGGCCAAGGGCCTCGCCAAGGCGCTGCTCGACGACAAGCACAAGGAATGGTTCCTGCTGACCGCCGACTACGCGTTCGGCCACGCCATGCAGGAAGACATGGCCCGCACCCTGAAGCAGGATGGCGGCGTGATCACCGGCGCGGTGCGCGCCCCGATCGCCACCTCGGACTATTCCTCCTTCCTGATGCAGGCCATGGGCCATGACACCAAGGTGCTGGCCCTGCTCAACGCCGGCGCCGACACCACCAATTCGATCAAGCAGGCGGCTGAGTTCGGCGTCACCAACAAGGGCGTCAAGCTGGCCGTACCGATCTTCACCATCATCAACGCCCACGGCATTGGTCCGGAGCTGGCCCAGGGCGCCGTGTTCCTCGCCGGCTATTACTGGGACGCCGACGACGCCAGCCGCGCCTTCTCGAAGCGCTATGAGGCGAAGATGGGCCGCCCGCCGGCGCACACCCAGGCGGCGGTGTACAGCGCCGTGTCGCATTACCTGAAGGCTGTTGACGCCGCCAAAAGCGATGACGCGAGCGCTGTCATGGCCAAGATGCGCGAGCTGCCGATCAACGACTTCATGACCAAAAACGGCAAGCTGCGTGAGGATGGCCGCGTCATCCGCGACATGCTGCTGCTCGAGGTCAAGGCGCCGTCTGAGGTCAAGGGCGAGTGGGACCTGGCCAAGGTGATCCGTTCGATCCCTGGCGACGAGATGATCCGCCCGGTCAATGAGGGCGGTTGCGACCTCATCAAGTAAGGCTGGCGCGCGGCGGGGCGCTTTCGCATCAGACGCACGCATCTGATGGCGATTGCGCCCACACCGGGAAAGCCTGGGCAGACCTTGATCACTGTGATCGGTCATGCCGGGCGGACCTCGCCGCGCCCGACCCTCGCCGGGGCGCCGCCGCGCCCCGGCCAGGCGTCCGTGCTGGAACTCAGGACAGGCTGGCGCGCAACGCCGCTGTCACAACGCCGCTGATGGCCGCCCATGGCTGCGCCACCCGGCAGGGGATTTTCGAGAGATGACGCATCCTTCCATCCACGCCCGCACCAATCCCGACAAGCCCGCCTACATCATGGCCGCCACCGGCGAGACCGTGACCTATGGCCAGCTCGACGCCCGCTCCAACCAGATCGCGCATCTGTTCCGCTCGCTTGGCCTTGAGCCGCAGGGCCATGTCGCCTGGATGCTGGAGAACAGCGCGCGCTTCTATGAAGTGATGTTCGCCGCCCAGCGCTCCGGCCTGTATCACACGGCGATTTCGACCCATCTGCAGCCTGACGAGATCGCCTATATCGTCGGCGATTGCGGGGCGAAGGTGTTCATCACCTCAGTCAAATACGCCGACCGCGCCGCCGAATTGCGCAAGCAGCTGAGCGACGACACCATCTGCTTCATGATCGGCGGCACGGCGCCTGGCTTCAACTCGTTCGAGGAGGCGGTCCGCGACCTGCCGACCACGGCCATCGCCGATGAGGTGACTGGCCCGGACATGCTGTATTCGTCCGGCACCACCGGCAAGCCGAAGGGCGTGAAGAAGCCGTTCGACAACATCCCCGCCACCCAGCTCAACGGCTTCCTCGACGCGCTGGTCGGCAAGATGTGCAAGGCCAACTCCGACACGATCTATCTGTCGCCGGCGCCGCTGTATCACGCAGCGCCCATGCGCTTTAACATGATGGTCATGTGCTACGGCGGCACATCCATCATCATGGACAAGTTTGACGCTGAGGAATATCTGCGCCTCGTCGAGAAATACAAGGTCACCTTCTCGCAGCTGGTGCCGACCATGTTCATCCGCATGCTCAAGCTGCCGGAAGACGTGCGCAACAAATATGACCTGTCGTCGCTGCAGTGCGCCGTCCACGCCGCCGCCCCCTGCCCGGCGGACGTCAAGAAGGCGATGATCGACTGGTGGGGTCCGATCATCCTCGAATATTACGCCGGCTCCGAAGGCAATGGCGTCACCATTGTCACCTCTGAGGAAGCGCTGCAGCGCCCCGGCACGGTTGGCCGCGCGCTGGTTGGCGAGATCAAGATCGTCGGCGAGGACGGCAAGGAAGAAGCGCCCGGCGACATTGGCCAGGTGTATTTCGCCAATGCGCCGAAGTTCGCCTACCACAATGATCCGGTGAAGACCGCCGGCGCCTACAATGAGCAGGGCTGGTCGACGCTCGGCGACGTCGGCTTCCTCGACAAGGACGGCTTCCTCTATCTCACCGACCGCAAGTCCTACATGATCATCTCTGGCGGCGTGAACATTTACCCGCAGGAGACCGAGGACGCGCTGATCGGCCATCCGGCGGTCACCGACGCCGCCGTGTTCGGCGTGCCGAACGCCGAGATGGGCGAAGAGGTCAAGGCCGTGGTGCAGCCGGCGGAAGGCTATGAGGCAGGCCCCGAGCTCGCCGCTGAGCTGATGGCCTATTGCCGCTCGAAGCTGTCCTCGATCAAGTGCCCGAAGACCATCGATTTTGACCCCGAGCTGCCGCGCACCCCCACCGGCAAGCTGATGAAGCGCCTGCTGCGCGACCGCTACTGGCCGAAGGACAACAAGGGCCCGGCAGCCTCCTGACCTGCAACAGCCAGCGCAACGCCTGACCTGGCGACGCTCGGGACCTCGTCCCGGGCGTCTTGCGTTGTCGGACTGGCGCCCAAGGGCGCCTTCCACGCCCGCCGCCACATATGCTCCGTCATGCCCGCGCTCGTCGCGGGCATCCACGGTTTCGGTCGCCGCCTGTCGCCCCGTGATGGCGTGCACGCGCCTCTGCCCGGAAACGCCGCCCCCACGCGTGTCAGCTTGCTCCCAACGGCCTGGCAACGCGTGGATGCCCGCGACGAGCGCGGGCATGACGGCTGACGTTGGGCGGCGCGCGTTGGCGGCTCTCTATGGGCTTCTCTCTATGGGCGGCCTACCGCGGCCCATCCTGCGCCTGTCCCGACGAGGCGGCGGATCGGCGGAGGCGCGCGTCAACGGGCGAGCCCCCTACCAAAGCGAGCCCCCTACCAAAGCGAGCACCCTACCAAAGACCGGGGGGCGTCGCGGCCAGCCTGGTCCATGACTGGGGGCGCAGGGCTTGTTTGCCGCGGTCGTGTGTGACTAGTGTTCCATACATCGCGCCGGGATGGGGGGCGGCATGGAACGGGTTGGGCGGTCGCTGCTTGCGCGGGACGCCGGTTCATGCTTGTCACACTGCGCGAACACGCCAGAAGTTCAGTATTAACCCGATGCAGGGGGGGAAATTTCAGAATGACGCATCCTTCGATTCACGCCAAAGCGAATCCGGACAAGCCCGCCTACATCATGGCCGCCACCGGCGAGACCGTGACCTATGGCCAGCTGGACGCCCGCTCGAACCAGGTGGCGCATCTGTTCCGTTCGCTCGGCCTCAAGCCGCAGGATCACATGGCGTATATGCTGGAGAACAGCGCGCGCTTCTATGAGATCACCTTCGGCGCCCAGCGCTCTGGTCTGTATCACACCGCCATCTCGACCCATCTGCAGCCGGAAGAGATCGCCTATATCGTCGGCGATTGCGGCGCCAAGGTCTTCATCACCTCGGTCAAATACGCCGACCGCGCCGCAGAATTGCGCCAGCAGCTGAGCGCCGACACCCACTGCTTCATGATCGGCGGCACGGTCCCGGGCTTCCAGTCGTTTGAAGACGCCGTGAAGGACCTGCCGACGACGCCGATCGCCGATGAGGTGACCGGCCATGACATGCTGTATTCGTCGGGCACCACCGGCAAGCCGAAGGGCGTGAAGAAGGAATTCGAGAATTCGCCCATCACCCAGCTCAATCCGTTCCTGGATGCGCTGGTCGGCAAGATGGCGGGCGCCAATTCCGAGACGATTTATCTGTCGCCGGCGCCTTTGTATCACGCGGCGCCCATGCGCTTTAACATGATGATCATGTGCTACGGCGGCACCTCGATCATCATGGATAAGTTTGACGCCGAGGAATATCTGCGCCTCGTCGAGAAGTACAAGGTCACCTTCTCGCAGCTGGTGCCGACCATGTTCATCCGCATGCTCAAGCTGCCGGAGGACGTGCGCAACAAATACGACACCTCGTCGTTCAAGTCGGTGATCCACGCGGCGGCGCCGTGCCCGGCTGACGTCAAGAAGGCGATGATCGAGTGGTGGGGCCCCATCATCCTCGAGTATTACGCCGGCTCAGAAGGCAATGGCGTCACCATCGTCACCTCGAAGGAAGCGCTGGAGCGTCCCGGCACCGTGGGCCGCGCCCTGGTCGGCGACATCAAGATCGTTGGCGAGGATGGCCAGCTCGAAGGCCCTGGCGATATCGGCCAGGTGTATTTCGCCAACACGCCGCGCTTCGAGTATCACAACGACCCGGTGAAGACCGCTGGCGCCTATAATGAGCACGGCTGGTCGACGCTCGGCGACGTCGGTTTCCTCGACAAGGACGGCTATCTGTTCCTCACCGACCGCAAGTCCTACATGATCATCTCCGGCGGCGTGAACATTTACCCGCAGGAGACCGAGGACGCGCTGATCGGCCATCCGGCGGTGACAGACGCCGCCGTGTTCGGCGTGCCGAACGCCGAGATGGGCGAAGAGGTCAAGGCCGTGGTGCAGGCAGCGGACGGCTATGAGGCTGGCCCCGAGCTCGCCGCCGAGCTTATGGCCTATTGCCGCTCGAAGCTGTCGCCGATCAAGTGCCCGAAGAGCATCGACTTCGACCCCGAGCTGCCGCGCACCCCTACCGGCAAGCTGATGAAGCGCCTGCTGCGCGACCGCTACTGGCCGAAGGACAACAAGGGCCCTGCCTCGGCCTGATCACAGCGCAGCAAACCGCGCCTGATACCAGAACCCGATGAGCATGACTCATCGGGTTCTGGCGAAGCCCGTGCGGCGCCTGAGCATTTCAGGATGCGGATGCGTCAGCATCTTCGCATCCTAGTATAAGCCTTGCAGCGCGCGGATGCGCCAGTCGCTTGGCGGCCTGATATCACACGACGCCCGGGGATCCTGTCCCCGGGCGTTTTGCGTGTCGCCCCACCCAGCTGGCGCGCGCAGGACCCTCTGGAGAAGCAGCGTCGGCGCGGCTCTGGCGCAAGCCGCCGATCACCTATATCGTGCCTGGTGAAACAAGGGAGCGACCGCGACATGCTGTCGACGGCGACAAGCTCCCGGACAATAGCATCGCCAGGAGAGACGCCATGACCGGGAGCGCGCTGCCGCCCTTCCACAAACTCAATTTCATGCCGCGCGACATTGAGCTGGAGCGTCGGGACGATGGCTCGCTGGTGATGCGCCAGCGCATCCCGCTCATGCCCTATGAGAAGCACATCCCGCATTTTCTGGCGAAGTGGGCGGCGGAAACTCCGGATGAGGTCTGGCTGGCCCAGCGTCGCGGCCCGAGCCGCGCCTGGCACAAGGTCAGCTATGGCGAGGCCAAGCGGCGCGTCGACGCCCTGACCCAGGCGCTGCTCGACCTCAATCTGTCGCCCGAGCGCTCGGTGATGATCCTCAGCGGCAATTCGATTGAGCACGCGCTGATGACCCAGGCCGCCATGCAGGCGCGCCTGCCGGCGGCCCCGGTGTCACCGGGTTATTCGCTGATGAGCGAGGATTTCGTCAAGCTGCGCCACGTCTTCAACCTGCTGACGCCAGGCGTCATCATGGTCCAGGACGGTCCGGCCTTCGCCAAATCGCTGGCGGCGCTTGATCTGGATGGCGTCACCGTGGTGCACGTCGATCGCCCGGTTCCAGGCGTCGACAGCGTCGCTTTCGCCGATTGGGAGCAGACGCCGGTGACGCCGGCGGTTGGGGCTTCGATCGATGCAATTACGCCGCAGACCATCGGCAAGCTGCTGTTCACCTCCGGCTCCACTGGCATGCCGAAGGCGGTCATCAACACCCAGGAGATGATGGCGGCGAATGTCGCCATGGGCCAGCAGGCCTGTCCGCGCGACCCGGCGGAGAACCGCCGCACCGTGCTCGACTGGCTGCCGTGGAACCACACCATGGGCGGCAATTCGACCTTCCATTCGGTGCTGGCCGATGGCGGTTCGTTCTATATCGACGACGGCCGCCCGTTGCCGGGACAGTTTGACGAGACCATCCGCAATCTGCGCGAGATCTCGCCGACCTATTACGGCAGCGTTCCGGCGGGCTTCGCCGCCTTGGTCTCGGCCATGGAGCGCGATGAGGAGCTGTGCAAATCCTTCTTCAAGAACCTGCGCCAGCTCGGCTATGGCGGCGCCACCTTGCCGGATGATTTGTACACCCGCATGCAGGAGCTGGCGGTCAAATACACCGGCAAGCGCTATGTGTTCTCCACCGGCTGGGGCTGCACCGAGACGGCGCCGACGGCCACCTACACCTATTGGGAGACCGAACGTGTCGGCCTCATCGGCCTGCCCTTCGCCGGCATGGAGCTGAAGATGGTGCCGGTGGGCGACAAATATGAGCTGCGCCTGCGCGGCGTCACCGTGACGCCTGGCTATTACCGCCAGCCGGAGCTGACCGAAAAGGCGTTCGACGAGGAAGGCTTCTACAAGATCGGCGACGCCGGCGTGTTCGTTGACGAGAGCCGTCCTGAAGAGGGCCTGGTGTTCAAGGGCCGCGTGGTTGAGGACTTCAAGCTGCTCACCGGCACCTTCGTGCATGTGGGGTCGCTGCGCGTCGCCGCCGTCGCCGCCATGTCGCCCGTGGCCCAGGACGCCGTGGTGGCGGGTCAGGACAAGGACTATATCGCGCTTTTGGTGTTCCCCAACGTGCTCGCCTGCCGCCAGCTGGCTGGCCTGCCGGAAGCGGGCGCCGAAGAGCTGATCCGCCATCCGGCGGTGATTGAGCGGGTGCGCGAAGGTCTCAAGGCTTACAACGCCGAGAACCCAGGCTCGTCGACCCGCATCGCCCGCGCCATGCTGATGTCGGAGCCGCCCTCAGTGGATGGCAATGAGATCACCGACAAGGGCTACATCAACCAGCGCGCCGCGCTGGACCGGCGCGCCGATCTGGTCGACCGGCTGTTCGCGCCGACGCCAGACGCAGCGGTCATCGTGCTCGATGCGCGCACGGTGGCTGAACGGGGCGTCGCCGCCGAGTAACGTCAGAGCCCGGCGAGCGCCTGAGCCTGGGCCTGAGCCTGAGCTTGGGCCTGAGCCTGAGTTTGGCGGGCTACGGATGCGTCAGCTCTGTCGCCGCGCGGCGTCAGGGCGCAACTGCCGCAACATGTCAAAAGCGGGCCACGCGGCCCGCTTTTTTGTGTGGCAAGGCGATGGATGCCGCCGCCCTCTCGGCGCCCATGGCCGGTGCGAGAGCGCGCCACGCGCGGCCACAAAAAAAGGCGGCCCCGCAGGCCGCCTTTTCATGATGCGCTAACGCCAAAAGGCTAGTCCAGAGCTTACTTGCCCTTGAACTGGGCCGGGCGCTTTTCGAGGAACGCCTGCACGCCCTCGGCGAAGTCGGCGGCGCGGCCAGCGGTGCGCTGCGACTGGCGCTCGAGGTCGAGCTGCTCTTCGAAGCTGTTGTCGGTAGATTCGACATAGAGCTTGCGGATCAGGCCGAGGGCCACGGTCGGGCCATTGGCCAGCTCGGTGGCGATCTTCAGGGCTTCGTTCAGCGCCTCGCCATCATCGACGACGCGGTTGATTAGGCCCCACTCCAGCGCCTTCTCGGCCGGCAGGCGGTCGCCGAGCAGCGACAGCTCCAGCGAGCGGGCGCGGCCGATCAGGCGCGGCAGCAGCCAGGTCGAGCCGCAATCCGGCACGAGGCCGATGCGACGGAAGGCCTGCATGAAATAGGCCGAGCGGGCGGCGACGATGAGGTCGCCCATCACGGCGAAGCTCATGCCGGCGCCGGCGGCCGGGCCGTTCACCGCCGTGATGATCGGGCAGTGCAGATTGCGCAGGCGGCGAAGGATCGGGTGATACACGGTCTCAAGCGCGGCGCCGGCGTCGATCTTGCCGCCGTCCTTCTTGCCCATGTCGCCCTGCAGATTGGCGCCGGCGCAGAAAGCGCGGCCTTCGCCGGTCAGCACCAGGCAGCGCACGCCCGAGGCCGGGTCCTCGATCTGGTCGAGAGCGGTGTTGAAGTCCTGCAGCAGCTTCGGCGACAGGGCGTTCAGCACTTCCTGATGGTTGAAAGCCAGGATGGCGACCGGGCCATCGATGGTGAGCTTCATGCGTTCGAGCGTCATGTTTCCTCCCCTTGGGCGCCCGCCAGCCGTGGCGCGGCGCCGTCAGTCCTGCAAGGCGTGCGCCGCCTCCCCCATTCCGCGCAGGGGCCGGCGGCATGAATGCGTGCTGGCGTTGAAGCCGCCAGTTGCGCGGGCGACGTCACGGCCCGCCCGGACCGTCACGACGCCCGCCCCCTCAGGAGGCGGGGAGGCTCCGGGGTGGTCCCGGAGCCCTGGCCTTCAGCTCAGCGCGGCGCCATGCGGATGGCGCCGTCGAGACGGACCACTTCGCCGTTGAGCATGGCGTTCTCGACCATGTGCACGGCCAGCTTGCCATATTCTTCCGGCTTGCCGAGACGCGACGGGAACGGCACCTGCTGCCCGAGGCTCTTCTGCGCCTCTTCCGGCAGGCCCATCAGCATCGGCGTCAGGAAGATGCCAGGAGCGATGGTGTTGACGCGGATGCCATACTGGGCGAGGTCGCGGGCGATCGGCAGGGTCATGCCGACGACGCCGCCCTTGGAGGCGGCGTAAGCAGCCTGGCCGATCTGGCCGTCATAAGCCGCCACCGAGGCGGTGTTGATGATCACGCCGCGCTCTTCGCCGACCAGATCAGCTTCGATCAGCTGCTCGGCGCACAGGCGAATGACGTTGAAGCTGCCCAGCAGATTGATGTTGATGGTGCGCTGGAAGACGTCGAGGGCGTGCACGCCCTTCTTGCTCATCACGCGCACGGCCGGGGCGACGCCAGCGCAATTGACGACGATGCGGACCACGCCATGGGCCTCGCCGGCGGCCTTGAAGGCGGCGCGGATGTCGTCCTCGCTGGTGACGTCGGCGCGCACGGCCAGACCACCGATGTCGGCGGCGACCTGACGGGCCTTGTCTTCCTGTACGTCAACGATCGTGACCCTGGCGCCCTTCGCAGCCAGTGCGCGCGCGGTCGCCTCACCGAGGCCCGAACCGCCGCCCGTGACGATCGCCGAAATACCGTTGATATCCATTCCAGAATCTCCATAGCGCGTCCGTCAGCGGCCTCCGGGCCGCCACGCGACGACCGGACGCGTCATCGTGACAGGCCAGCCGGCGCTGGCGCTGGCGCGCAAGCGTCCCCGGACTGGCGCAGGCGGACAATCAGCCCCCCCTGCTCACGCTGGGCTGTAAACGATATGGCGTTGAACACCAAGCGTGATATTGGGCAATGCAGCTAGCCCGTCAACCTATCGTTTGTTAGACTGGCGCATTGCCCCTCGCGCCTTTCGCCGCGGCGGCATCGCATGGCCTGCGCCGTTCCCGGCGGGGTCTGGCGCAGTGTGGAGGTGTCATGACCAGGTCGACCGGTCGCAAACGCAAGGACAGTGAGCGCGGCGCTGACGCCGGCGCCGCTGAACGTCGCAAACAGATCCTCAATGAAGCTGGCAAACTGTTTGCTGCACGCGGCTTTGAGGGCGCCTCCATGCGCGAGATCGCGGCCGCGACAGGCCTGCTCTCCGGCTCGCTGTATTATCACTTTGCCTCTAAGGAAGAGCTGTTCGTCGCCGTCTATGACGCCAACATCCGCATGGTGACGGAGGCGGTGCGCACCGCCATTGAGGGCGTCGAGGGCGCCTGGGCGCGGCTCGAGGCCGGCGCCATCGCCCATTGCGAATCATTGCTGACCGGCGATCGCACCGCCGTGCTGGACGTGAAGTTTCCACCGGGATTGCAGAGCGTCCGCTCGCAGCTGATCCAGCCGCGTGACGAGCACGAACGACTTTTCGACAGCCTGATCGAGCCGCTCGACCTGCCCGATGGCATCGACCGCAACCAGTTCCGCCTGCACCTGCTCGGCGCGCTCAATGGCGCGGTGACCTGGTACCGGCCATCATCCCGCCTGACGCCAGCCGATGTGGCGCGCCAGGTGGTGGCCGTGCTGCGCTATGCCCGCAAGGGCAATACGCCGGCCGTCTGATACCGGAACCCGATGCGCATGGCTGATCGGCGTCCGGTCAAGCCCATGCGGCGACTGGGCATGCCAGGTCGCGGATGCGTCAGCATCTTCGCGGCCTGGACTGAGGGGGCCATGCTCCGCCCCATGGCCTTCACCACCCCTGTTCGCCGACGCCAGCGCCAATCACCTGCCCGCCGGCGTTTCGCCCGTGGCCCGGCTCCCTGGGGGCGTCGCCAGATTGTTGAACTGCCGCAACGTCCAGTCGCGCACGCGCGGGCCGGCGTATGTGCCGTCGTCGCGGCCGCCGCGATCATGCTCATGCACGGCGAAAATCACGCGCCGACCGCCCTTCTCGCCCCAGCCGACAAACCAGCCGCGCTCCTCGACCACCGGGCCTTTCGGCCCCTGCGCCGTCAGGCGTCCGGTCGAACCGGTCTTGCCATACACCTTCCAGCCGTCCTGCCCCGCGAAGCTGGGCACGATGGCCCGGGTCAGCTCCTGGGCGCGGGCTGAGGCGGGCAGCTCATCGCGCAGCAGCCGGCGCAGGAACGCCGTCTGTTCCTCCGGCGAAATGGCCAGCGATGAATTGAGCCAGGCGTTGGTCAGGCCGTTGTTCTTTCCCGCATCGCCGCTGGCGTCGGCATTGCCATAGCCCAGTTTTTTGACCCAGCGGGTCAGCACGTCCGGTCCGTCGCGCTCAGCCATGCGGCGTAGCAGCTCGCGCGAATACCACACGACGCTGTCGCGCTCCCATATGCTCGGATCGACGATCTTGTGATCGCGCTGGGGCGCCTTGAAGCGTCCGTCGAAAGCGATGGCGGGCGTGTGCGCGTCGACCAGCACGCCGCTGTCGAAGCCCATGACCGCCAGCGGCAGTTTGAAGGTGGATTCGGGACCGCGCCGCACGTGACAATCGCCGTTGCGGAAGATCGGCGCGCCGCTATCGGCGTCGATGACCAGCGCACACCGCGCCACAACTTTGCGTACCCCCTGGGGGGCCCCCGCTATGGTGGCGTCCTGCGTCGATGTTTGCGGCGCGACCGGCGCCTGTGTCTGCACGGTTGACTGCGCCTGCGCCGGCTGGGCCGACGCCGCCAGCGCTATGGCCAGTCCGATCAGCGCTGGAATAACCACCATAATGATAAAGTCCCTGATCCGCTTGTTAGCCTTGTTCATTCCCCAGCTCCAGGCGGTGCTCCCGCCAGCTCCATGGCGGCGGATCCCGGAGAACCATCCGTAACCCGCCCCCATCAGCTGTGAGGATCATCCGCCTGTTCACGGGGATGTGAGGTGCGCGCACGCACCCCCAGCATCAACGGCATCGCGGTTTTATGAAGACGCCTCAAGTTGCTTGCGCAAAGTGGCCTTGTTGATCTTTTCCAGCGTCGAGCGCGGCAGCTCAGCGACCACGCGCACCTCGTGCGGCACCTTGAATTTGGCCAGCTGGGCCTGGCAGGCGGCCAGCACCTGATCGGCCAGATCCGGCGCGACCGGACCTGGATTGGGCAGGATGAACGCCACCGGCGCTTCATCGAGCATCTCATGCTTCTTCGCCACCACCGCGCACTCCGAGATGCCCGGCACGGTCATGATCACCCGCTCGATCTCCGACGCCGCCACGTTCTCGCCGCCCACCTTCAGCATGTCCTTGGAGCGGTCGGCGAACACCCAGAAGCCGTCCTCCATCAGGCTGACGCGGTCGCCAGTGATGAACCAGCCGTCTTCGGTGAAGCTGTCGCGGGTCGCCTGCTCATTGCCGTCATAGGCAGCGAACAGCGAAAGGCCGGGGATCCCAAGGATTTGGAAGTCGCCAGTCTCGCCCGCGCCCAGTTCAGCGCCATTGTCGTCGACGATCCGCACCTGGTATTCCGGCGCGCAGCGGCCCATCGACATCGGCCGGCTGTAGCCGTTGAGCTCGCCGACGGTGCCATGGGTGATGGTCTCGGTCATGCCCCACCAGCCCAGCGAGCGCACGCCGAAATGCGCGTCCCACGGGCCGTGGCAGACGCCGACGCCCCAGGTGCGGTAGCTGTGCTGCGGCACGTCGAGGCTCATCAGCGCCTTGATGCAGAACGGGATCATCGAAGTGAAGGTGACGCCGTGCTTCTGCGACACCGGCCAGAAGCGCGAGGCCGAGAAGCGCGGCTGCACCACGCAGGTGACGCCCGCCCACAGCGACGCCAGCAGGGTGTAGGCCTGGGCGTTGGTGTGGAACAGCGGCATGGTCATCAGATGCACGTCTGAGGGCTGCAGCTGCTCGTGCGAGGCGTTGACCTTGGCGCCCCACAGGGCGTTGGCGTGGGTCCACAGCACCGCCTTGGGCCGCGAGGTGGTGCCGGAGGTAAACTGGATCGAGAACGGCGCCATGGCGTCATGCGGGCGGGCCAGCAGATTGGCTGGCTCACCGTCAATGGAGCTGAAGGCGTCGGCGGGCGACGGCGTATTGGCGCCGGCGTCATCGCCATTGTCGGTCTCGGTGACAGCGATCCACTTCAGGCCCTTGCAGGCGCTGGCCACCAGCGACGCAAACTTCGGCTGGGTGATGGCGGCGACCGCGCCGGAATGGTCGGCGAAATAGGTCAGCTCATCGGCGCTGGAGCGGGCGTTGGTGGTCACCGCCACGGCGCCGGCATAGGCGCAGCCCAGCCAGGAGACGATCGATTCCGGGCAATTGTCGAGATGCACCAGTACGCGGTCGCCGGGGCGCACGCCCCGCGCCTGCAGGCCGGCGGCGAAGCGCGCCAGCCGGTTGGCGAACTGGGCGAAGCTCCAGGCGTAGCCAGCGCCCGAGAAGGGCTCCCAAACGATGAACGGCTTGTCGCCGCTGGCCTGGGCGCGAAAATCGACGAGCGTGCGGATGTCCTGACCCGCGAATGGATGCCCCTTGCCTGGACGTTGGATCGCCATAACCTGTGTTCCTCCCTGTGCCGCGCCCCCCTTTTGCGGGACACGTGCCTTGCATGGTTACGCGGCGTCCGCCGCCGCGCATGGATATGTGGCGCGGGCCGCCGCCCGCCGACTGTTGCGCGTGTGATCAATTGGGCAATAGCCGCAACCTGACCTTACGCGCAATCATCGCCTGCGATTGCGCCGGGGCTGGCTTGTGTCAGGATTGCACGACGCATGGCCGGCTCAGGACGGCGGGAGCAGGCCCGGGCCTTTCCGATCCAGTGCGCCCGCCCCCGCCTGCGACCCGCGCCTCAGGCGCGTGGTTGTGACCCTTGGGGCCAGGCGCCCCTTAAGTGATATAGCCTTGGGGTGATCCCGCTCAGGCAGTCGGGTGCGTCGGTGTGACGCTTGCAGAGGAGTTTCCGATGAAGAAAGTCGCAGTGGTGGTCGGCAGCGTGCGGCAGGGGTCGCTGAACCAGCAGCTGGCGCGGGCCGTGAGCCGGCTGGCCGAAGGCAAGCTCGCCTGCACCCTCGTCCAGATCGACGATCTGCCGATGTATAACGACGATCTGTGGCAGGCCCCGCCCGCCAGCGTCACCCGCTTCAAGGCGGACATCGCCCACAGCGACGCCGTGCTGTTCGTCACGCCGGAATACAACCGCTCCATCCCGGCGCTGCTGAAAAACGCTATCGACTGGGGCTCCCGCCCCTATGGCGACAGCAGCTGGCAGAACAAGCCGACCGCCGTCATCGGCGCCAGCCCGGGCGCGATCGGCACCGCGGCGGCGCAGCAACATTTGCGCTCCGTCATCGGGGTCATCGGCGGCGTGCTGATGGGCCAGCCAGAGATTTATTTCTCGTGGAAGCCGGACCAGATCGACGCCGACGGCGCCGTCACCGACCCGCGCACCGCCAAATTCCTCACCGGCTTCGTGGACGCCTTCAGCCGCTTCATTGACCGCCTCGACTGAGCCAGGCCATGCGCCAGGAGCGCGGGCAAGGGGTAAAGCCTTTCGCATGCTCCACCCCTGATGGAGCGGGCGGGTGTCGCTGTCCCTTTCAGGGAGCTTCCCTCGGCCTGATCAGCCGGGTCCGTGCGACCATGACGCGCAAAACCCATCACACGGAGGGGCCATGGCGGCCTTCATCCACCATGCCCCCGTGGTCCGCACCGGGGTCGACCTCGGCGGCACCAAGATCGAGGCCATCGTGCTCGACCCGGATGGGGCCGAACTGTCGCGCCGGCGCGCCGCCACCCCGGCTGGCGACTATGCGGGCGGGGTCGCGGCCATCGCCGCCCTTGTGCGCGAGACCGAGGCGGCGGCGGGCGTCGGGCCGCTGCATGACGGCGCCCCGCGCCCGGTCGGCGTCGGCATCCCTGGCTCGCGGTCGCCGGCCACCGGCCTGATCCGCAACGCCAATTCCACCTGGCTGAACGGCCGGCCGTTGCAGGACGATCTGGAGGCGGCGCTGGGCCGGCCTGCGCTGGTGGAGAATGACGCCAATTGCCTCGCCGCCTCCGAGGCGGCGGATGGCGCCGGCGCTGGCGCTGAGGTGGTGTGGGCGCTGATTCTCGGCACGGGCGTTGGCTCTGGCATCGCCATCGGCGGCCGGCCGCTGCGCGGCCGCAACGCCATCGCTGGCGAATGGGGTCACGTGCCCCTGCCGCACGTCGGCCCGGAGGAGGCGCGCGCAAGGCCGTGCTATTGCGGCCAGCATGGCTGCAACGAGACCTTCCTCAGCGGCCCGGCGCTCGCCGCCGCATGCGGGGCTGGCCGCGACGCCGCCCAGGCCATGGCGGCGGTGCGCCAGGGCGCGCCGCTGGCGCGCTCGGGTTACGCCCGCTACGTCGCGCGGCTGGGTCGCGCCATGGCGGCGGTGATCAATGTGCTTGATCCGGACGTCATCGTGCTCGGCGGCGGCGTCTCCAACATCGACGAGCTGTATCAGGACCTGCCCGCCGCCATCGCCGCGCATGTGTTTTCAGACGTGTTCACCACGCCGCTGCGCCGCGCCATGCACGGCGACAGCTCTGGCGTGCGCGGCGCCGCATGGCTATGGGCGCCAAATCGCGCCACCAGCGCTTGACAATCCGCCGCCGCTCCTGACGATCACACACAATCAATCGAATGCTTGGTAGGCGCACAGCGCAGGCCAGCGCCGCCTGCCCTCCGCAGGCTGACACTCAGGGAACGACACACCATGCAGGGCCGCATTTCCATCACCGTCACCAATGGCGTCGCCGATGTGAAGCTCATTCGCACCGACAAGATGAACGCCCTCGACGACGCCATGTTCAATGCGCTGCTTGAAGCGGTCGAGACCCTCAAGAAAGACCCCAAGGTCCGCGTCGTCGTGCTCTCCGGCGAAGGCCGCGCCTTCTGCGCCGGCCTCGACATGGGCAATTTCGGCAAGATGGCCGATGGCGGCGGCAAGGAAGGCGCGATCCCGCGCGATCTGGCCGCCCGCACCCATGGCGCCGCCAATCGCCCGCAATACGCCGTGTGGGGCTGGCGCGAGCTGCCGGTTCCGGTGATCGCCGCCATCCATGGCGTGGCCTTTGGCGGCGGCTTCCAGCTCGCTTTGGGCGCCGACATGCGCTACGTGACGCCAGATACGCGCATGTCGGTGATGGAGATCAAATGGGGCCTGGTGCCCGACATGGCCGGCACGCAGATCATGCGCCACCTCGCCCGTGAGGACGTGGTGCGCGAGCTGACCTACACCGGCCGCATCTTCAATGGCGAAGAGGCGTTGGCCATGGGCTTCGCCACCCGCGTCTGCGCCGACCCTTACGCCGAAGCCATGGAGACGGCGCGCCAGATCGCCGACAAGAGCCCGGACGCAGTGCGCGCCAGCAAGCGCATCCTCAACCGCGCCGGCGTGGTGTCGCCGACCGAAGGCCTGACCGATGAGGCGGTGGAGCAGCAGGCGCTGATCGGCAGCCCCAATCAGGTTGAGGCGATCATGTCCAATATGGAAAAGCGCGCCGCCAATTACGCTGACCCGAAGGTCTGAGCGACCGCGCGACCGCCCCGACGCGGGCGCAGGACGACTGGCGCTGGAGCAGCGATGCCCCCGCGCCCCATAACGACAACATACGCCAGCACCGGCCGCGCGCCCGCTTAAGGAGGCGCAACGCCACCCGGGAGAACGCCTGATGATCGACGTGCACTATTGGCCGACGCCCAACGGCTACAAGATCACCATCTTCCTCGAAGAGGCGGGCGTTCCTTACACGGTGATCCCCGTCAATATTGGCGCTGGCGAGCAGTTCCGGCCCGAATTTCAGGCCATTAGCCCCAATGGGCGTATGCCGGCGATCGTCGACCACGCCCCCGCCGATGGCGGCGCGCCGCTGGCGATCTTCGAATCGGGCGCCATCCTCGAATATCTCGCCGACAAGACCGGGCGCTTCCTGCCGCGCGATGCGCGTGGGCGCTATCGCGTGCTGCAATGGCTGATGTGGCAGATGGGCGGGCTCGGCCCGATGCTCGGCCAGCACGGCCATTTCAAACTCTATGCGCCTGAAAAGATCGACTACGGCATCAAGCGCTATGGCGATGAGGCGCGGCGACTCTACGCCGTGCTCGACCGCCAGCTGGGCGAGACCGGGGAATGTGTCGCCGGGGCGTATTCCATCGCCGACATGGCGATCTTCCCGTGGATCATGACCCACAAGGCCCAGGGCATCTCGCTGGACGCCTATCCGCACATCGCCCGCTGGTACGCCGAACTGCGCGCCCGGCCGCAGCTGCAGGCCGGCCTCGCCGTCGGCAAGGACTGGCGCAAGCCGATGAACGACGACGCCAAAAAGGTGCTGTTCGGCCAGACCAGCGCAGGCGCCGCCCCAGCCGCTGACTGACCCCACCCCGTTGAAGACTGCCGCCGCCGCGCCAGCAGAGGTAACCGCCATGGCCACCATTGAATGCTATTTCGACTGTTCCAGCCCCTGGACCTATCTGGGCTTTGAATCGCTGATCCGGCTTGCTGACGAACTGGGCGAGACCATTATCTGGAAGCCCATTCTGGTTGGCGGCATCTTCAACACCGTCAATCCCACCGTCTATGCCTCGCGCGAGAAGCCGGTGCCGCAGAAGGCGGCCTATATGCGCAAGGATCTCGATGACTGGGCCCGCTATTGCGACATTGAGATCAACTGGCCCAAGGTGTTTCCGGTCAATTCGGTGAAGGCCATGCGCGGCTGCATCTGGCTGGAGCCGCATGGCAAACTGGTTCCCTTCGCCCGCGCCGTGTTCGAGAGCTACTGGCGCGATGAAAACGACATCTCGCAGGACGAGCACCTGATCCCGATCCTTGAGGCGCTCGACATTGACCGCGACGCGTTCTTCGCCGGCATCGCCTCACCCGAGGTCAAGGACCAGCTGCGTCGCAACACCGAAGAAGTGCCGCAGCGCGGCGGCTTTGGTTCGCCGACCATCTTCATCAATGGCGACGACATGTATTTCGGCAATGACCGCATGCCGCTGATCCGCGCCGCCTTGCTGCGCGCCCGCGACGTCTGAACGCGACGCCTGATGCCAGAATCCGATGAGCATGACTCATCGGGTTCTGGCTAAGCCCGTGCGGCGCCTGAGCAATGCAGGATGCGGATGCGTCAGCATCTTCGCATCCTGGTATGAGCGTGCCGGACACCATCATCACGCTACAAGAACAAGAACCGAGGAAGCCCCCATGCCCCGTTCCGTCGTCTGCCATGCGCTTGAGAGCCTCGACGGCCTGTCGCTGCAGGACACCCCGCGCCAGCCGGTTGGCCCAGGCCAGGCCCGCGTTGAGATCCACGCCGCCGGCATCAATTTCCCCGATCTGCTGATGACCACCGGCGGCTACCAGTTCAAGCCTGTCGTGCCTTATGTGCCGGGCATGGAGGCGGCGGGCGTGGTGGTTGAGACCGGCCCCGGCGTCGCCAGCGTCAAGGTCGGCGACCGGGTGATGATGAGCGGCAAGACCGGCGCCTTCGCCGAAGAGGCGGTGGCGGCGGAGAGCCAGCTCGTGCCCTTGCCCGACGCTTTGTCGTTTGAGGAAGGCGCCTGCTTCCGCGTCGCCTATCTCACCGCCTGGTATGCGCTCAACGAACGCGCCTTCCTGAAGGCGGGCGAGACCCTGCTGGTGCATGGCGCGGGCGGCGGCGTGGGCCTCGCGGCGGTGCAGATCGGCAAGATGATGGGCGCGACGGTGATCGGCTGCGCCTCGTCGCCGGAGAAGCTTGAGGTGATCCGCGCCAGCGGCGCCGACCACGCCATCCTGTATGGAGATGGACCGTTCAAGGATGAGGTCAAGCGCCTGACCGGCGGCAAGGGCGTCGATGTGGTGTTCGACCCGATCGGCGGCGAGATCTTCGAGCAGAGCCTGCGCTGCATGAACTGGGGCTGCCGCCTGCTGATCATCGGCTTCACCGGCGGCGTCGGCAAGGCGGCGACCAATCTGGTGCTGATCAAGGGGGCCAGCGTGCTCGGCGTCCGGGCTGGCGAATCGGCGAAGCATGATCCGGCCAGCGGCGAGCGCGCCCGCGCCGCCCTCGCCGAGCTGGCCGCCTCGGGCAAGCTCAAGCCGCATATCTCGCATGTGGTGTCGCTGGAGAACTGGCGTGAGGCGTTTGAGCTGATCCGCGACCGTAAGGCGATCGGCCGGGTGGTCATCAAAACGCGCTGAGCGCGGTGCGGGTCAAAGGTGGTCGCTGGCCTGGTTCAGGTGCGTGCCCTGCATGAAGGAGGAGCGCATGGCCGCTCTTCCCTCGCCTGCTGGCGGCCAGACGCTGTGCCGGACCAGACGGGCCAGCACGCCAAAGGCGCGCGCCTGAGCTTTTCCGGATGCGGATGCGTCGGCAGCTTCGCATCCAGGCATCAGTTGTTCAGACCTGCGCGACGGCGATGATGGTCGCGCCGCAAGGGACCTGCGATGATGGTCGCCTCAGTGCGCCAGCAGCAGCGCCCGGTCGGTCTGGGTGATGACGTCGCGCGTCGTGCCGCCCATGAACCATTCCAGCCAGCGCGACTGGCCATAGCCGCCCATGACGATGAGATTGGCGCCGAGGCGTTCACTCTCATCCAGCAGGGCTTCGGTGGCGACGCCGGCGTCGAGCTTGACCGGATGCACCTCGACCTTGCCAGCCTGGCGCCGCAGATGCGCCGCCAGATCCTCGGCCGAGCGGGTGGTCGCCTCATCTTCCCTGGTAAAAGCGTAGACGATGTCGGTGGCGTGCGCCTGTGAGATCAGCGGCATGGCCTCGGCCACCGCACGCGTGGCCTGGCGGCAATCGCGCCACCCGATCAGGATGCGGTCGAATTTCTCGGGGGCATGGGCGCCGGGTGGGGCCAGCAGGATGCCGCGACCGCTCTCGGTCAGCACCGCCTCGACCAGATCGCCCCAATCCTGCTCGGGCTCGCCGCGATAGGGGCAGGTGGCGATGAACAGATCGGCCCAGCGGGCATGGCGGGCGGCGAGCTTCGCCAGCCCGGCCGGGCGGGCCTCAAGCCGGCGCACCTCCGAGGCGACGCCGAAACCGGCGAGACGCTCCGCCAGTTTTTGCTCGATCAGATCGCCCTCACGCCGCACCTGATCCTCAATATCGGCCACCACCGAGACGGCGGCGGCGCCTGCCTCGATCGGCATCACCGTGGCGAATTCCGGCAGCGCATTGGTGAACAGCCCGACAAGCCGCGTGACATTGGCCGGGCCAACGCTGGCGATCACAGCGCGCCCATGGGCGAGCCGAACCTCATCCTCTGGCGTGCCATCCAGGTGCACCATTAGGTCCATCATCGCTGTGTCACTCCCTCTGTGAGGCCGGTCGTGGCCGCATCGCGCCGCGCCGGGCGGTCTTGGGCCGCCTGCGTTGATCATAGAAACAACCTGGGCGCCGCGCCAAGGTTTTCGCATGAGACGGCGCTGGGACGGCTGGCGTCGCCGGGCGGTGTCGGCGGCAGGTTAGGGCGCGAACGAGTCGGGACGTTGCAAGGTGTGGAACGCAGGATCTGGAGACGTGGGAGGGGGGAAACCGGACCGGGCGAAACAGGTCGTGACAGGTTTTGGCAAGTCGTGACAGGTCCTGGCGCCGCAAGACGTGGATGGTCGGGTCAAGCCCGACCATGACGGCGGGAGGTGGGGCTGTGTTTTGTTCAACCGTCATGCCCGTGCTTGTCACGGGCATCCACGCCTGGCCTTGCGCTGCGGCCCGGCAGATGCGGCGGCCCAAAACTGGGGCGCCCGCTGCAAAACGTGAGTACGCCTCTTCGCAAAAAACATGCCCCCACAAGGCGGAAGCATGCTATGCGGGCGCCACGGGGTCTGGATTCCTCTCACGCAAGCGCAGAAGTGACCATGTCAACGGACGACGCCACTGACAGCGGCCAGCCGAGCCTTAACCTGCAGGCCTATTTGCCCTACCGCTTTTCCGTTCTGTCGGAGGTGGTGGCCCAGGGGCTGGCGCGGCAATATCTCGGCCGGTTCAACATCGCCATTCCTGAATGGCGGGTGCTGGCGACGCTGGGCGCCTTTTCCCCCCTCACCGCCAAGGCCATCGGCCAGCATAGCCGCATGCACAAGACCAAGGTGTCGCGCGCGGTGACGGCGTTGGAGCAGCGCGGCCTGGTGCGCGGCGAGGTTAGCCCGCACGACCGGCGCGAGATCAATCTGTGGCTCAGCGATGAAGGTCGGGCGCTGCACGACCAGATCATTCCGCTGGCCCACGCCTATCAGGCGGACATCGTCGCCGGCATCGACCCCAAAGATCTGGAGACCATGGCGCGGACCATGGAGATCATCTTCCAGCGCGCTGATTCCTGAGGCGATCTGAACGGGCGGGTCTCGGCTGCGGCGCGGGCAGGCGTCGGGAGACCCTCGCCTTGCCCGGCGCACTACGTGGCTCCAGCGGCGGTTGAGTTTGTAATGTTATTGCATTACAAATCGCCAAACGCCGCTGCCTGTTGATCAGGCGCGGCGCCCGCTATTCGCTGGCGTCCCACATATTTTCGCCCGGCGCCGCGCGTTACATGTCATACGCCGCACCTGCAGGAATTCCCGATGCCTTTCGCGCCTCGCCCCGCCCTGTCCGACGCCACAGCCAAGCCCGGCGCCGCCAACGCCCGGCTGTCGCGGCGCGGGTTTGTCGCGGCGCTCGCCGTCACATTCGCCCTGGCGCCGGCTGCTCTGGCTTCGTCTGGCGCGCTGGCGCAAGCGGCCGCCGCCCAAGGCGATCCGGCCAGCGCTCCTGCGGCGAAACTGCCCGTCGTCGCCAGCTTCTCGATCCTCGCCGACATGGCCCGGCAGATTGGCGGCGCGCGCGTCGACGTCACCGCGCTGGTCGGCCCAGGCGGCGACGCCCATGTGTTCTCCCCTGCCCCCGCCGACGCCGCCCGCCTCGCCGCAGCGAAGCTGATCATCACCAATGGCCTCAACCTCGAAGGCTGGATGCCGCGGCTGATCAAGGCCTCCGGCGCCAGGGCCCCTGTGGTGGTCGCCAGCATGGGCGTCGACGCCGCGCATCTTGATGAGGGCGCGCCAGGCCACGTCCACCAGCACGCGCCGCAGGGCCACGCCCATGACCATGGCGGCCTCGACCCGCACGCCTGGCAGGACGTCGGCAACGCCCTGATCTATGCGCGCAATATTCGCGACGGTTTGATCGCCGCCGACCCGGACGGCAAGGCCAGCTATATGGCCCGGGCCGACGCCTATATGGCGCGGCTGAAGCAGCTCGACGCTCATATCCGCAGCAGCATCGCCGCCATCCCGCTGGAGCGGCGGCGGATCATCACCACCCACGACGCCTTCGGCTATTTCGGCCGCGCCTATGGCCTGAAGCTGACGGCGCCGCAGGGCCTGTCGACGGAGGCGGAAGCCTCGGCCACCGATGTCGCCCGCGTCATCCGCCAGATCCGGGCGGAGCAGGCCCCCGCGGTGTTCCTGGAGAATATCTCCGACCCACGTCTGATGCAGCGCATCGCCCGCGAGACCAAAGTGACGCTCGGCGGCCAGCTGTTCACCGATTCGCTGTCGCCCGCAGACGGACCGGCGCCGGATTACATTTCCATGATGCAGAGCAATGTGGCGACGCTGACCAAGGCGCTGAAACCCTGATCAGGCGCATCAACCGCCGCACGCAACCGCTGCATCGTAGCGGCGTGATCCAAGCCCGATCAGCCACGCGCATCGGGCGATGGGATAAGCCTCACGCGCCATCCAGCTCGTCGCGCAGCATCTCCAGCTCGAGCCAGCGGTCTTCGGCGGCGGCGAGCTGTTCCTGGATTTGAGCGGCGGCGGCGGTGAATTTTTCGAAGACGGCGCGATCCTTCACGTAAAGCTCCGGGTCGGCCAGCTTCTGCTGCACCAGCTTCTGCTTCGCCTCCAGCTCGGCGATGGTCTTGGGCAGCGTCTCCAGCGCGTGCTTGTCCTTGAAGCTCATGCGCTTCGCTGACGGCTTCGGCTCGGCGGCGTTGGCGGCGGCCGCCTTGGCGGTCGCCGGTTTGGCCGGCTGCTTTGACTGCGCCTTGGTGCTGGCGATCTCGGCGCCGCGCTGACGCAGCATGTCGGAATAGCCGCCAGCGTATTCCTGCCAGCGGCCATCGCCTTCCGGGACCAGCACGGCGTCGACGATGCGGTCGAGGAAGTCACGGTCGTGGCTGATCAGAATGACCGTGCCGGAATAGGCGCTGAGCATCTCCTCCAGCACGTCCAGCGTCTCGAGGTCGAGATCGTTGGTCGGCTCGTCGAGCACCAGAAGGTTGGAGGCGCGCGCCATGGCCAGCGCCAGCATCAGCCGGGCGCGCTCGCCGCCAGACAACACCTTCACCGGCGTCCGCGCCGTCTCGGGCGGGAACAGGAAGTCCGACATATAGCTGACCACATGGCGCGGCTGGCCGCCGACAAACACATTGTCGCCGCGTCCGCCGGTCAGCGTCTCGGCCAGGGTGGCGTCGGGGTTGAGCAAGGCGCGGCGCTGGTCGAGCGTCGCCAGCTCCAGATTGGCGCCAAGCCGGATGACGCCGGCGTCTGGCTCCAGCTGGCCGATCAGCATGTTGATCAGCGTCGTCTTGCCGGCGCCATTGGGGCCGATGACGCCAAGCCGGTCGCCGCGCAGCAGCCGCAGATTGAGGTCGCTGACGATGGCGCGATCGCCGAAATTCTTGCAGACGCCTTTGGCCTCGATCACCTGCTTGCCGGACAGGTCAGCCTCGGACGCCGACATGGCGACCTGGCTCGACGCCTGATTGACCGCCTTGCGCGCCTCGCGCCGCTGCTGGCGCAGGTTGGACAGCTCGCCCATGCGCCGCACATTGCGCTTGCGCCGGGCGGTGACGCCATAGCGCACCCAATGCTCTTCAGCGGCGATCTTGCGATCCAGCTTCTGGGCGGCGACCTCTTCCTGCTCCAGCACCTCGTCGCGCCATGCCTCGAAGCGGTCAAAGCCGATCTCGGCCCGGCGGGTCTGGCCGCGATCGAGCCACACCACCGATTTGCCGAGCTTCTCCAGAAACCGCCGGTCGTGGGAGATCAGCACCAGCGCCGTGCGCAGGCCAGCCAGCTCCTCTTCCAGCCATTCAATGCTGGGCAAATCGAGATGGTTGGTCGGCTCGTCGAGCAGCAGAATGTCTGGCTCGGGCGCCAAAGTGCGGGCCAAAGCGGCGCGACGCGCCTCGCCGCCTGAGAGGCTGGACGGGTGCTCCTCGCCGGTCAGGCCGAGCTTTTCCAGATACATGCTGGCGCGCCAGCTGTCGTCGCCCTCGGTCAGCCCCTCCATCACCCAGGACATCACAGTGTCATGGCCGGAGAGGTCCGGCTCCTGCGCCAGGTAACGCAAGGTGGCGTCCGGCTGCAAAAAGCGGGTTCCGGCGTCAGGCTCCACGAGGCCCGCGGCCACCTTGAGCATGGTGGATTTGCCCGAACCATTGCGGCCGACCAGCACGACGCGGTCGCCGCGCGCCACCGACAGCTCGGCGCCATCCAGCAATTGCTGCGTGCCAAGCCGCAGGCGGACGCCGGAAAGGGTGAGCAGGGGTGGAAGCGCCATGGAATGTCCCGGTTCGCGCGCGGCCATTCGCCGGCGCAGTCATGTCTGGTCTCGAATTACGGCCGCGCCTGATGCCCATGGCGCGCCGGAAAGCGGCGGCGCCTCAGCCGGCGACGCCCGCCTGATAGTCCTTGATGTCGGACGCCTTGATGTCCGGATAGCGCTCCAGCTCATAATTGAGCGAGAACGCCGAGGTGGTCATGAACACCGGCTCGCGGTCGAGATCGAGCGAAATCGACGAGGTGTGCGAGTTGACGAATTTGTCGAGCTCGGCCTGCTTGTCCGAGGTCACCCAGCGGCAGATGCTGAAGCGGGTCGGCTCGAAGTCGATTGGCAGACCATATTCCGCCTGCAACCGCTCCTTCAGCACGTCGAGCTGCAGCGCGCCGACCACGCCGACGATGGAGCCGGAGCCATCGAGCGGGTTGAACACCTGCACCACGCCCTCCTCGGCCATCTGCTGCAGGGCTTCCTTCAGTTTCTTGGCCTTCATCGGGTCGGTGAGCTTGATGCGGCGCAGCAGTTCCGGCGCGAAGCTCGGCACGCCGCGGAACACCAGATCCTCGCCATCGGTCAGCGTGTCGCCAATGCGCAGGGTGCCATGGTTGGGAATGCCGACCACGTCGCCTGCAAAGGCTTCTTCGGCGATCGAGCGGTCCTGGGCGAAGAAGAATTGCGGCGCCGACAGGGTCATCGGCTTGCCGGTGCGGGCTAGCCTCGCCTTCATGCCGCGCGTCAGCCGACCGGAGCAGACGCGCATGAAGGCGATACGGTCGCGGTGGTTGGGATCCATATTGGCCTGGATCTTGAACACGAAGCCGCTCATGCGCGGCTCGGTCGGCTCCACCACCCGGCCAGCGGCCTGCTGGCCGCGCGGCGGCGGGGCGAACTCGGCCACCGCGTCGATGAGGTCGCGCACGCCGAAATTGCGCAGCGCCGAGCCGAAGAACACCGGCGTCAGATGGCCCTGGCGGAACGCCTCAAGGTCGAAGGGCTCCAGCGCCATCTCGGCCAGCGAGACGCTCTCGTGGAAAGCCTCGCGCTCATGCTCCGGCAGCAGCTCCAGCAGCTTCGGATCATCCGTGCCCGACACCACAAAGCCTTCGTCGTCCTTGTCGACCAGGCGCACGCGGCGGTTGCGCAGGTCATAGGTGCCGGCGAAGGAGCGGCCCGAGCCGATCGGCCAGGTCACCGGCGAGGTGTCGAGGGCGAGCGTCTTCTCCACCTCATCGAGCAGCTCGAAGCAGTCGCGGGCCTCGCGGTCGAGCTTGTTGATGAAGGTGATGATCGGGATGTCGCGCAGGCGGCAGACCTCGAACAGCTTGCGCGTCCGCGCCTCGATGCCCTTGGCGGCGTCGATGACCATGACGGCGGCGTCGACGGCGGTCAGCGTGCGGTAAGTGTCTTCCGAGAAGTCTTCGTGGCCTGGGGTGTCGAGCAGGTTGAAGACGTGGTCGTCATACTCAAACGTCATCACCGAGGTGACGACGGAGATGCCGCGTTCCTTCTCAATGCCCATCCAGTCCGAGCGCGTGGCGGCGCCGCCGCGCTTGGCCTTCACCGCGCCCGCCAGCTGGATGGCGCCGCCGAACAGCAGCAGCTTTTCGGTTAGCGTGGTTTTACCGGCGTCCGGGTGCGAGATGATGGCGAAGGTGCGCCGCCGGGCGACGGCTTTGGCCTCGGGAGTCTGGACGTTCATCACTGTGCGATCTGGCGGGAGGACCGCCGCTATGCGGGCCGCGCCGTGGGCGCCGCAGCCGCTTCATGGGATTTTGCGCCTGGCTGTAGCAGGTTTTGCGCCGCTGAGCGAGACGGCGCATGCGCCGCGCCGGATCAGGGCGGCGACGCCTTGCAGGTACGCCGGATTGCCAGATAGCCCGGAATGCGCCCGCAGTCAGCGCAACCGGCGGATGCGCGGGCAATGGCGCCGCCAGTTCAGCCAGTCTGGTCCTTGCGCCATTCCATCAGCACCAGCCAGGGAGCGCGACGGTAACGCGCGGCCAGCTGCTGGTCGGGCCAGTCTGGGGCCGGGGCAGGCTCGTCGAACAGGGTCAGACGCAGGCCCTGGGCAAGGAACGCCTGCATGTAGCGCGACAGCGGCCGGTGGAAATTGCGCACGCGAATGCCCTTCCACGCCACCCACTCGGCCCGGCTCTCCAAATAATGATCCATCTCGAAGCGAGACGGCTGGCCGGGCTCGTCGCGCCAGCCGCCCGCCGTATTGAAGCTGGTGAGATTGGCGACGAGGATGGCGCCGCCAGGCCGCAGCACCCGGGCCATTTCGGCGACCGCCGCCTCCAGCCCTTCAATGTCGATGAGGGAGAGATAGCTGACCACGAGGTCGAAGCTGGCGTCGGCAAAGTCGAGGCGCTCGGCCCTGCCGATGCGATAGTCGCCCGCCGGGTCACGCGCCCGCGCCACGCCGATCAACTCAGCCGTGGGATCAACGCCGATACTGGCGACGCCTTCCGCCTGCATCATCCGGCAGAACCGCCCCTCGCCGCAGCCGACATCCAGCGCCCGGCCATAGCCGCCTGCCCGCACCCTAGAGAGCATCGGGCCATCGAGCACGCCGTGGCGTGAAAAGTCCTGATCGAGCGAGGCGATCCAGGCCGCCGCCGATGTATCCCAACCCTCGCTCACAACAGTTCCTTACGCCCCCGCACAGCCCGCTTATACCAGGATGCGAAGATGCTGACGCATCCGCATCCTGAAATGCTCAAGCGCCGCACGGGCTTAGCCAGAACCCGATCTATCACGCTCATCGGGTTCTGGTATTAAGCCACCTCGTCGACGGTGGGCGCGGCGTGGGCTCCCGGCGCCTCATAAGCGAACACCCGCATGTAGTCGGCGATCGCCTCTGGCGTGCCCGTCGCCTTGGCCAGATTGTCGGAGAGCTTCACGGCGGGGCGGCCATTGGCGCTGGACACCTTGCACACCAGCGAGGCCGGGCGCAGGTCGACGTCGGACGCCGTGGCGCAGCCCTCAAAATCATTGGTGAGGTTGGTGCCCCAGCCGAAGCTCATGCGAACCCGGCCATGGAAATGGCGATAGGTCTTCTCGATGGAGGAGACGTCGAGGGCGTCAGAGAACACCAGCAGCTTCTCGCGCGGATCGCGGCCCTTCAGACGCCACCAGGCGATGATCTCCTCGCCGCCTTCGATCGGCGGCTTGGAATCCGGGCGGAACCCGGTCCAGTCCGCCACCCAGTCCGGGGCGTGCTTGAGGAAGGTGGTGGAGCCGAAGGCGTCAGGCAGCACGACGAGCAGATTGCCGCCATAATATTTCTTCCAGGATTCGAGCACGCGATAAGGCGACAGCAGCCGCTCCTCATCGCTGTCGGCCAGCGCCGCCATCACCATCGGCAGCTCATGGGCGTTGGTGCCGATGGCTTCGAGGTCGGTCTCCATGGCGTGCAACACGTTGGAGGTGCCGAGCAGCGACTTGCCGAGGCCTTCCTTCAGCGCCTCAACGCACCAGCGCTGCCACAGAAAGCCGTGGCGACGGCGGGTGCCGAAATCGGAAATGCGCAGATCTGGCAGCTGGCGCAGCCGCTCCACCTTGTCCCACAGCCGCGATTTGGCCCGGGCGTAGAGCACGTCGAGATCAAATCGCCCCATCTTGCGCATGGCGGCGCGCGAGCGCAGCTCATTGACGATGGCCAGCGCCGGGATCTCCCACATGGAGGTGTGGGTCCAGGGGCCGGTGAAATTCAGCACAAACTGGCCATCCTCGCGGCGCAGCTCATATTCCGGCAGCTGGAACTCCGCCAGCCAGGCCAGAAAATCCGGCTCAAAGATCTGCTTGCGGCCATAGAAGGTGTTGCCGGCCAGCCAGATCATCTCCTTTTTGGAGAAGCGCAGGGTGCGGGCGTGATCGAGCTGGTCGCGCAGCTCCTGCTCGTCGATCTGGTCGGCGAGGCGGATATCCTTCGAGCGGTTGATCAGGGTGAAATCGGCGCGCACGTCGCGGCGCAGCCCCCAGATCATCTGCAGCATCAGCAGCTTGTAGAAGTCGGTGTCGAGCAGGCCGCGGACAATCGGGTCCAGCTTCCAGCTGTGGTCATAGACCCGACGGGCGATATCAATATGCGCCATGTGGGCCCTCCGCCCCTGTGCTGCCTGCGCCTGCGCTCCGGCGATGCCGCCGCAGGGCCGCGCCCTCTGTGCTGCAAAATCAGGCTCCCTGTCGACTTGTCAAGCGGATGGGCCCTGGGAGGACGGCATGGGCGCGGGCGGGTTTGCGCGCGTTGTGAGGTTTTCTGGGCGGCGGGGGCGTCGGCGCATCGCCTCTGCGGCTGGCGTGTGGCGCGGCCAGAAGACGTGGATCCCCGTGACGAGCACGGGGATGACGGCGGTGGTGGGAGCCGCGGCGTCCGGGCATGGCCGGGGGCGCCGGTGACGCCAGATGCGGCGCGGCAAGCGGAGCGTCAGGTGGAATGGCAAGGGGAGGATCAGTTGGAGGGGCAAGTGGAGGGGCGCCCGCGGCTCCTTGAAGGCGCTCCCGACACCCCAGACCAACTGCCGTCATGCCCGTGCTCGTCACGGGCATCCACGTCTTTCTGGCGGGAAGGCGGCCTGAGAGGCGGCAAGGGACACAACAAGCGGCGCAACAAGGGACGCAACAGGCGACCCAACAAGCGGCGCGAGCGCCAGCCAGCAGGCGCGCGGCGGGGCGCGACGCTTGACCTTCTGGTCCGCGCGCGTATGCAAGGTTAAGAGAGGCGCGGGCGCCTGCCGTAGCGCAGGCCCGCGCCATCGCAATCCGGGCGCTTTCCGGCCAGGCGACGCCGCCTGAACGGAAAACGCCTTTTTGAAGCCGGCCCGGCCAATGCGGGCTGGCGTGACAGTGGAAAGATCATGACGGGAAAGCGCGTCAACAAGGTCGTCCTGGCCTATTCCGGGGGGCTCGACACCTCGATCATCCTGAAGTGGCTGCAGACGACCTATGGCTGCGAGGTCATCACCTTCACGGCTGACCTCGGCCAGGGCGAGGAGCTGGAGCCGGCGCGCGAAAAGGCGCTGCTGCTCGGCATCAAGCCCGAGAACATCTACATCGAAGACCTGCGCGAAGAGTTCGTGCGCGACTACGTCTTCCCGATGTTCCGCGCCAACGCCCAGTATGAGGGCGTCTATCTGCTCGGCACCTCGATCGCCCGCCCGTTGATCGCCAAGAAGCAGATCGAAATCGCCGAAAAGCTCGGCGCCGACGCCGTCTGCCATGGCGCCACCGGCAAGGGCAACGACCAGGTGCGCTTCGAGCTCGGCTATTATGCGCTGAAGCCCGACGTCACCGTCATCGCCCCCTGGCGCGAATGGGACCTGACCTCGCGCACCGCGCTGCTCGATTTCGCCGAGAAGCACCAGATCCCGATCGCCAAGGACAAGCGCGGCGAAGCGCCGTTCTCGGTCGACGCCAATCTGTTGCACTCCTCGTCCGAGGGCAAGGTCCTGGAAGACCCGAACGACGAGGTGCCGGATTACGTCTTCTCGCGCACCATTTCGCCGCTCGACGCTCCGGATACGCCGACCATCATCACCATCGCCTTTGAGAAGGGCGACGCGGTCGCCATCGATGGCGTGAAGATGAGCCCGGCCACCCTGCTGACCCATCTCAACAAGCTGGGCCATGACAATGGCATTGGCCGTCTCGACCTGGTCGAGAACCGCTTCGTCGGCATGAAGAGCCGCGGCATGTATGAGACCCCGGGCGGCACGATCCTGCTGGACGCGCACCGGGCCATTGAGTCGATCACCCTCGACCGCGGCGCTGCTCACCTCAAGGATGAGCTGATGCCGAAATACGCCGAGCTGATCTACAACGGCTTCTGGTTCTCGCCCGAGCGCGAGATGCTGCAGACGCTGATCGACAAGAGCCAGGAGTTCGTCACCGGCGACGTCCGCCTGATGCTGTACAAGGGCGGCGTCCACATCATTGGCCGCCAGAGCCCCTACTCGCTCTACGACCAGGAGCTGGTGACCTTCGAGGAAGGCGCCGTGGCCTACGACCACCGCGACGCCGCCGGCTTCATCAAGCTCAACGCCCTGCGCCTGCGCACCCTCGCCCAGCGCAAGCGGAAGCTCGGCCTCTGAGGCGGCGAACTCGCCTCTGCTACGATAGATTTGAGGGCCGCCCGCATCAGCCGGGCGGCCCTTTTTTCGTGACGGGCCGCAAGGCCAAATGCGCCTCATCCTGGCCATCCGGGCGGCCCATCGCCCCCTTGAGCGCGCCGATCACGACGTTTCGACCTCAAAATATCGCGCCCCGCGCCGACCGCTCGCCGCGCCCAATCCGGTCAGACGCCAGAAAAAATTGGGCCAAGACTGCGCCTGCGATCGCGCTGTCACATGCGCCACATCACTGTTTCATATGACAGGATTGTCCTCCGGGGGTTGCATCCTGCGTCGCGGGCTTGCATATGGGGGCATCAGCAAAAATGGCGCAGGTCCCGTCGGGACCGGGCGGTTGCCGTTGCATGGTCGTGTTCAGCCCTGATGAATCGGCCAGTCGAACTGTCATTTCCGGTTCGCTTCCAGCCGACACGCGCTGAAACACAGGCAGGCGCCTTTCATATGTCACTTCGCAATATCGCGATCATCGCCCACGTTGACCACGGCAAGACGACGCTGGTTGACAAGATGCTGCAGCAGTCCGGCTCGTTCCGTGAGAACCAGCGCGTCGCCGAGCGCGTCATGGACTCCGGCGACATCGAAAAAGAGCGCGGCATCACCATTCTGGCCAAGGCGACCTCGATCGTCTGGAAAGACACCCGCATCAACATCGTCGACACCCCCGGCCACGCCGACTTCGGCGGCGAGGTTGAGCGCATCCTGTCGATGGTTGACGGCGTGATCGTGCTGGTCGACGCCGCTGAAGGCCCTATGCCGCAGACCAAATTCGTGGTCGGCAAGGCGCTGAAAATCGGCCTGAAGCCCATCGTCGCCATCAACAAGATCGACCGCCCCGATGGCCGCGCCAATGAGGTGATCAACGAGGTGTTCGACCTGTTCGCGGCGCTCGACGCCAATGACGAACAGCTCGACTTCCCGATCATGTATGGTTCGGGCCGCGACGGCTGGATGGCCGACACGCCGGAAGGCCCGAAGGACCAGGGTCTTGAGCCGCTGCTCGACCTGGTGCTGAAGCACGTTCCGGAAGCCAAGGTTGAGCCCGGCGCTTTCCGCATGCTCGGCACGCTGCTTGAGGCGAACCCGTTCCTCGGCCGCATCATCACCGGTCGCATCGCCGCCGGCACGGTGAAGCCAAACCAGACCATCAAGGTCATCGACCGTCATGGCAATCTGGTCGAGAACGGTCGCGTCTCCAAGATTCTCGCCTTCCGCGGCATCGAGCGTCAGCCGATCGAAGTGGGTGAGGCAGGCGACATCGTCTCTATCGCCGGCCTGGTCAAGGGCTCGGTGGCCGACACCTTCTGCGACCCGTCGGTGACCGAGGCCATTCAGGCCCAGCCGATCGATCCGCCGACCGTGACCATGTCCTTCCTCGTCAATGACAGCCCGCTGGCTGGCACCGAAGGCGACAAGGTCACCAGCCGCATGATCCGCGACCGCCTGTACAAGGAGGCCGAGGGCAATGTGACGCTGAAGATCGAGGAATCTGCCGACAAGGACAGCTTCTTCGTCTCGGGCCGTGGCGAATTGCAGCTGTCGATCCTGATCGAGACCATGCGTCGCGAAGGCTTTGAGCTGGCCGTGTCGCGTCCGCGCGTGGTGTTCAAGCAGGACGAGAACGGCGACACGCTGGAGCCGATGGAAGAAGTCGTCATCGACGTCGATGAGGAATATTCCGGCACGGTCGTGCAGAAGATGTCGGAGCGCAAGGCCGACATGATCGAGATGAAGCCGTCGGGCGGCAATCGCCTGCGTCTGGTGTTCCATGCCCCGACCCGTGGCCTCATCGGCTACCAGTCCGAGCTGCTCACCGACACGCGCGGCACCGCGATCATGAACCGCCTGTTCCACGGCTATGAGCCGCACAAGGGCGAAATGGCCGGCCGTAACAACGGCGTGCTGATCGCCAACGAACAGGGCGAATCGGTGGCTTACGCGCTGTGGAACCTTGAAGATCGCGGCCCGATGATCATCGACGCCGGCGTCAAGGTGTACCAGGGCATGCTCGTCGGTATTCATAACCGCGACAACGACCTTGAAGTGAACGTGCTCAAGGGCAAGAAGCTCACCAACATCCGCACCACCTCGAAGGACGAGGCCGTCAAGCTGACGCCGCCGATCCGCATGACGCTGGAGCGCTCGCTGGCCTGGATTCAGGACGACGAGCTGATGGAAGTGACGCCAAAGTCGATCCGTCTGCGCAAGCGCTACCTCGATCCGAACGAGCGCAAGCGCATGAAGAACGCCAAGGAAGGCTGATCAGATCTGACCCTGAGGGGCCAACTGATCGACCAGACTGACGCCAGACCAGACGCCCGGCCCTGCGCCGGGCGTTTGTGTGTCCGCCGCCCTCCTCCGGCCAGCACGCCCGGCCGCATGGCGTACTGCGCCAATGGCCGCTGCGGTTGCTCGCTTTGCCGTGCATATGCAGGCAAGGCATGTCGCAACGCACACATTGCGCCAGCCATGCGCCAGCTGTTCGCCTGCTGGCCGGTCAGCGACCTGATATGTCAGCTAATTGACTGATTTTTCGGCCAGTTTCAGGCCATCGCCTCAGCCGGAAGGCGAATATATTTGTGATAACAATAATTCTATCGTCACCCTTGAGCTTGCGCGGCGATGACACGCGCGGGCACAGGAGGAAGACGCATGAGCAGAAAAAGCACGCCTGCGCTGGCCGCGCTCGCGCTCGTCGCCGCGCTCGCAGGACCCGCCTTCATCACTCCGGCAGCCGCCGAAAAGAAATATGACCAGGGCGCCTCGGACACCGAAATCAAGATCGGCCAGACCACGCCGCTCAGTGGTCCGGCGTCGGCCTATGGCGGCATTGGCCGCGTGCAGGCGGCCTATATCCGCATGCTCAACGAGAAGGGCGGCATCAACGGCCGCAAGATCAACTTCATCCAGTATGACGACGCCTATAACCCGCCGAAGGCGGTGGAGCAGGTGCGCCGCCTGGTGGAGAATGACGGCGTGCTCAGCACCTTCCAGATCATCGGCACGCCGTCCAACGCGGCGGTGCAGAAATATCTCAACGAGAAGAAAGTGCCGCAGCTTTTGGCCTCGACCGGCGCGACACGCTTCACCGACCCGAAGAACTTCCCCTGGACGCTGGCCTATAACCCCAATTACCAGTCGGAAGCGCATATTTACGCCAAATATATTCTGGCCAACCACCCCAACGCCAAGATCGGCATCCTCTATCAGAACGACGACCTCGGTAAGGATTACGTCAAGGGCCTGAAGGACGGGCTCGGCGACAAGGCCAAGACCATGATCGTCTCGGAGGCGTCCTACGAGCTCAGCGACCCGACCATTGACGCGCAGATGGTGAAGCTGCGGTCCTCTGGCGCTGATCTGTTCTACAATATGTCGACGCCGCGCTTCGCCGCCCAGGCCATCAAGAAGGCCGCCGAAATGGGCTGGAAGCCGGTGCACATCATGGACATCAACGCCACGCCAGTGAGCCAGACCCTGGTGCCGGCTGGCCTTGAGAACTCAAAGGACATCATCTCGGTCAATTACGGCAAGGACCCGCTGGATCCGCAATGGGCCGACGATCCGGGCATGAAGCGCTACAAGGCCTTCATGAAGCAATGGGCGCCGAATGAAGACGCTGACAGCGGCATCGCCACCTATGGCTATTCGACGGCGCAGTTCCTTGAGCAGATTCTGAAGCAGGCTGGCGACAATTTGACCCGCGCCAACGTCATCAAACAGGCGACCAACATCCAGAACTTCACGCCGGATCTTTCCCTCCCCGGCATGTCGACCACGACCAAGGATGATTACCGCATCAACAAGCAGTTCCAGATGATGCGCTTCGACGGCAAGCGCTGGGTGCTGTTCGGCCCCATCCTCGTCGACGATTTCGTGGCGAAGAACTGACGCTACGGCGCGGTGAGCCACGCTCATTGCGCGGCGGTCAGGCCCCTGCGGCTGTCCATGTCAGGATGCTGGCGCGCTAGCAGCCACCCATCTAGGCATGACTGGCGGCCTGATCGCCAGATAGCCTTCGCCGGTTCGTCGACGACTGGCTGATGACGCCGCTCAGCCCGCAGCAGCCCCAGCCGGCCGAGCTGCCGCCAGAGCAGGTCCAGAATGCAGGAACGCGCCGTCAGTGACGGCGCGTTCCTGGTTTTCAGCGCGGGCGCCGGTGGGGCGCCGGCAGGTCTCTCAGAGGCCTTCGAACAGCGGCGTCGACAGATAACGCTCGGCGAAGGACGGGATGATGATGACGATGTTCTTGCCGGCCGCCTCGGGGCGTGCGCCCAGCTCCAGCGCCGCGGCCACAGCTGCGCCGGACGAGATGCCGACGGGCACGCCCTCGACGCGGGCGAGCTGGCGGGCGGTGTCAAACGCGGTCTGGTTGCCGACGGTGATCACTTCGTCGATCACGGCGCGATCGAGAACGTCTGGCACGAAACCGGCGCCGATGCCCTGGATTTTGTGCGGGCCGGGCTGGCCGCCCGACAGCACCGGGCTATCCTCCGGCTCCACCGCAACGATCTTCACGCCCGGGTTGCGCTGCTTCAGCACCTGACCGACGCCGGTGATGGTGCCGCCGGTGCCGACGCCCGAGACGAAATAATCCACCTGGCCGTTGGTATCGTTCCAGATTTCTTCAGCAGTGGTGGCGCGGTGAATCGCCGGATTGGCCGGATTGGCGAACTGCTGCGGAATGATAGAGCCAGGGATCTGGCCGTGCAGTTCCTGGGCGCGGGCGATGGCGCCGCGCATGCCCTGGGCGCCAGGCGTCAGCTCAAGCTGGGCGCCGAGCAGCTGCAACATCTTGCGGCGCTCGATCGACATGGTCTCCGGCATCACCAGGATCAGGCGATAACCCCGGGCGGCGGCGACAAACGACAGGGCGATGCCGGTGTTGCCCGAGGTCGGCTCGATCAGCGTCGCGCCTGGGGCGATGCGGCCCTCGGCTTCCAGCGCATCGATCATGCTGACGCCGATACGGTCCTTGACGCTGGAGATCGGGTTGAAGAACTCGAGCTTGGCGAGGAGATTGGCCTTGACGCCTTTCTCGGCCGCCAGGCGGCTCAGCCGCACCAGCGGCGTATCGCCAATGGTCTGGGTGATTGAATCGTAGATACGGCCGCGACCGGGGGCTTTGCCGCCCGCGCTGCTGGATGCCTGATCAGCCATGATTTGCTCCTACGGTCACAAAGAGCGTGATCCGCCACGGATCGTGCTCCAGCATTTCCTGACCATCGCCCCTTCTGATCCATCAGCCAGGCTGACGGGGAAGGCGCGCTGGCGCCAGACGATTGGGCGAAGCCCGAGCCCGCTGCTGGCCGCTGCTGGCCGCAGCCTGCCGCCGCCAGATTAACGCGCCAGGCGGCGCAGCGCCCGGAGCCGCCAGAGTTTCGCGGCGCGCTTCGCGCCCGGCGCAATGGCGGCACCCTTCATTGTCGCCTGCAGTATAAAGCTGCGTGTCGCTGTGTAAATAAACAATCCACGGTTCAGATTGTGAAATCCATAGGCGCTGTGGAATCACCAAACACCCGCCGCGCCTCGGCCGAGCGGCACAAGTCCTCCACCGTGACACTGTCGAGCCGTGTCAGAAAGGCCTCGCCGGCGTCTTTCACCGCGGGCTCGATCACCTGCTCCACGAGCCGGCTCTCGGGCAGCGGCGGCAACCCATCATCCTCGCTCGCCGACATGACGGCGCGCACGATATGACCGGCGCTGATGCGGCGACGCTCGCGCGCCAGCTCGTAGCCGCCGCGCGGGCCGCGCACGCCCTTGAGAATACCGGCGCGCACCAGGGTCTGCAGCACGGTTTCCAGATGACGGGGCGGAAGCTTGTGACGGGCCGCCAGCAATTTGGCGGCCACCGGGAGCGGCCTGGCGTGTAACGCGACGTCAACCACCGCTGCGATGGCAAGTACGCTTCGTCGCGACAACAGCATCATGGCGCATTCTCCCTTGCGTTAGCCCAGGCCAGCCGCGCGCTGGCGCACAGGCGCTCTTCCAGACGTGTGCAGCGAAGCCGGGCGCAGCTTCGCGAGTGCAATACGTAAGCGGACCGCCGCCGGATCACTCTTCCTGCCAACGGATGGCGGGATGGCTGTCGGCGATCGTCCAGCCGCGCTACGCTGATGGCGTGGCCATCCCACGTGCGGCGGACCAGCCCATTGGTCGGCGCGTGAGGCCGTGACCGTGTCGCCAGGCGCCCGATCACTGCCATAAAGCTGCGCCAGGCGATCCCTGCCCTGTCAGACACAAGGTCAGATGGGGCTTTGCCTGGGCAGCACGCAACACCTCCGTCGCCGGGGTCATGCGTTTTAACAGCATGCTCCGTGCGAAGGAAGCTTTTCACTTCAGGAATCGTAAATTAGGCGCCCCCCATCCCCACCTCAACCGTGGCGGTGGGACGCAGCATGGCCGCACGCTTTGGCGGCGGCAACAGCCCGACGCAGGGCCGGGAGCCGCGATGCTCAGGCATGGACGGGGCGCTCGCGCCCCGCGCGGCAGCAGGTCGGCTCAGCCCACGCCGGTCGAGCCGAAGCCGCCGGCGCCGCGGGCGGTTGCATCCAGCTCGGTCACTTCGCTCAGGCGCCATTGCGGCGCCTGGGCCACCACTGCCTGGGCGATACGGTCACCGCGCCGGATGGTGAAGGAAGCATCGCCAAGATTGATCAGGCAGATCATCACCTCGCCGCGATAGTCGCTGTCGATGGTGCCAGGCGTGTTGAGCACGGTGACGCCATGCCTGACCGCAAGGCCCGAGCGTGGCCGCACCTGAATTTCCCAGCCTGTCGGCACGGCGACGCAGAAGCCAGTCGGCACAAGCGCCCGCGCGCCAGGCGCCAGCTCGATGTCGCCGTCGCAGGCGGCGCGCAGGTCAAAGCCCGCCGCGCCCGCGCTGGCATAGGCCGGAGCGGCCAGTCCCACGGCGTGAGCCAGCCGCAGCAGACGCACCTCACCCATCATGCCGCGCCCGGCCCGCCACGGGCCAGTGTGTCGGCGATGCGGGCGACAAGGCGACGCGCCACCTCGTCCTTGGTCATTGTCGGCCAATCCTCGACGCCATCAGCCGTCAGCAGATGAACAGTGTTGCGATCGCCGCCCATCACGCCGCTTTCCGGCGAAACGTCATTGGCGACGATCCAGTCGCAGCCCTTGCGCGCCAACTTGGCCTGGGCATGTTCCAGCACCTTCTCGGTCTCGGCGGCGAAGCCAACGACCAGGGTGGGGCGCCCCTTCTTCAGACGCGAGATGCTGGCGAGGATGTCGGGGTTCTCGACCAGGCCGAGGCTCGGCGGCGCGCCTGAGGCGGTCTTTTTGATCTTTTCGTCGGCGGCGCCGGCGACGCGCCAGTCGGCCACTGCCGCGGTGAACACGGCGGCGTCAGCTGGCAGCGCCACTTTCACCGCCTCAAGCAACTGACGGGCGCTCTCCACCTTGACCATATGCACGCCGGGCGGATCAGGCAGCGTCACCGGACCGCTGACCAGCGTCACATGCGCCCCGGCCTGGGCGGCGGCGAAGGCGATGGCATGCCCCTGGCGGCCTGAAGAGCGGTTGGCGATGTAGCGCACCGGATCAATTGGCTCATGGGTCGGGCCGGAGGTGACCAGGACGCGCAGACCGCTCAGCGGCCCCTGGGGCTGCAGCCGGCCCGGGCCAGGCGGCGGCTTGCCGGGGCCCTGACCCTGATAGATCACATTCTGATAGCCGACCTGGGCGGCGGAGGAGGCCTTCTGCCCCAGGGTCCCCCGGGCCAGCGCCGCCTCGATCGCCGCGACGATCTCCAGCGGCTCGGCCATGCGGCCAAGCCCGGATTCGCCACGTTCCGCCATCGTGCCGGAATTGGGACCGACGAACATGACGCCGTCAGCGGCCAAAATCTCGGCGTTGCGGCGCGTGGCCGGATGCGACCACATGCGCGGGTTCATGGCTGGCGCCATCAGCACTGGCTTGTCGGTGGCCAGTAGCACATTGGTGGCCAGATCATTGGCGAGGCCATTGGCGGCCCTGGCCATGAGATCCGCCGTCGCCGGGGCGACGACGATCAGGTCTGAATCCCGCGACAGCTTGATGTGGCCGATGTCGGCTTCGTCGGTCAGCGAAAACAGATCGGTGAAGACTTTTTCCTGGGAGAGGGCGGCGGCCGACAGCGGCGTGACGAATTCTTGCGCGCCTTTTGTCATCACGCAGCGCACGACCGCGCCCCGCTCCTTGAGCCGGCGAATGAGATCGAGCGCCTTGTAAGCGGCGACGCCGCCGCCAATGACCAGCAATATCCGGTGACCAGACAGCATGGACCTCTCCCCTCATTGCGCCGCCCGCACGGGGCGACCGTCGTGCGGCGCGCGGCGAAGCGCGGGGCCGCGTTATTCCTGTCCAGGCGACGGCCAGCGCCGCCGCCATGATCTGGCCGGTCTCGGGACGGCACCGCTCGAACTGGCCCCGTCCGGCTTGGCTCCACCCGGCCTGGCTCCACCCGGCCTGGCTCTGTGCGCCTTGGCCCGGTTTGACCCTGGCGACCTCAGGCCCGCCTTGCGCTTTTTGTCGTGACCAAGCGTCATGGCCGGCGCCTCATGACTGAAGCAAGCCACCGACCTTGGCAATATACGCCGTAGGGGGAATTCCGTCACATCCCGGAGAAAAACCCGCCGGGCCCGCCCCAGCTCACATCCGCCAGACCATCACCAGCAGCAGGACAGCGATCACCCACAGGGCGAGGCTGGTCATGCGCATGCCGCGCGCCTCGGCCCGGCCTATGCGGTCGGTGCTGTCCGGGCTGAGCGAGAAGCCGGATTCGGTGGCCCGCTCCAGCCGCGCCAGTACCCGCTCGCCGCGCTCCAGCGTGTCGGGCAATTGCCCCAGCCGGTGCATCAGCGCCTGGGCGCCGCGCCCAACCTCTTCGAGCCGGCCCACCGGCCCGAGATTGCGGGTGATCCAGTCGCGCACCACCGGGTCGGCGGTGGTCCACATGTCGAGATGCGGATCAAGACTGCGGGCGACGCCCTCCACCACCACCATGGTTTTTTGCAGCATCACCAGCTCGGGCCGGGTCTGCATCTCAAACAGCGCCGTGACCTCGAACAGCAGCGTCAGCAAGCGGCCCATGGAGATTTCGTCGGCGCGCCGGTTATGGATCGGCTCGCCGATGGCGCGGATGGCCTGGGCGAAGTCATCAATATTATGCGAGGCCGGTACATAGCCGGCTTCAAAGTGCACCTCGGCGACGCGACGGTAGTCGCGGGCGATGAAGCCGTAGAGGATCTCGGCGAGGAAGCGCCGCTCCTTGTGCCCCAGCCGGCCCATGATGCCGAAATCCACCGCCACCAGCCGCTCCTTGCGGTCGATGAACAGATTGCCAGGGTGCATGTCGGCGTGAAAAAAGCCGTCGCGCAAGGCGTGGCGCAGGAATGACTGGATGATATTGGCGGCGAGCAGCTTGCGGTCGTAGCCGGCGGCGTCGACCGCCGCCAGATCGGTCAGCTTGACGCCGTCGATCCACTCATTGGTCATCACATCGCGTTCGGTGAATCCCCATTCGACGCGCGGCGTGCGGAAGCCCGGATCGTCCGCGGTATTGGCGGCCATCTCCGACAGCGCCGCCGCCTCCAGCCGCAGATCCATCTCGATGGCCACCGAACGGGCCAAAGTGTCGACCACCTCCACAGGCCGCAGCCGGCGCATCGAGGGCAGCAGCTTCTCGGTGGCGCGGGCGGCGAAGCGCATGGCCCCAAGGTCACGCTGGAAGCGCGCCCGCACGCCAGGGCGCAGCACCTTGACCGCCACCAGGTCAGCGTCGGGGCCAGCCGTGTCGGCCTCGCCGGCCTTGCGCCGGGCGCCAGGCGCCAGCCGCGCCATATGCACCTGGGCGATGGAGGCGGCGCCGACCGGTTCGCTGAATTCGATGAAAATCTCGTTGAAGGGCCGCCCGAGCGACTGCTCGATAATGGCGCGCGCCTGGGCGGTGGGAAATGGCGGCATGCGATCCTGCAGCCGCTCCAGCTCGCGGGCGATCCTGACCCCGACCACGTCGGGGCGGGTGGCCATAAACTGGCCGAGCTTGACCCAATTGGGGCCCAGCCGGGTCAGCGCCGCCGCCAGCCGGCCTTCGCCCGCCGCCGCGCCCTGAGCGGCGCCAGCCCCCCGGCGCTCGACCAGCCGCGCGAGGCGCAGGCCCAGCCGCGCCGGCGGCGGCAGCATGGCCGGATCGACAAGCGCCAGCGCGCCCTCGCGCGCAAACACGAAGCCAACGCCAACCAGTCGTGCGCCGTAAATCAGGGTGCTGATCACAGGCTCAGATCTTCCATCCCGAGTGCAGGGCCACAATGCCGCCGGTCATCGGTCGCGCCTTCACCCGCGTGAAGCCAGCGTCCATGATCATGGCCGAGAACAGCGCGGCGTTGGGGAATTTGCGGATCGATTCCACCAGATAACGGTAAGGCTCGGCGTCGCCGGTCACCATGCGGCCCATGGCCGGGATCAGATGGAACGAATAGGCGTCATAAATCTTGTCGAGCCCCGGCATGTCGACATTGGAGAATTCGAGGCACAGGAAGCGCCCGCCGCGACGCAATACGCGATAGGCCTCCGAGATCGCCTTCTCCAGCCGCGGCACGTTACGGATGCCGAACGCGATGGTGTAGGCATCGAACGAATTATCCGGGAACGGCAGGTCCTCGGCGTTGCCCTGGACGAATTCGATGCGGTCGCCGAACTCATCGCCGGCCCGCTCACGCCCCACCGCCAGCATCTCGCGGTTGATGTCGAGCACCGTGACCTGGGTGCTGTCGCCGCCGGCCCGCAAGGTGCGGAAGGCGACGTCGCCAGTGCCGCCCGCCACATCCAGCACCTTCAGCGCCCGGTTTGGCGAGGGATTGAGCGCCGCCACCATGTCGGCCTTCCAGGCCCGGTGCAGCCCGCCCGACATCAGGTCGTTCATCACGTCATAGCGTTTGGCGACCTTGTGGAAGACGTCGTCGACAAGCTCCTGCTTGCTGTCGAGGTCGACGGTGGAAAAGCCGAAATGCGTGCGCGCCTTGCCGGCCTCGCCAGCAGCGTCAGCGGTTCCGTCCTCAGTCCGGGCAGTCATGGGGCCATCCTTTCGCAGGCGGCAACATAGCGGATGATGCGACGGGCCGCCATGCAGGGATATGAACGCCAGCCGCCATGTGCGCAACCGCAAGGCGCCTGGCGCCCAGCCCATCCAGCGCGCCCGCCCCTGCCCGCCGCATTCCGGCCTACCGCAACGTCAGAGGCGCCGCCCTTGTGGCAATGCGACCAATATGGCGTAACGTGCCGCCCCGCGCCGCACCGGAGCCTCTCATGCCGGAACTACCCGAAGTCGAAACCGTCCGTCGTGGCCTTGAGCCCAGCCTCGTTGGCGCGACCATCGCCCAGGTCGAGCTGCGCCGGCCCAATCTGCGCTTTGCGTTTCCGGAAGGGTTCGCCGAGCGGCTGACGGGCCAGAACGTGCTGGCGCTGGGGCGACGGGCCAAATATCTGCTGGCGGATCTCACGTCTGGCGACACCCTTGTCATGCATCTGGGCATGACGGGCCGCTTCACCATTCACAGCCCGGATGGGGCGGGGCAGGCCCCGGGCGCGTTCTATTATGGCGCGGCCAACGCCGCCGCCCGTGGGAGCTCGCCGCATGATCATGTGCTGCTGCACCTCAGGAGCGGCGTCAGCATCGTCTATAATGACGCCCGGCGCTTTGGCTTCATGGAGCTGATCCCGCGCGCCGGCCTCGAAGCGCATCCGCTGTTCCGCAATATCGGCCTCGAACCACTGGGCAATGCGCTGGGCGGCGAGGCGCTGTTGCGGCTGTTCGCCGGCAAAGCAGCGCCCCTGAAGGCGGCGCTGCTCGACCAGCGGCTGATCGCCGGCCTCGGCAATATTTATGTGAGCGAGGCGCTGCACCGGGCGCATCTGTCGCCGTTCCGCAAGGCAGGCGCCGTCACCGCTGCCGAAGCAAGCTTGCTGGCCACGGCCATTCGCGACGTGCTCCACGAGGCGGTGGCGGCCGGCGGCTCCACCCTCGCCGATTTTCGCCATACCGATGGGGCGCTGGGATACTTCCAGCACGCGTTCCGGGTCTATGACCGCACCGGCGCCGCCTGCCCGACGCCGGGCTGCGGCGGAACCATTCGCCGCGATGTCCAGTCAGGCCGCTCGACCTTCTGGTGCGCTGCGTGCCAGAGCTGACGCGCGCAGTCCTGCTACATGGGATGAGCGCTGAGCTGAACGCGCGCCGGGACCCGTCGCCTGACGGCGTCGTGCAAGCGTCCAGAACTGCGTGCAGACGCTGACCCTTGGGCGCCTGCGCACGGCGGCGGCGCTGAAATCCCCATGGACTGGGGCCATGGCGCCAGGCTAGTCATGGCCGGATTATCCGCCAGGATTATCATGTGGCCGCCCGGCTTGCGCGATGCGCTACCTTGGCGCGGTCAGGGTTTTTCAGGCGTGGCGGAACAGCCCGTCGACGCAGACATCCGTTGAAGGCCAGGGGGTCGCATATGAGCTACGAAACCATCATCGCCGAAACGCGCGGCAAGGTCGGCGTCATCACGCTGAACCGTCCGAAGGCCCTGAACGCCCTGAACGCCCAGCTCATGAACGAGCTGAATCTGGCGCTCGACGGCTTCGAGGCCGACGCCAATATCGGCGCCATCCTGATCACCGGCTCCGAGCGCGCCTTCGCCGCCGGCGCCGATATCAAGGAGATGGAAGAGAAGACCTATCCGGCCACCTATCTGGAAGACTTCTTCATCACCGGCGACCGCATCGCCGCCCGCCGCAAGCCGATGATCGCCGCGGTGGCTGGCTTCGCCCTCGGCGGCGGCTGCGAGCTGGCGATGATTTGCGACATGATCATCGCCGCAGATAACGCCAAATTCGGCCAGCCCGAGATCAAGCTTGGCGTCATCCCCGGCATCGGCGGCACCCAGCGCCTCGCCCGCGCCGTCGGCAAGGCCAAGGCCATGGACCTGTGCCTCACCGGCCGCATGATGGACGCTGAGGAAGCCGAGCGCTCCGGCCTCGTCGCCCGCGTCGTGCCCGCCGACAAGCTGCTCGAGGAGGCCTTCAAGGCCGCCGAGACCATCGCCTCCTTCTCGCTGCCGTCGGTGATGCTGGCCAAGGAGACGGTGAACCGCGCTTTCGAGACCACCCTGTCGGAAGGCGTGCGCTTTGAGCGCCGCGTGTTCCACGCCCTGTTCGCCACCGCCGACCAGAAGGAAGGCATGTCCGCCTTCGTCGCCAAGCGTCCGCCGAACTTCACCAATTCGTGACCCGGGCCGGCGAAGGCCAGGCGCCGCGACGCAGCCAGTTACCTCACGGCGCGCCATTGGGGTTTGCGGGCTGGTCGGCCGTGACAGGCCCGCGCCCACCCTGACGCCCGCCGCCTGACGGCGCTGGCGAGACCCGCGACAACGGTATAACACCAACGCCCCGCCGGCCCACGGCGGGGCGTTTTGTCTGGCGCATCCCGCGCCGGACGCGCCCAGCGACGCTGGCGCGCCACGTCTCCGGCGTCATCCCCCACGACAGTTGCGACGACAATGGCGACGACAATGGCGACGACCACTGCGAGGACCACCGCCATGTTCGCAGGCGAATTCGCCGCCCCCCTCGCGCCCTTGCAGCAGTTGCTCAACACGCCGCTCGACTGGGGCGGCGCCATGACGGCGGGGGCCAGCCTGACCATCGGCGTGGTCGCCCTGCTCGCCGGGCTGGCTTTTCTTGCGGGCCTGATTGACGCCATCGCCGGCGGCGGCGGGCTGCTGGTGCTGCCGGCGCTGTTGCTGGCCGGCTTCCAGCCCGGCAGCGCCCTCGCCGTCAATAAATTGCAGGCGAGCTTCGGCTCGGGTTCGGCCACCTTCGCCTTCACCCGCGCCGGGCTGATTGACTGGCGCCAGACCGGGCCGATGTTCGCCATGGCGGCGTTGGGCTCTGTCGGCGGGGCGCTGCTGGTCAGCGTGCTGCCGACTGGCTTCCTCCGCGCCTTCATGCCGCCCATGCTGATCGCCATCGCGCTTTATATGGGCCTGTCGCGCAAACTCAGCGACGCCGACCGCGACCAGCGCATCACCCCGCTGCTGTTCACCCTGACGCTGGCGCCTGCCATCGGCTTTTATGACGGCGTATTCGGGCCGGGCACCGGATCACTGCTGATGCTGGCCTTTGTTGGCCTGCTTGGCCTTGGCGTCACCCGCGCCACGGGGCGGGCCAAGGCGCTGAACTTCGCCTCCAACGCCGCTGGCCTTGCGATTCTGGCCCTCACCCAGCCGATGGCGTGGCCGCTGGGCCTGCTGATGGGCCTGTGCGCCTGGACAGGCGCGCGCATCGGCGCGGGTTTCGCCATCCGCAAGGGCGCGGCGCTGATCCGTCCCCTGCTGGTTTTCGCCTGTTGCGCCATGGCGTTACGCCTGTTTATCGACGCAGAAGGGCCGTGGCGGGGGCTGGTGATGGAAATCTTCCAGATTCAGCCAGCCCCAGATTGACGCGGCGGACGTCCCAACCTATAAGCCAGCCAACAGGACGGCCCGGCGCCGTCCGCATCATTTTTCACTTCCCGAAGCGTCGTCCCGGCAAGCCGGAGACGACCCGGACAAACACAAGGACGGCGCGATGGCCAACACATCGTCGGCCAAAAAGGCGACCCGGAAGATCCTCGCTCGTACGGCTGTGAACAAGAGCCGCAAGAGCCGCATGCGCACTTTCCTGCGCAAGGTGGAAGAGGCGATCGCTGGCGGCGACCAGGCTGCTGCGGCGACTGCCCTGCGCAACGCCCAGCCGGAAATCATGCGCGCAGCCCAGAAGGGCGTGCTGCACAAGAACACCGCTTCGCGCAAGGTTTCGCGCCTGGCGAGCCGGGTCAAGGCGCTCAGCGCCTGATCAACCCGACGTGCATCAAGGAAGGCGCAGCGCTGGTCGCTGCGCCTTTTTTATTGTCCCGATGACAGTGGCGTCACGGCGCAGGCGCGGAATTTTGGCAGGTTTATGTCATTGACAGGGGGCGTCGGTTATTACAGCCGCATGACGCTGCTCGCCAAATGGAAGCGCGCAGACAAAAGCCATATATACCATATGGTTATGCTGCAAAGCACCTGAATCCAATCGAATCGGGCGCGCCCTGGGCGCCAGCGGCGCCCGCTTCGCATCGCAATCATATGAATGTCATGAATGCGCAACACCCCCGAAAAACGGCGGGAAAATCACGGACGTTCAAGGGGTTGTGGCGCAGGCCGCCGCGACGGCGGCGGCTGGCGGGCCTATCAGACGCGCGGCGGCGGCGAAAGTTGCCAACAAGCGAGTTGCGGCCCCCGGGGCGCCCATGTAAGGTCACTTCACTCGGGTCGCCCGAGTTCTCCTCAAGTTGTTTTACGTAAATTCGCAAGCACAGGCGGGAAGAAGATATAACATTTCTTCGTTTCCGCAGGCGCCGGCGCGCAACTGTTATCGACTGCGCCTGACCGGCCGCGTCTTTCGGCGATTTTACACTTTCGTTATCGGCGACTGCCTTGAAATGGCGGACGCTGACCGGGTCCGTGCTGACCCGGCGGACCCAGTTGACGTGGCGACAACCCTGTAGATGGGCTGACGCCGCGTGACCAATACGGAGTATGCAGGGATGCTAAAGGGTGAGATCAGCGTTGCCGGAAATGGTTCCAGCATCCGGGATCGCGCGTCTGCGGATCACGCCCTCGACACTCTGGACGACATGGCGGGCGACGACCGCGCCGCCGCCTGGGACAATGTCCGCCGTCGCCTGCGCGCCGAACTCGGCGAAGACGTGTTTTCGAGCTGGTTTGGCCGGCTGGAGCTCGACGCCATCTCTGGCGAGGTCGCGCGGCTGACGGTGCCGACCCGCTTCCTCAAGAGCTGGATCGAAGCCAATTACCTCGACCGCGTGCTCGGCATTTTCCGTGGCAGCTTTCCGGATATCACCCGCCTGATCATTGGCGTGCGTTCGGCGGGCGGCGCGGTGATCTCGCCACGTATGCCCGATGAGACGCCGCGCCAGGCCCAGCCGGCCCGCATCGCCACAGCTTCTGCGCCGGCGGCTGCGCCAGCCCGCGCCGCCCAGGCCCAGGCGTCGGCTCCTGCTGCGCCCACCGCCGCGCCAGCCGCCTCCCAGAGCCCGTCCGCCAGCGGCGATGCCGACATGGTCGGCAACGCCCTCGACGCCCGTCTGACCTTCGAGAATTTTGTCGTCGGCCGTTCTAACGCGCTGGCGCACGCCGCCGCCGAGCGTATCGCCGCCCATGATGGCGGCGCGCCGCTGTACAGCCCGTTTTTCCTGCACGCTGGCGTTGGCCTCGGCAAAACCCATTTGCTGCAGGCCGTCTCCCAGGAGATGGAGCGCCGTGGCCGCAAGGTGATCTATCTCACCGCCGACCGCTTTATGTATGGCTTCGTCAATGCGCTGAAATCGCAGACGGCGCTGGCCTTCAAGGAGCGGCTGCGGGCCATCGACCTCCTGGTGCTCGATGACGTGCAGTTCATCCAGGGCAAGTCGATCCAGCAGGAGTTCGGCCATACGGTCAACGCGCTGATCGACGCCGGTCGCCAGATCGTCGTCGCCGCCGACCGGCCGCCGAGCGAACTCGAGACCCTGGACGAGCGCGTGCGCTCCCGCCTCGCCGGCGGCCTCGTGGTCGAGATGGGCCCGCTCGACGACGCCCTGCGCACCTCGATCCTGCAGGCGCGCATCGCCGCCATGCAGGTCAAGCACCCGGCCTTCGTGGTTGGGCCGGAGGTCGTGACTTATGTCGCCTCGGTGATCACCACCAACGGCCGCGACCTCGACGGCGCCGTGAACCGCCTGCTCGCCCACACCACGCTGTCGGGCGGCGAGATCACGGTGGAGACCGCCGAGAACGCCATTCGCGACCTGGTCCGCACCCGCGAGCCCAAGCGCGTCAAGATCGAGGACATCCAGAAGCTGGTGGCGACGCGCTATAATGTGTCGCGCGCCGACATCCTGTCCGAACGCCGCACCGCCGCCGTGGTCAAGCCGCGCCAGATCGCCATGTATCTGTCGAAACAGCTCACCCTGCGCTCGCTGCCGGAGATCGGCCGCAGGTTCGGCGGCCGCGACCACACCACCGTGCTGCACGCCGTGCGCAAGATCGACAAGGCCGTAGGCGAAGACCGGGCGCTGTCGGAAGAGGTCGAGCTGCTCAAGCGCATGCTGCTCGACTGACCAACGCCGGCAGCCATCGCCGCAATCGAAAAACCTCCGCCTGGCGCGGAGGTTTTTTTGTGGGCGCCGCGCCCTGGCCTGTCCCCTCCCCGTCATGCCCGTGCTTGTCACGGGCATCCACGCGTTTGACCCATCGTGCGCCGGCGACCGCAGCGATATGGTCAGCGTGGAAAGACGTGGATGCCCGTGACAAGCACGGGCATGACGCAGCTAAGGCGACAACCAAAGGCCGATGCGGAACGCCCCCCTCCCCGGCAAGGCCAAGTCAGACCGCCCAGCAGCTCAGGCGCTGGCGCGGCGTTCGGCGATGCCGGCGAGCAGGGCTGCGCCGATGGGCAGCATGTCCTCATCTAACAGGAACGCCGGATTGTGCAGCGGCGCGGTGTGCTTGCCGGTCAGCCATAAATAGGCGCCGGGCGTCTGCTGCAGCATGTCGGCGAAATCCTCGCTGCCCATTTTCGGCGTTTCATCGAGGCGCACGCTGTCGGCGCCGAACAGATCGCGCGCCGTGGCGGCGGCGGCGTCGCAATGGGCGTCAGAATTGACCAGCACGCTGAACACGTTGCGGATATCCACCCGCGCGCTCGCGCCATAGGCTGAGGCGACGCCGTCGGCCAGCGCCTCGATGCGGGCGCGGATTTTCCGCAGCACCCGGTCATCGAAGGCGCGCACCGTGCCAGCCAGCGTCGCCTTTTCCGGAATGACATTATAGGCGGAGCCAGCGTGAATCTGGGTGATCGACACCACCGCCGGCTGGTGCGGATCGAGGTTGCGGCTGACGATGGTCTGCATGGCCTGGGCGAGGGCCGTGGCGACCATCACCGGATCGACGCCGGCGTTCGGCATGGCCCCATGGGCGCCCTTGCCGGTGATCTCAATGTCGAAAAAGTCCGCTCCGGCCATGGCTGGCCCCTTGCAGACGCCGATCTGGCCGGTGACCCCGGCCGGGGCGTTGTGCAAGGCGTAAATCTCATCGCAGGGAAAGCGCGAGAACAGCCCGTCGGCCAGCATGGCCCGGGCGCCGCCGAGACCTTCTTCGGCTGGCTGGAAAATCAGGTGCACCACGCCGTCAAAATCCCGGCTGGCGGCGAGATAGCGCGCGGCGCCCAGCAGCATGGCGGTGTGGCCATCATGGCCGCAGCCATGGAAGCGGCCGGGATTTTGCGAGGCGAAGCTGAGGCCGGTCGCCTCATCCATCGGCAGCGCGTCCATATCAGCGCGCAGCCCGATGCGGCGGGCATTGCCGCCGTTGGCCGCCTGACGGCCGCGCACCACGCCGACCACCCCCGTCTTGCCGACGCCGCGATGCACCTCCACGCCCCATTGTTCGAGCAGCGTGGCGACATAATCAGCCGTGCGCGTCTCCTCAAAGCCCAGCTCCGGCCAGGCGTGGATGTCGCGTCGCCAGGCGATGATGTCGTCCTGAAACGCCTCGATGCTGTCGCGTACGCCCATGGCTTGCCTCCACACAGTGTCTGCGCGGCCGCGCCGACCGCCGCTCCCCTGCTCCGTCGCTGCGGACGCCATGATGACGCGGGCGCGGCGCGGCTGTCGAGGGCCCTGGTTTATTGGTGATGTCGCCGGGCATGGCTGGCGGGCGCCGCAACAGCAGACTGTAAGCGCCTCGGGATAACTGCCTGGATAAGCGCGCGCCGCTGGCGGGACTTGCTTCCGCCGCCGGGACCTTGCATTGTCTGCAGCCCTGCCGCCATGCTGACCCCCAGGTCGAGCGCGTGTGGCGCGCAGGCGCGCCAGGCTCCCTGGCGTTTCAGTTTCCTACAACGTCAACGGGTCCGGCCATGAAAGTCACTGTCGAGAGAACTGCTCTGCTCCGGGCGCTCGGCCATGTCCATCGCGTTGTCGAACGGCGCAACACCATTCCGATCCTGTCAAACCTGCTGCTGCGCGCGGCTGACGGGGCGCTGAACCTGAAGGCCACCGACCTTGATCTGGAGGTGACCGAAAGCGTCGCCGCCGAGATCGGCGGCGCCGGCGCCACGACGGTTCCGGCCTATGTGCTGTACGACATCGTGCGCAAGCTGCCAGATGGCTCGCAGGTGTCGCTCGACAGCGCCGGCGATGGGACCCAGATGGTGATCCGCGCCGGTCGCTCGCGCTTTACGCTGCAGGCCCTGCCCGAGAGCGACTTCCCGGATATCGCCGCCGGCGAGCTGCCCTACCGCTTCGCAGCGCCCGCCGCCGACATCAAGCGGCTGATCGACAAGACCCAGTTCGCGATCTCCACCGAGGAGACGCGCTATTATCTCAACGGCATCTTCCTGCACGCAGCGGCCGGCGACGGCGAAACCGTGCTGCGCGCGGTCGCCACTGATGGCCATCGGCTGGCCCGTGTCGACGTTGCGGCGCCAGCGGGCTGCGAAGGCATGCCGGGGGTGATCGTGCCGCGCAAGGCGGTGGCCGAGATTCAGAAGCTGCTCGATGGCGTCGACGGCGAAGCCACCATCGAGCTGTCGCCGAGCAAGATCCGCCTCAGCGTCGGCTCGGTGGTGTTGACCTCCAAGCTGATCGACGGCGCCTTCCCGGATTACCAGCGCGTCATCCCCGCAGGGAATGACAAGGTGATGGTGGTCGAACTGGGCGAGTTCACCCCGGCGGTCGACCGCGTCTCGACCATCTCCTCCGAGCGTGGCCGCGCCGTGAAGCTGTCGTTGCAGGAAGGCAAGCTGACCCTGTCGGTGACCAATCCGGATTCGGGTTCGGCCATGGAAGAGATCAGCGTCGATTATGAGGGCGACCAGCTCGACGTTGGCTTCAACGCCCGCTATCTGCTCGACATCGCCGCCCAGCTCGATGGCGACACCGCCTTCTTCAAGCTGGCCGACGCCGGCTCGCCCACCATCATCCAGGATCGCGAGGGCGCGCCGGCGCTTTACGTCCTGATGCCGATGCGGGTCTGATCGCTGACGTCTGCAAATTCTGGCGCGGCCACGTCCGCCGCCCCCGCCGAACAAGCGCCGCGCCCCGTTGCGCGGCGTTATGCTGACTGGCCGCGGCCCGCCGCCAGCCGTCCAAGGCCGTGGAACCGCCGATGCCCATGACCCCGCGCATCCAGCGCCTGATGTTGCGCGATTTTCGCAGCTACCAGTCGCTCGACCTGCGGGTCGACGCGCAACTGATCGCGCTGGTCGGCGACAATGGCGCCGGCAAGACCAATGTGCTGGAAGCAATCTCGCTGTTCACCCCCGGACGTGGCCTGCGCCGGGCCGAACTGCGCGACATGCGCCGCTTCAGGCCGGGGCAGGACCAGGCGGCGGTCGACATCTCCGGCTCAGCCGCTGCAAGTGGCCCGGGCGCTGGCGACAGCATGGCCGACGCCTTCGCCGTCTCGCTGACCCTTGACGACGCCAGCTCCGGCGCCCGCCTCGGCGTGGCGCTGGAGAACCGCGCCGGCGCGCTGATGCGCCGCAGCCGTATCGATGGCGAGACCGCCAGCTCCCCCGCCGCCTTCGCCGAATATCTGCGCATCGTCTGGCTGACGCCCGCCCTCGACGGCCTGTTTACCGGCTCGCCCGGCGACCGGCGCCGCTATCTCGACCGGCTGGTGCTGGCGGTCGACGCCAGCCATGGCGCCCGCGTCAACGCCTTCGAGCGCGCCCTGCGCTCCCGCAACAAATTGCTGGAACAGCCGCGGCCCGACAGCGCCTGGCTCGACGCGGTGGAGCGCGAGGTGGCTGAGCTCGGCGTGGCGGTGGCCTCGGCCCGCCGCGAGACCGCCGACCGGCTGGCGGCGCTGGCCGCCGCCCGTCAGGACGCGCCGTCGGCCTTTCCATGGGCGGCGCTGCGGCTCGACGGCGTGATCGAGGATATGGTCGCCACCGCGCCAGCACTGGATGTGGAGGATCATTTCCGCGCCCTGCTGCGCGATGGCCGGGCCAGGGACCGGGCGGCGGGCCGCACCCTCTCCGGCCCGCAGACCACCAATCTGGCGGTGCGCCACGGGCCGCGCGACATGCCAGCCGAACTGTGCTCCACCGGCGAGCAGAAGGCGCTGCTGATTGGCATGGCGCTGGCCCACGCCAGGCTGGTCACCGGCATGAGCGGCATGGCGCCGCTGGTGCTGCTCGACGAGATCGCCGCCCATCTCGACCCCGGCCGCCGCCAGGCGCTGTATCTCGAGCTGGCCGAGCTTGGGGCCCAGGTCTGGATGACCGGCGCTGACCCGGCGCTATTCGGCGAATTGCCTGACGGTTCGCAACGGCTGCTGGTGACGCCAGGCTCCTGTCAGCTGATGGCGTGAGGGCGCGGGCCTGCTGGCGCCGCCCTGCCTGCCCTGGCCCACCGGCTGACCAGTCAACTTTGCTTGCCCACAGCCGCCGCAGAGGCAATTGGCCGCCAGGATCGCCAGGCTGGCGCAAGAGCGCTGAAACGCTTATATAAACCGGGACGGGATTCGTAATGTACGCGCGCGCGCGAACCCCCTGACTGTCGCAAGCCGTATTTGAGGAGCAGCTGCTCCGCCGGCCCCGGCGATGGTCAAGTTTACCTTATGGCGCCCTGCCCGCCCCCGTTGGCTGCTTGCTGGCGATGGCTCAGGTCGGCCGCCCTTTTTGCGCATCACCCGTTCAGCCGATGGCGCCGCCAGCTGGCGCGCTGTCCGGCAACTTCAGGGAAACCGATGTCAGAACCTGCCCGCAACGCCGATCCCGAAAGCTACGGCGCCGATTCCATTCGCGTCCTCAAAGGCCTCGATGCGGTCCGCAAGCGCCCTGGCATGTACATCGGCGACACGGACGACGGCTCTGGCCTGCACCACATGGTCTATGAGGTGGTGGACAACGCCATTGACGAGGCTTTGGCTGGGCACGCCACCCTGGTCACCGTCACCCTGAACGCCGATGGCTCGGTGACCGTCACCGACAATGGCCGCGGCATTCCCACCGACCTGCACCCGGAAGAGGGTGTGTCGGCGGCTGAGGTCATCATGACCCAGCTGCACGCTGGCGGTAAGTTCGACCAGAATTCCTACAAGGTCTCCGGCGGCCTGCATGGCGTCGGCGTCTCAGTGGTCAACGCTTTGTCGTCGTGGCTGCGCCTGACCATCTGGCGCAATGACCGCGAGCACACCATGGAATTCCGCCATGGCGACGCGGTGTCGCCGCTGGAGATCGTCGGCCCGGCCAATGGCCAGCGCGGCACCAAGGTCAGCTTCCTGCCCTCGACCGACACCTTCACCCAGACCACTTTCGACTACGCCACCCTTGAGCACCGCCTGCGTGAGCTGGCCTTCCTCAACTCGGGCGTGCGCATTGTGCTGACGGATGCGCGCGGCGCCGAGCACAAGGTGGAGGAGCTGGTCTATGAGGGCGGCGTCGAAGCCTTTGTGCGCTATCTCGACCGCACCAAGACACCCCTGCTGACCAGGCCTATCGTCATCCGCTCCGAGCGTGACGGCATTTCCGTGGAAGCGGCCCTGTGGTGGAATGACACCTATCACGAGAACGTACTGGCCTTCACCAACAACATCGGGCAGCGCGACGGCGGCACCCACCTCGCCGGCTTCCGTGGCGCGCTGACGCGCCAGATCACCGGATACGCCGAATCATCGGGCCTGAGCAAAAAGGAAAAGGTGTCGCTGACCGGCGACGACTGCCGCGAGGGTCTGACCTGCGTGCTGTCGGTCAAGGTGCCGGATCCGAAGTTCTCATCGCAGACCAAGGACAAGCTGGTCTCCTCCGAGGTGCGCCCGGCGGTCGAAGGCGCCATCAATGAAGCGTTGAGCCAGTGGCTCGAGGAGAACCCGGCCGAGGCCAAGACCATCGTCGGCAAGGTGGTGGAAGCCTCCTCGGCCCGCGAGGCCGCCCGCCGCGCCCGCGAACTGTCGCGCCGCAAGGGCGCGCTCGACATCGCCTCGCTGCCCGGCAAGCTGGCCGACTGCCAGGAGCGCGACCCGGCGCTGTCGGAACTGTTCATCGTCGAGGGCGATTCCGCTGGCGGCTCGGCCAAGCAGGGCCGCGCCCGTGAATATCAGGCGGTGTTGCCGCTGCGCGGCAAGATCCTCAATGTGGAGCGCGCCCGCTTCGACAAGATGCTGTCGTCGGAGACCATCGGCACGCTGATCCTGGCGCTCGGCACGGGCATTGGTCGCGAAGACTTCAACGCCGACAAGCTGCGCTACCACAAGATCATCATCATGACGGACGCCGACGTCGACGGCTCGCACATTCGTACGCTGCTGTTGACGTTCTTCTTCCGCCACATGCGCGAGATCATCGATCGCGGCCACGTCTATATCGCCCAGCCGCCGCTGTTCAAGGTGACGCGCGGCAAGTCGCAGCAATACCTCAAGGACGAGCGGGCGCTCGACGATTATCTGATCGACGGCGGCCTCGAAGGCGCGACCTTGCGGCTGGAGAGCGGCGAGGAGCGCGGCGGCCTCGACCTGCGGGCATTGATCGAGGAAGCGCGGCACATCCGTTATCTGCTGTCGTCGCTGCACACCCGCTATAACCGCATGGTGGTCGAACAGGCCGCCATCGCCGGCGCGCTGCAGGCTGGCCTCGTCGACAATGATCCGGAAGAGGCGACGCGGATTCTCGCGGTGCTGGCGGCGCGGCTCGACGTGCTGTCGGAGGAGACCGAGCGCGGCTGGACCGGCGAATTGCACAATGGCGGCTTTTTGCTGTCGCGCGTCGTGCGCGGCGTCAAGCAGACCGTGGAGCTGGACGCCGGCCTGCTGGCTTCGGCCGAGGCGCTGCGCCTGCACGAGCGTCACGCCCAGCTCAACGAGGCCTACACCCGCCCAGCCACCTTGCTGCGCCGTGCTGACAGCACCCAGATTCACGGCCCGTCGGAGCTGTTCGACGCCGTCACCACCGCTGGTCGCAAGGGCATCTCGCTGCAGCGCTACAAGGGCCTTGGCGAGATGAACCCCGACCAGCTGTGGGAGACCACCCTGGACCGCGACAACCGCTCGCTGCTGCAGGTCAAGGTCAAGGACGTGCAGGACGCCGACGACCTGCTGGTCAAGCTGATGGGCGATGTGGTGGAGCCGCGCCGCGCCTTCATCCAGGACAATGCGCTGACAGTGTCGAACCTCGACGTCTGACGCTGCGTCGACCCTGCGGGGCCGCCATCGGGCGACGCAGCATGCGTCGCCCTTTTTTGTGTTTGTGGGCGGTCATCGCGCCGCACAGTCGGGGGCAGCCCTGCACCCGGCCACTGAGGTCGCCTGACCTGCGCGGCCAGCAAATTCGCCTGCTGTAACATGCTCTTGCCTGATTTCTGGCGCAGGGGAACGGCATGAACAGCCTCTCCCTTTCCAGCCGGTTTCCCATCCGCACGCGCGCCGTCCGGACCGTTGCGGTCATCACCGCCGTCGCCGCTCTGCTCGCGGCCTGCGCCAGCGAGCCTCAGAAGCGCGTGTCGCGGGCGTCCATCAGCGTCAGCACCTCAGACGCCAGCCGCGCCGCCAGCCTGATCAGCGCCTGGCGCGCCGCCAATGGCCTCGGCCCGGTGCGCGCCGACAGCGCGCTGAACGCGCCCGCCGTCGAGCAGGCGGTGGCGGTGGCGCAATATGGCAAGCTCACCCATGGCGATTTCACGGCGCGCATGAACCGCCATGGCGCCCCTGGCGCTGCAGCGGAGAATCTGAGCGCCGGCTCGCAGGATGTGGCGACGGTGATCGAGCGCTGGAAGCGTTCCCCAGGCCATAACCGCAATATGCTGTCGCCACGCATGAACCGCATCGGCCTCGCCAGGGCCAGCTCACCGGGCCAGGGCTATGGCGTCTATTGGGCGCTGGTGCTGGCTGACTGATAACCCGCGCGCCGCCTGAGCATCTGATACCAGAACCCGATGAGCGTGACTCATCGGGTCCTGGCTAAGCCTGTGCGGCGCCTGAGCATTTCAGGATGCGGATGCGTCAGCATCTTCGCATCCTAGTATGAGGATGTCGTTGCGATAACATCCGATTATCCCGGCATGACGCCTCAGGCGCAAAAGAAAAATGCGCGGGCAGGACCCGCGCATCGCAGCGTTTTTTATCGGAATGCGCCCAGGTCGCACAGGAGCGAAGCGCGCGCCGATCAGACGGCGGCGACGACCTGGATCTCGACCTTGTACTCAGGCGCGGCGAGGCCGGCCTCGACGGTGGCGCGCGCCGGCGTGTTGCCCTGCGACACCCACTTCTCCCACTCGCCGTTCATCTCGCCGAAAGTGGCGATGTCGGTGAGATAGATGGTGGCCGAGACGATCTTCGACTTGTCCGAGCCAGCCTCGGCCAGCAGCGCGTCGATCTGGCCGAGCACGGTGCGGGTCTGCTCGGCGACGCTGGCGCCAGCGGCGACCTGACCGGCCAGATAGACGGTGTTGTTGTAGACCACTGCTTCGCTCATGCGGGGGCCGGTCTGGATGCGACGGATGCTCATGGCTGTTCCCTGTCTGGTTGGCGACGACGCCTGACAGGCGACGCGGCGATGCCCTTCGATGCCCCACCCCTGCGCCGGCGGCATTCCCGCCCGCGCCACGGAGGCGCTGTGCGGCCAATAGCGGTTTCCGCCAGCGCACGAAACGGCAAATTTTGGCTCATCACGGTTTTTGGGGGCGTCGTACGCACGCGGGATGCACTTGCGTGAACGGGAGCTGGTCAAGCCAAAGCGGCAGCTGGGCTTTTGGGCTTGCGGGCACGCCAGCATCGTCGGGGCAGGACGTCAGGCGGCCTTGGCCTTGTCGAAGCCTGAGCGATGCAGCGGCTGCGCCAGCAACTCACTTCGCGTCCGTAGATGTCCGCATGTCAGCGGGTTTGAGCGCCGGCCGCTGCGCCAGACGGCGCCATCTCAGGCTGGTGGCCCAGCGCCGCACGGCGGCGAAGGCCGACCAGTCGCCGGACAGGGGTCGCTCGACGAACCGCCAGACCAGCACGCCGCCAATCAGCGACAGCACCATGGCCAATGCGGTCAGCCCAATGCGCAGCGCAAGTGGCGCCTCAAGCCGGTTGGCGATCACGACAAGCGGCGCGATGATCAGGAAGTGCGACAGATACAGCGAATAGCTGGCGTCGCCGAGCAATTGCAGCCGCGGCGATCGCAAGACGCGGCCCTGGCGTTCGAACGCAATGGCGGCGCCGACCAGCAGAATGGACGGCACGCCAAAGCGCAGGAAGGTGGCGGTGGGCGGCGCAGCGGCTTCAGGAGCATAGGGCAGCACCGCGCCGCCACCGACGAACCATAGCGCCGCTAGCGCCATCGCCGCCCAGCACAGGCCTGGCGCCACATGGGCTGGAAGCCTCGTGCGCGCCAGCGCGGCGATGACCATGCCAGCAGCAAAATCGAGGATGATCGGCCGCGTATAGACATAAGCGGCGACCCCCGCCGTGTGTTGGCTGTCGATCTGCGTGCCAACCGCCGCGAGCAGGAGCAGCGCGCCGACCATCACCGGGGTGCGGAAGGCGGCAGGCAGCAACAGGCCGAGGCTGAACAACAGATAGAACGCCATCTCATAGTTCAGCGTCCACCCCAGAAAATACAGCGGGTAAATCCGGCCTGGCTGCTTCTCGAACGGGATAAACAGAACGGACTGAAGCAGATCAGAAAGACTGGCGGCGGTGCCACGAAAGGCCTGGGGCGCGATCAGCGCGGCGGCCACCACCACGAGGGTCACGGCGTAATACAGCGGCGCGACGCGCTTCAGCCGCCGCAGCAGAAAATCCAGCGGCCGCGCCGGACGCCCGGCGGTGGTGTAAGCCATGATAAAGCCGCTGATGACGAAGAACAGATCGACGCCGCCATAGCCAAACGACGCCGCCCACTCCGGCATGGGCATGGGCGGCAGCACCTCCTGGGCGTGAACCCAGACCACCATGGTGGCGGCGAGGGCGCGCAGGCCCTGGATATTCAGCAGCATCAGCAAGTTCCGGCTCAGATCGGCGCAACAGGCGGTGACATCGCGATGGGCTGACGCAATTGGTCAGCCGCCGCCGCGCCGCTGGCCCCCGGCGCCGGGGCCGATGCCGCAGCGCCGTGGCGTCGCGCCACACTGGCTGAAACTGTCGGTCCGGCCCCGCCCCCGGGCAATTAGGCACAAAGACGTAAACTGGCCCGTGGTGGCCGTGCAGCGGCGCAGGAGTGGTAGGAGGCATAAGCGATGCCGCTGGCGAGAAGGCTTAAGGAGCGCCAGTTCAGACCTGGCGATGCTCCCGCTTGGCGATTGATGTCAGAACGAGATGAGGCTGACAGATCGGGCTCTGGCCAAGCCCATGCGGCGCCTTGAGCATGTCAGGATGCGGATGCGTCAGCATCTTCGCATCCTGGTATGATGCGTCACTTCAGGCGTCCTTTGCGCCCCTGGCTGGGGAAGCCAACCCTGCCAGCCCAAATAAAAACGCCCCGGCCGATGGCCAGAGCGCGAACATCCGTGACATGAAAAAAGGAAGTGGTGCCCCTGGCCGGCCTCGAACCAGCACTCCTTTCGGAACTCGATTTTGAGTCGAGCGCGTCTACCAATTCCACCACAGGGGCACTGGGCGCGGATCATAGCGGCACAATGACTGAGGTCAATCGCCAGCGCACGCTATCCACTGCGCCGATCGCCATACCAGGCATGGCGTTGCGCGCTCTGCCCCGGGCGTCAGGCCTGAGCATTAGCCGAGACTTGGGCGTTAGCTGAGACTTGGGCAGTAGCCGAGACCTGGGCGTTAGCCGATGCAAGGGCCACAGGCGATCCCCGGACGCCAAAGACGGCGCGCCAGTCCGTTATCGGACGCGCGCCGCCCGGTCTTATGGATGATGGCTCAGCTCAATTGCCGGCCTGGATTTCCTGCACGGCCGCAGCCAGCAGGCGGTCCATGGTCTCGCGCAGCTCGGTCTCGCTGACGCTAACGCCAGCGGCGTCCAGGTCAGCGCGCACCTTGCGGAATACGTCCTCATCGCCCGCTTCCTCAAAGTCAGCGAGGATCACCGAACGGGCGTAATCCGACGCGTCCTGGCCGCTCTTGCCGAGCTTGCTGGCGACCCACTCTCCCAGGAGCCGGTTGCGGCGGGCATTGGCTTTGAAGCGCAGCTCTTCATCCAGCGCAAATTTGCGTTCGAAGCTTTCTTCACGCTTGCCAAAGATCGTCATCGATTGGTCCTGTCCTGGAATTGATCAGCCTGGAATTGTTCTGTCCCCCCAATCTAGGAACACCCGGGCGGCATTTCCATAGCGACATTACGCCAGGGGGGTCACAAGCCGCTGTGGAACGCAACTTGCTGCAACGGGGGATATGTGGCGGCGCTCCGCAGCCATCGCCCAAAGCAACGCCAGAGGGGCCGACAGGCGCGCCCGCCGGCAGGGCTGGGGGCGGCCTGCGGCGTCGCCTGCCTTGAAAACGCCCCGCCAATGTGGCTCAAGCCAGGGTCACAGCCCGCGCAGGCAAGTCCCGCGCGCCCGAGAACTCGCTCATTGTGCTCCTGCCCCCGATCGGCTAGGTTGCCACGGCGGGTTGCACACGCAGAAAAAGCCCGCAGGCCGCGGACACTTTCCCTCAAGGAGCGACGGCGGTCCCCTATGGATTTTCTAAAAACACGGTATACGCCGATGAATCGTCGCCGTCGTATTTACGAAGGCAAGGCGAAGGTCCTCTATGAAGGTCCGGAACCTGGTACGCTGATCCAGCACTTCAAGGATGACGCCACCGCCTTCAACGCCAAGAAACACGAGGTGATTGACGGCAAAGGCGTGCTGAACAATCGCATCTCGGAATATATCTTCCAGAATCTGAACGACATTGGCGTTCCGACCCACTTCATTCGCCGTCTCAACATGCGCGAGCAGTTGATCCGCGAAGTGGAGATCATCCCGCTTGAGGTCGTGGTGCGCAATGTCGCCGCCGGCTCGATCGCCAAGCGTCTTGGTCTGGAAGAAGGCACCCAGCTGCCGCGTTCGATCATCGAATTCTATTACAAGAACGATGCGCTCGACGATCCGATGGTCTCTGAAGAGCACATCACGGCGTTTGGTTGGGCCAACCCTGCGGAAATCGACGACATCATGGCCCTGGCCATCCGCGTCAACGACTTCCTCACCGGCCTGTTCCTCGGCGCCGGCATCCGTCTTGTCGACTTCAAGATGGAAGTGGGCCGCATCTGGGAAGGCGACATGATGCGCATCGTCGTCGCCGACGAGATTTCGCCGGACAGCTGCCGTCTGTGGGACGTCAAATCCGCCGACAAGCTCGACAAGGACCGTTTCCGTCGCGACATGGGCGGCCTGGTCGAGGCCTATTCGGAAGTGGCGCGCCGGCTCGGCATCCTGCTTGAGTCGGAGAATCCGACGGCGCAGGGGCCGCGTCTGGTGCAGGCCGAAGACGCCGCCGGGAAGTAAAGCTTGCGCTGTAGCGCGCGGCTTGTCCCCGCGCTGCTGACGCTTGTCCCTCCGGCCAGGTAACTGAAACAATGTGACGGGTCTGGTTCGCCAGGCCCGTTTTTGTTTGCCGATACATGGCGGCCGCCGTTCATTCTCCGGAAACCGCGGCCAGCGTAGTGGTGAAAGCGCAGACGCGGCGACGCGGCCCGACACGGCCGCGAGCCATGCCCTGCACCACGGAACCCCCGGGCAAATGATCGCCCGCCATGCAATTTTTGCGGGTCCAGCAGGCGCAGTCCCCTGATAAGGACATTAGACGCCACGGCGCCCGCCTCCTATGAAGGGCGTCATGTTCAAGCGGCTCTATGACTGGACGTTGAGCCTGGCCAACCGGCCAGGGGCCACATGGGCGCTGGCGATCGTCGCCTTCGCCGAGAGCTCGTTCTTTCCGATTCCCCCTGACGTGATGCTGGCGCCGATGGCGTTGGCCCGGCCGAAGCGTGCGTGGTTCTACGCCTTCATCTGCACGGTCGCGTCGGTCGCCGGGGCGCTGTTTGGCTACGCCATTGGCTATCTGCTGTTCGACAGCCTCGGCCAGTGGGTGATCAATCTGTATGGCATGCAGGACGGCGTTGAGGCTTTCCGCCATTCCTACGCCGAATATGGCCACTGGATCATCCTGCTGAAGGGTCTCACCCCGATCCCCTTCAAGCTGATCACCATTATGTCCGGTTTCGCCGAATATAACCTGCTGTGGTTTGTCATCCTGTGCATCATCACGCGCGGGTTGCGGTTCGCGCTGGTCGCCGGAGCCATGCGATTGTTCGCCGACCCGATCCGCCGGCTGATGGACCGCCATGCCGGCGTCATCGGCTTCGCCATCGTGTTCTTCATTATCGCCGGCTTTGTCGCGGCGAAGTTCCTGATCTGAGGAGAGCGCCCATGCACGCCGCCATGCTGACCTCGCGCCGGGCGGCGCTGCTGGTGCTGATCATCTCGGCGGCGACCATCGCCATCTTCCTGTTCTCGGAGCATGCGCTCGGCTATCTGCCTTGCCCTTTGTGCCTGCAGCAGCGCATGCCGTTCTATTTCGCCGCGCCGCTGGCGGCCCTGATCGCCATCACCCCGACCGATCAGAAGCGCCTGCGCTCGGTTGGGCTGCTGGTCTTGTCGCTGCTGTTCCTGATCAGCGCCGGCCTCGGCGCCTTTCACGCTGGCGTTGAGTGGAAGTTCTGGCAAGGTCCGGCCGGATGCGCCGGCCAGGGCTCGCCGACCAGCGCCGCTGATTTGCTCAACCAGCTGCAAAGCGTGCGGGTGGTCAGTTGCTCGGATGCTGCGTTCCGCGTGCTCGGCCTGTCGATGGCTGGCTGGAACATGGTGGTGTCGCTGGCCCTTGCGGCGCTCGCCGGCGCCGGCGCCATGGCCGATACGCTCAACCGCAATCGCGCTGCCGGTACGACGCCATGAACTTACGCCCGCGCCCTGCCGCCACCGGCCCGGATGGCCGGATGAGTGAGATGCGCACGGCGGTGATCGGCGCGCTGGTGGTGATGCTCGGGCCGATCAGCATGTCGCTGTACACGCCGGCCATGCCGGCGATGGTGCACGCCTTCGACACCACGCCCGCCGCCATCAAGCTGACGCTGACCGTCTATTTCATCGGCTTCGCTTTCGCCCAGCTGGTCTGCGGGCCGCTGTCAGACGCCTATGGACGGCGCCCGATCGGCATTGGCTTCTTTGTGGTCTATCTGGCTGGCAGCATCATCGCCGCCGCCGCGCCCGACATGAGCTGGCTGCTGGCCGGTCGCATCCTGCAAGGCGTCGGCGCCGCCGCCGGCATCTCCATGTCGCGCGCCATGGTCCGCGACCAGTACAGCGGCCAGCAATCCGCCCGCATCATGAATCTGATCGGGGTGATGCTGGCGATTGGCCCGGCCATTTCGCCAACCCTCGGCGGCATTATCCTGACCACCATCGGCTGGCAGGCGATTTTCCTCGTCATGGTGGCCTATGGCGCGGTGGCGATCTGGCTGATCGCCTTCGTCACCCCAGAAACCAACCGCAACCGCGACAGCGCTTTGGCCCGCCCCAGGGCTGTGGCCCACAATTATGGCGTGTTGCTGCGCGACCGCGCCTTCGTCGCCACCAGCCTGCTCATCGCCATGTCGCCAGGCGGCCTGTACACGCTCGCGGCGATCCTGCCCTTCGTGATGATCGAGACCGTTGGTTTGACAGCGACGCAATTCGGCATGGGCATGCTGGCGCAGACCGGCTCGTTCATGACCGGCGCGGCGCTGGCCGGGGTGTTGCTGCGGCGCATGGACGCCACCAGGCTGGTGCCGGTCGGGCTGGGCCTTGTGGCGCTGTCGGGGCTGGGCTTCGCCATTGGCCTGCGCATCTGGCCGCCGTCGTTCATTTCCGTGATGGCGCCGACGGCGCTGTGGGCGTTTGGCAACGCCTTCATCATGCCCGGCGCGACCACCGCGGCCCTCGCCCCTTATCCGCGCATGGCCGGCGCAGCCTCCGCCATCACCGGCTTCATGCAGATCGGCGGCGGCCTCGCCGGCACCGCGGCGGCGGCCCTGCTGTTTTACGAGCCGTTCAACTCCCTGCGCATCATCATGCCGGCCATGGCGCTGGTGGCCATCGCCTCTTATGGCTGGCTGGTGTGGCGCGGCGGCGGCCTGAAGACCAGCGCCACGGTCAGCGAGGCGAGCCGCGACGTTGCGCCGCCATCTGCCCCGGCGCCGACGGCGCCCATAACAGCGCCTCAGTCCTCGACCGGCGCGGACAGCGCTGCCGAAACCAATGACGCGGCGCCCCCGACCACCGGGACAACTGCAACTGAAGCTCCGCATGCCGCGCCAGCAGACGCATTGGCCGCGGCCCCGCCATCGGCCCCACGTCCGCCGGGCACTGGCGCGCGCCCCCGCGCCCCCGCCAATGACGTTGATCCCGACGATCATGCCGACGCGGGCGGAACGGGACGGGCGCTAAAGGGGCGTCGCTAGCGCAGGCCCGCCTTGCCAGGCCGCGTGATCGCCGACCGGAGCTGGCATGCCTGGCCCTTGGCTGCCCCCGTGTCGCCCTGTCACTACCCCCCTGGCCTCCCCCTGCGGCGTCTCGCGGATTGCCCTTGCGCGCAAGACGGGCTAAGCCCCCCTTTCAAACCTGACATTCCGGAGCATCCATGAAGGCCCGAGTCACCGTAACCCTCAAGACCGGCGTGCTGGATCCGCAGGGCAAGGCTATTGAAGGCGCGCTGGCGTCGCTGGGCGTTGAAGGCGTCACTGGCGTGCGCCAGGGAAAGGTCTTTGACATTGAGCTGTCGCAGACCCAACCTGAGGCGGCGCAGGCGGCCCTGAAGGAAGCGTGCGAGCGCCTGCTCGCCAATACCGTCATCGAAAATTACAGGGTCGAGATTCTTTCCTGACGCCGGAGGAACCAGACCATGCTCGACCCTGACGCCCAGATCGTTCTCGACATCATGAAGGCCGCGGGGCGGCCCGCCATGACCACGCTTTCACCCATGGAAGCGCGCGAGGCGTACCGCAATTCGCGGCGGGCGTTAGGGCCAGAAGCGCCTGACGTCGGACTGGTGGAGCATTTCAAGGCGCCGGGCCCAGCGGGTTCGGTGCCATTGCGTTACTACCGTCCGGCGGGCGCCGACGATTACGCCGCCCTGCCCTGCCTCGTCTATTTCCATGGCGGCGGCTGGGTGATCGGCGATCTGGAGACCCACGACTACGTCTGCCGCAAGCTGGCCAATGTGTCTGGCTGCGCCGTCGTCGCCGTGGATTACCGGCTGGCGCCCGAGCATGTGTTTCCCGCCGCCATCGATGATTCCGCCGCGGCCGTGCGCTTTGTCGTCGACAACGCCGCGCGCCTGCACGTTGACCCCCGTCGCATCGCGGTGGGCGGCGACAGCGCCGGCGGCAATATCGCGGCGGTGATGGCGCTGATGGCGCGCGACGGCGATCTGCCGCCGCTGGCCTTTCAGCTGCTGATCTATCCGGCCGTGGACATGAAGAACGCCTATCCGTCGCAGTCACTGGACCTCAGTGACTTTCCGCTGTCGGCGGAGACGGTGCGGTGGTTTTCGGACCATTACGGCATCTCAGCCGCCGACAAGGGCGACTGGCGCGCATCGCCGATGCTCGCCGCCTCCCACGCCGGCTTAGCGCCGGCCTTCGTCCTCACCGCGGGCTATGACCCGCTGGCGGATGAGGGCGCAGCCTACGCCCGTACGCTTGAGAAATCAGGCGTGCGCACCACTTACCTGCATATGAGCGACCAGATGCATGGCTTCATCACCATGTCGAAAGTCGTCAGGGCGGCGGAAGCCGTCATGGACATCATGGGCGCAGCTCTCGCCAGAGGCCTCGCCGACGCCAACAGGCAACCGTAACCGCCACGGGACGCATCATGAAAGCCGCCGTCGTTATCTTTCCTGGCTCCAACCGTGAGCGTGACATCGCCCGGGCGCTGAAGAGCGCCTCTGGCGTTGCGCCCACCATGGTCTGGCATGCCGAGACCGAACTGCCAGCTGGCGTGGACCTCGTGGTCCTGCCAGGCGGCTTCAGCTACGGCGACTATCTGCGGTGCGGCGCCATCGCCGCCCGCTCCAACATCATGGCGGCCGTGCAGGCCCACGCCGCGCGCGGCGGCCTGGTGCTGGGCGTCTGCAATGGCTTCCAGATCCTCTGCGAGGCGCAGCTGCTGCCGGGCGTGCTGATGCGCAACGACCGGCTCAAGTTCATGTGCAAGCGCCAGCACCTCAAGGTTGAGCGCGCTGACACCGCCTTCACCCACCGCTACGCCCAGGGCCAGGTCATCGACGTGTGCATCGCCCACGGCGAAGGCAACTGGAAGGCCAGCGACGAGGCGGTCGCCCGTATCGAGGGCGAAGGCCTGGTGGCGTTCCGCTATTGCGACGCCGATGGCGTGGTGTCGCCGCAGACCAATTGCAACGGCTCGATCAATTCGATCGCCGGCATCTATTCGGAGAAGCGCAACGTGCTGGGCATGATGCCGCATCCGGAAAACCTGATCGACGCCCTGGTGGGCGGAACCGACGGTCGCGGCCTGTTCGAGAGCCTCGCCACCCGTCAGGCGGCCTGAGCAAGATGGGCGGCGTCGCCGCCCTGCCCAGCCGCGCCCCCTCTCCTGACAGAGCATTGACCGACCGATGACCGCCACCGCCACCAAGATCACCCCGCAACTCGTCGCCGAGCATGGCCTGACGCCTGATGAGTACGAGCGCTTCATCGGCCTGATTGGCCGCGAGCCGACGATCACCGAGCTCGGCATCGTCTCGGCCATGTGGAACGAGCACTGCTCGTACAAATCCTCGCGCCTGCACCTGAAGGGCCTGCCGACCAGCGCCCCATGGGTCATCCAGGGTCCGGGCGAGAACGCCGGCGTCATCGACATCGGCGACGGCGACGCCATCGCCTTCAAGATGGAGAGCCACAACCACCCGTCCTATATCGAGCCCTATCAGGGCGCGACGACGGGCGTTGGCGGCATTCTGCGCGACGTCTTCACCATGGGCGCCCGCCCGATCGCCGCGCTCAACGCCCTGCGCTTCGGCTCGCCCGACCACCCGAAGACCCGTCACCTGGTGTCGGGCGTCGTGGCCGGCATCGGCGGTTATGGCAATTCGTTCGGCGTGCCGACGGTTGGCGGCGCGGTGGGCTTCCACACCCGCTATGACGGCAACATCCTCGTCAACGCCATGGCCGTCGGCCTGTGCAAGACCGACGGCATCTTCTACGCCGCCGCCACCGGCGTCGGTAACCCGATCGTCTATCTCGGCTCCAAGACCGGCCGCGACGGCATCCACGGCGCCACCATGGCCTCGGCCGAGTTCGACGCCAATTCGGAAGAGAAGCGCCCGACCGTGCAGGTTGGCGACCCCTTCGCCGAAAAGCTGCTGCTGGAAGCCTGCCTTGAGCTGATGCAGACCGATTCGGTCATCGCCATTCAGGACATGGGCGCCGCTGGCCTGACCTGCTCCGCCGTGGAGATGGGCGCCAAGGGTAATCTCGGCGTCGAACTGATCCTCGACAATGTGCCGTGCCGCGAAGAGGGCATGACCGCCTATGAGATGATGCTCTCCGAGAGCCAGGAGCGCATGCTCATGGTGCTGAAGCCGGAGAAGCGTGAAGAGGCCGAGGCCATCTTCCGCAAATGGGGCCTTGACTTCGCCGTCGTCGGCTACACCACCGACACGCTGCGTTTCGTCGTCAAGCACCAGGGCGAGACCGTCGCCGACCTGCCGATCAAGGAACTGGGCGATGAGGCGCCGATCTATGATCGCCCCTACATCACCAATTTCTTCCAGGAGACCATCGACCCGGCGTCGGTGGCGGCCCCGGTCGACAATTCCACGGCGCTGGCCCGCCTGCTCGCCACCCCGGACCTGTGCTCGAAGCGCTGGGTGTGGGAGCAGTATGACCACATGATTCTCGGCAATACGGTGCAGACCCCAGGCGGCGACGCCGCCATCGTCCGCATCGAGGACGGCCCCAAGGCGCTGGCAATCACCACCGACGTGACGCCGCGCTATTGCGAGGCTGATCCGGTGCAGGGCGGCCGCCAGGCCGTGGCCGAGACGTGGCGCAACATCACCGCCGTCGGCGGCCTGCCGCTGGCGATCACCGACAACCTCAACTTCGGCAATCCCGAGAAGCCGGAAGTGATGGGCCAGTTCGTCGGCTGCCTCAAGGGCATTGGCGAGGCCTGCATCGCCCTCGACTACCCGGTCGTCTCGGGCAATGTCTCGCTCTACAACGAGACCCAGGGCCGCTCGATCCTGCCGACCCCGACCATTGGCGGCGTCGGCGTGCTGGCTGACGTGACCAAGCACGCGACTGTTGCCCTGCGCAAGGCGGGCGACGTGCTGGCGGTGATTGGCGACACCACAGGATGGCTTGGCCAGTCGGTGTATCTGCGCGACATTTGTGGCCGTGAAGAAGGCGCGCCGCCGCCGGTCGACCTTACGGTGGAGCGGCGCAATGGCGACTTCGTGCGTGGCCTGATCACCGCAGGTCGCGTCACCACCGTGCATGACGTCTCCGACGGCGGCCTTGCGGTCGCGGTCGCCGAGATGGCCATGGCCGGCGGCATTGGCGTCGCCCTCGACACCCTGCCCACCGACATGTCGGCCCACGCCTTTTTGTTCGGTGAGGACCAGGCGCGCTATGTCATCGCCGCCGACGCCGCCACCATCGACGCCGTGGCCGAGGAAGCCAGGGCGGCGGGCGTGCCGTTCCGCAAGCTCGGCGTGGCTGGCGGCGACGCCATCGCCATCCCGGGCGAGATGCCGGCCAAGGTGTCCGATCTGAAGGCCGGCCACGACAACTGGCTGCCGCAGTACATGGCCGGCTGACCAGGCCCAGGTTGATCAATCTGGCCGGAGAGCGCCCGCTCTCCGGCCATTTTCGCCAGATGAGGTATCGCCATGGCCATGCAGGCCCGTGAGATAGAAGAGATGATCCGCGCCGCCCTTCCGGACGCCATCGTGCGCATCCAGGACCTGGCCGGCGACGGCGACCATTACGCCGCCACGGTGATTTCCGAGGCGTTCCGCGGCAAGAGCCGCGTCGCCCAGCACCAGATGGTTTACGCGGCGCTGAAGGGCAATATGGGCGGCGTGCTGCACGCCCTCGCCCTGACCACGCTGACGCCGACGAAGGACTGAGCGCGACCGGGACGCCTCAGACGTTGGCTTACGCCACATGTTGAAGCATCGAAACCGGGCCAGCGCCCGGTTTTTTCGCGCCCAGGGGCTCGCCACGAGGCAGGTCGCAGATGCGCATCCGCTCCGGCTGGGTGAGGCGCAGGGTGTGGGTGATGCGCCTGCCGAAATGGAGGACGGTGAGTGGGACCGGGCGGGTTCTGTCCGGCGCATCCTGGCGCGCAAGTCTGGCCGACAAACGCGTGGATGCCCGTGACAAGCACGGGCATGACGGCTGGGCGTATGGGCACAGCCTCCCCCGGTCGTCATGGTCGGGCTTGACCCGACCATCCACGTCCTGTGGGGCGCCGGGCGACCCCGCTCTCATCCGGCGTTCCCCAACGCCTCGCCAGCGCCCGCCGCGAGTCACGGCATCTGCGCTCGGGCCCACCCAACGCCGCCCTCTCCGATCAGCCTACGCCCAGCACAAGAAAAAAGCCGCCCGGGGAAGGCGGCTAGGGGTCTCGGATCAGAGGTCCAGAAAGCGGGGGATCAGGCGGCGCTGAGTCGGGCGAGGACGATCAGGCCGGCGGCCATCGTGGCCCACCCAATCGGCGTGGCGAACATGATCGAACCAATCGACTTAACTGCGCTCATCTGCTTGTCCCCCGGAGCAACCGTGCTCCATGCATATGGTTGTAGATGCACCAACGCCTCCCGTAGGTGCGCGGATGCACATCTGCACAGGCTGGCTCAGGCGCAGATTGAGGGGGGATGTGCTTGCCGGCATGGCGGGCGCAGGCTGGAGCGTGGCGGTTGTTGCTCGGAACACGCTCGCGTCAATGACGGACCTGCAAACGCATGGATGCCCGTGACGAGCACGGGCATGACGGCTGGGGCGTAGTGGCGCCTCCCACCTCCCCCCCGGTCGTCATGGTCGGGCTTGACCCGACCATCCACGTCCTGGAGGGGCGCCGGGTGACCCCGCTCTCATCCGGCGTTCCCCAACGCCTCGGCAGCGCCCGCCGCGAGTCACGGCATCTGCGCTCGGGCCCACCCAACGCCGCCCTCTCCGATCAGCCTACGCCCAGCACAAGAAAAAAGCCGCCCGGGGAAGGCGGCTAGGGGTCTCGGATCAGAGGTCCAGAAAGCGGGGGATCAGGCGGCGCTGAGCCGGGCGAGGACGATCAGGCCGGCGGCCATCGTGGCCCACCCAATCGGCGTGGCGAACATGATCGAACCAATCGACTTAACTGCGCTCATCTGCTTGTCCCCCGGAGCAACCGTGCTCCATGCATATGCTTATAGATGCGCCAAGGCCTCCCGTAGGTGCGCGGATGCACATCTGCACAGGCTGCCTCAGGCGCAGATTGAGGGGGGATGTGCTTGCCGGCATGGCGGGCGCAGGCTGGAGCGTGGCGCTGCTCAATGCGGCAGGCGATGACTGATGACTGGCCGCCAAACGCGTGGATACCCGTGACGAGCACGGGCATGACGGCTGGGCGGAGCGGCGCCGCCCGCCCCCCGATCGTCATGGTCGGGCTTGACCCGACCATCCACGTCCTGGGCGGGCGCCATGTCCTGGGCGGGCGCCCGGCGTCCACGCACGTCCCCAGAACTCCCCAACGTCTCGCCCGCACACGTCAAAGGCGTCAACGCCGTCGCCGGCGTAACACCCCGCGCCGCCTCACACGCCACGCAGCCAAATCCGCCACGCGCCGCTTGCCTTTGCCGGTTGCGTCGCACACATGAGGATGAAGTGACCTTGCACGCTACAGTCGTCCCAAACCCGGCTATAGTGGCGCAGGAGCAGGATGGCGCGGCGCGTGGGCGTTGGCGTCAGCAGATCGAGCGGCGCGCTGCCCCCGAAGCAGCCTGGCCGGAGACATCAGGAACGCGACATGACCGACATCAACGCGCAGATCGACAATGAAGTGAAGTCCAACGACGTCGTGCTGTACATGAAGGGCACGCCGGACTTCCCGCAGTGTGGTTTCTCGGGCCAGGTCGCCCAGATCCTCAATTACCTCGGCGTCACCTACAAGGGCGTCAACGTCCTCGCCGATGACGGCATCCGCGAGGGCATCAAGAGCTACAGCAACTGGCCGACCATTCCGCAGCTCTACATCAAGGGCGAGTTCATCGGCGGCTGCGACATCGTCCGCGAGATGTTCCAGGCTGGCGAATTGCAGGACATGTTCGCCGAAAAGGGCATCGCCGTGAAGCAGGAGGGCTGATCAGCCCTTCGCCCGTCACCGACAACGCCCGCGCCTCGCGCGGGCGTTGTTGCGTCTGGCCTACGCCCCGCCAGCCCTATGCCAGGATGCGAAGATGCTGACGCATCCGCATCCTGAAATGCTCAGGCGGCGCACGGGCTTGGCCAGAACCCGATCTGTCACGCTCATCGGGCTCTGGCATTACAGATCAGAAGCTGAACACCTCGCCTGGGCTTGCGGCGTGAAAGCTGTCAGCATCGAGGCCGCGCTGGCGCAGGGCCTCGGCCAGCGCCTCCCGCGGCTGCTCCCGCCCCTCATCGGTGAGCTGGAACGTGCCCCAGTGCATGCCGAGCGCCCGCTTCGCCCCGACATCCTCAAAAATTTTCACCGCCTCTTCCGGATTGACGTGCTGCGCCGCCATGAACCAGCGCGGCTCATAGGCGCCGATGGGAATCAGCGCCACATCTGGGGCGCCGAACTGCCGCCTGATGCTGCGAAAGATGCTGCCGTCGCCATAGCCGGTGTCGCCGGCGAACCAGATGCGCCCGGCGGCGCTGTCGATGACAAAGCCGCTCCACAGCGCCATGCGGGTGTCGCGCAGCGCCCGCCGCGACCAGTGGATCGCTGGCGTGAAGCCAATGCTGGCCCCGCCCTCCAGCTGCACGCGCTCACCCCAGTCGCCGCTCAGCACCCGCGCCCCAGGGGCCGCCTTGCGTAACTGCCCGGCGTTGCCGAGCGGCGTCACAAATAGCGGCTGGTGCGCCTGCTGCAGACGACGCACGGTCCTGGCGTCGAAATGGTCGTAATGGTTATGGCTGATCAGCACGACGTCGATGCGCGGCAGATCAGCGAAGTCAACGCCAGGGGCGGTGACGCGACGCGGCCCGAGCAGGCCGCGCGGGCCGGCCCGGTCGCTCCACACCGGATCGGTCAACAGGTTGAGCCCGCCCGCCTGGATCAGCAGGCTGGCATGCCCCACCATGGTGACGCACACACCGTCTGCCTGTGGCGCCGGACGCGCGCGCGCCGTCTCCACCCAGCGCGGCCACGCCTGGCGCTGACCGGACCGCCACCAGCGCCACAGGTCGGCGAGGCGTTTGTCGGCATTGAAGCTGGCCGGATTGGAAAAGCGGCGGCCATCGAAATGGTCGGTGGGCGGGCCGTGATGGTATCGCCTTGGCATGGTTGTGAGATGTCCCATGGCATGCGCCGGGCGAGCTGAACGCCAGACGTCGCCTGTTTATTGCTGTGCAACAACGGCTCAAACATGGCCCGCCATCGCCGGGCGCGCCAGCGGGCCCTTCCCGCCCCTGCGTCTGACGGTTAAGCCCCGGCCATCGTGCTTTTGCCGTTGGGTGATCTTTGGGCCTTTTTCGACTTGTTCTGGCGATGTCCGTGTTCATCGACCACGCCCGACAGATCCTGTTCGCAGATGATGCGTCCAGCTATGTCTCGATCATCCGGCGCAGCCTGCTGAATATTTACGTGTGGTCCGGCCACGCGGTGTTCGCGTTTTTCATCGTCTCCGGCTTCATCATCGCCATGGTTATTTGCGAAAAATATGCGCATTTGCCGCTTGGGACGCCGCGCTTCTACCTGAACCGCGCCCTGCGGCTGTACCCGGCCCACTGGATCATTCTGGCCGGCTACGCCGCACTGTTTGCGGCCACAGGCGCCGTCAGCTTCCTGCTGCTGCAGGATATGGGCGACGGGCGCCTGGTGACGCTGCTGGCCTTCATCAGCAATGTCAGCTTCATCGGCACGGATGTCATCGCCATGTTTGGCGGCCCGGCGTGGTCCTATGTGCTGGGGCCTGTGTGGTCGCTGGGGGCGGAAGTCTGCTTTTACCTTGCGGCTCCGCTGCTGGTGACGCGGCGGCTGCGGGTGATCGCGGCGCTGGCATTGGCCAGCCTGACGCTCCGCCTTGGCCTGTACTGGCTCGGCGCGCCGCTCGTGCCATGGCGCTATTTCTTTTTGCCGGCGACGGCGGTGTTTTTTCTACTCGGCGTGCTGTCCTACCGGCTTTATGCGCTGGTCAGGATGCGGATTTGGTTCTTGCGGCTGCGGCCGCTGGCCTTCCTCGCCCTGTTCGCCGCCGTGGCGTGGCCGCCGCTGTGGCGCCATGGCGATCTCGACCATTGGCAGGCCTGGACGTTCTTCCTCACCGTCGCCATCTGCACGCCGTTTGTCTTCGACCTGACGCAACACAGCCGCATCGACCGCTACATCGGGCTCTACGCTTATCCCCTGTATCTCGGCCACACGCTGCTGCTCAACCTCGTCAAGGCCAGTGATGCGACCCGTTTCGATGGCCCGCTGATCGCGCTGCTCGGCACGCTGGCGCTGTCAGCCGCCATCATCCATCTGGTCGACCGGCCGCTGGAGCGGGCCCGGGCGCGGATCGGCGCGTCTGCGCCAGCAAATGCTACGCCCGTAGCGCCAGGCGGCGCCGCGCCCTGGCGTCAACCGCCGAGCGCCCCCCGGACAAGCGCCTTCGCGTCCTCCGAGTGCCACTCCGCCGCGCCATCAAGCTGGCCGAGCAGGCAGCCGTCGCGGTCGATGAGCAAAGTGACTGGCAGGCCCGAGGCGCGGCCTGCGCCGCGCAGGGCCTGGAATATCTTGCCAGGCGTGTCGGCATAGAAATTCAGCCTGTCGATGTTGTTCTGCTGCAGCCATTCGCGCGGCTTGCCGGCGTCGCGGCTGTCCATATTGATGGCCAGCACCTCGAAATCCTTGCCGCCGAGCGCGCCCTGCAGCGCGTTGAGCGCCGGCATCTCCAGCTTGCACGGGGCGCACCAGGTCGCCCACAGATTGAGCAACACCACCCGGCCGCGATAATCGGCGAGGGTCTTCGTCGCCCCTGCGCCATCTTCAAAGCTGAAGGCGGGCAAAGCCTCTGGCTGCTTCGCCATGCGCATCGCCGCGACTTCGCCCTTGGCCAGCGCGTCGAGGCTGGCGAGATCGCGCGCCTTGCACTGGCTGGCGGGCGCGCCATCTGGCGTCTGCGGCGCAGCCCCGGCTGCCTGCCGGGCCGCTGATTGCCCTTGCGGCGCGCTGGCGCCAGGCGCCGGACCGTTGCGATCTTGCGCAAGCCAATATACCCCTGCGCCAAGAAGCGCGACGGCGACGGCGGCCAGGCTTATAGTGCGGGCCGTGGAGCGCGAGGCGCTTCGTTTGTTTCCAGATGCGTTCATTTATCCAGGATCGGGCGTAATATGAGCAACAAGATGTGGGGCGGCCGGTTCTCTTCCGCGCCTGCCGCTATCATGGAAGAGATCAACGCCTCGATCGCGTTCGACAAGAGGCTGGGCCCACAGGACGTGCGCGGCTCGTTGGCGCATGTGGCCATGCTGGCCGACAATGGCATCGTTGAAAAGGCCGACGCGGCGAAGATCGCCGAGGGCCTGCGCCAGATCGCCGGCGAGATCGAAAGCGGCGACTTCGCTTTTTCCCGCGCCCTCGAGGACATTCACATGAATGTCGAGGCGCGCCTTGCCGACCTCATCGGCCCCACCGCCGGTCGCCTGCACACCGCCCGCTCGCGCAATGACCAGGTGGCCACCGACATGCGCCTGTGGGTGCGTGACGCCGTCGACGACCTTGATGTCCAGCTCGCCGGTCTGCAGCAGGCGCTGGCGACCCGCGCGCTGGAGTTCGCCGGGGCTGTGATGCCAGGCTTCACCCATCTGCAGTCGGCCCAGCCTGTGACCTTTGGTCATCACCTGCTGGCCTATGTGGAGATGTTTGGCCGCGACCGCAGCCGCTTCGTCGACGCCCGCCGCCGTATGAACGAGTGCCCGCTGGGCGCCGCCGCTCTGGCTGGCACCTCGTTCCCCATCGACCGTCACCAGACGGCCGCGGCGCTGGGCTTCGACCGCCCCACCGCCAATTCGCTTGATTCGGTGTCGGATCGCGATTTCGTGCTCGAGACCCTGTCGGCGGCGGCGATCTGCGCCGTGCATCTGTCGCGCTTCGCCGAAGAGATCGTGCTGTGGGCGACGCCGCAATTTGGCTTCGTGCGCCTGTCGGACGCCTTCTCCACCGGCTCGTCGATCATGCCGCAGAAGCGCAACCCCGACGCCGCCGAACTGGTGCGCGGCAAGTCGGGCCGGGTGATCGGCGCGCTCAACGGCCTGCTCATCGTCATGAAGGGCCTGCCGCTGACCTATTCCAAGGACATGCAGGAGGACAAGGAAGGCGCGTTCGACGCCATCCAGACCCTGTCGCTGTGCCTCGCCGCCATGACCGGCATGGTCAACGACCTGACGCCAAACCTGCCAGCCATGCGCAAGGCGGCTGGCAGCGGCTACGCCACCGCCACCGACCTCGCCGACTGGCTGGTGCGGGTGCTGGGCCTGCCGTTCCGCGAGGCGCACCATGTCACCGGCCGCATCGTTGGCGTCGCCTCGGAGCGGGGCGTCGGCCTTGAAAAGCTGTCGCTGGAGGAGATGCAGGCGGTGGAGCCGCGCATCACCCAGGACATTTTCGCGGTGCTCGGCGTCGAGAAATCGGTACGCAGCCGCGTCAGCTATGGCGGCGCCGCCCCGGCCAATGTGCGGCGTGAGGCGCGGCGCTGGCTGCGCAAGCTTGAGCGTAACGACAAGGCCCAAGGGCTAAGCGAGCGCTAAACGGGCGCAGGGCTGAGCGGGCGCAGGGCCCATCGCCCTGAGCCCGCCCTGAACCTGGCGAGCGCGCGCCAGCCGGCGCAGGCGCGCCGGCTGGCGTTTCCGTTCTGCGCCGCTTTCGTGGCATAAGCGGTCACGACCGACATCATCCTTCGTGGGGATCACGCATTTGGCTTCTTCCTCGTCCCGCATTCCGGCCCTTGCACGCACCACGCTGGTCGTGGTTGCGGTCGGGCTCGCCCTCGCCGCCTGCGGCCGCCGTGGCGCGCTGGAAGCGCCGCCTGATCCGAATGCGCCCAAAGAGGAGCAGACCGACGGCAGCTCGCTGGCCTCCTCGCCAATCCCTGGCAGCGCCAAGAAAAAGCCCCGGGCGACGCCGATTCCAAACCGGCCGTTTATCCTCGACCCGCTGCTGTGACAGGCCCACGGGCGCCTGCCTGGGCGCCAGAGGCGACCTGATCTGGCGCCCGCTGTGTCCGCCGCATCAGCGGCGGAACGTGTTTTTGACAGACTGCGCCAGTTCTCGCCGTGGCCGCCTGCCCGGCCAGAACCCGCGCCATTTCGACCGCTGCGCTGGACCGGACACATGCGTCACTTTGAATATCGCAATGGCGTGCTGCACGCTGAGGACGTCGATCTGCGCCATGTGGCGCAGGAGGTCGGCACGCCGTTTTATTGCTACGCCACGGCGACGCTGGAGCGTCACTACCGGGTGTTCGCGGAGGCCTTCAACGATGGCCCGGCGCTGATCTGCTACGCCATGAAGGCCAATTCCAACCAGGCGGTGCTGAAGACCCTCGCCCGCCTTGGCGCTGGCATGGACATCGTCTCGGGCGGCGAGCTGGCCCGCGCCCTCGCCGCCGGCGTGCCTGGCGAGCGCATCGTGTTCTCGGGCGTCGGCAAGACCCGCGCCGAGATGCGCGCGGCGCTCGAAGCCGGCATCCTGTGCTTCAACGTCGAGAGCGAGCCCGAGTTGCAGACCCTGTCCGAGGTCGCCGTCAGCATGGGCCTCAGAGCGCCGGTGTCGATCCGCGTCAATCCGGACGTTGACGCAAAGACCCACGCCAAGATCTCGACGGGCAAGTTCGACAACAAGTTCGGCATTCCGATTTCGCAGGCGCGCGCGGTCTACGCGCGCGCCGCGCTGCTGCCAGGCGTGGTCATTCGCGGCGTCGACATGCACATCGGCAGCCAGATCACCGACCTCACCCCCTTCGGCAACGCCGCCCGGCTGATGGCGGACTTCGCCCGGCAATTGCTGGCCGATGGCCATGAGCTGCACCACCTCGACATGGGCGGCGGGCTGGGCGTGCCGTACCACGCCGATAATACGCCGCCGCCCGTTCCGGCCGAATACGCCCGGATCATCCGCGAGGAAGTGCGCGATCTCGGCCTGACGCTGGTGTTCGAGCCAGGCCGGCTGATCGTCGGCAACGCCGGCGTGCTGGTCACCGAGGTGCTGTATGTGAAGCATGGCGAGGGCAAGACCTTCGTCATCGTCGACGCGGCGATGAACGATCTGATCCGCCCCACCCTGTATGAGGCGCACCACGATATCCTGCCGGTCGTCGCCCATCCGGTGGGCGCGCCGCACATGGTCGCCGACATCGTCGGGCCGGTGTGCGAGACCGGCGACTACCTCGCCCTCGCCCGCTCGATGCCGCAGCTGAAGGCTGGCGATCTGCTGGCGGTGATGACCGCCGGCGCCTATGGCGCCGTGCAGGCCTCGACCTACAACACCCGGCCGCTGATCCCGGAAGTGCTGGTCAAGGGATCGGAGCACGCCGTGGTGCGGCCGCGCGTCAGCGTCGAAGAACTGATCGCCCTCGACCGCACGCCGGACTGGCTCGACTGAAGGCGCCGCACACAGGTCTCGGGCAAAGGCAGCCAGACCGCTTGCGCAAACAGATCTGGCGCCGAACAATCGGCGCAAGAAAATCGGCGCAAGTCCAGCCAGATACGGGCAAGGCGCGGGCCAATTTGGAGCCGTACTGCCAGCGTTTGTAGGGTGAAGGCGCCTGCGGAAATGCCCGGCGCGGCCATGGCCTCGCCGCTTTGCGGTTTCAGGTTGCGCTGCATGGCGTTGCGGCGCGCCGCCTTCCGTCGCTACGCCAGCTCATAGGCGCCCATGCGGCGTGGGACATTGCCAACAGCGTCGTGTCAGTGCGACGCGGAGACATGAATGAGCGCAGCGCCGCCCCCCGGACCCGCTGAACGGCGAGCCGGAGCGACACCAGCCCAGCCAGACCGACAGACGCGCCGGCTGCATGCCTTGCTGCGCGGCAGTCGCTATGTGCTGTTCTGGGAGCGGCTGTGGCCGGCGCTGTGGCCGCTGCTGGCGGTGGTCATGCTGTTCGTCGCGGCGGCCTTGCTCGGGCTGTTCACCGCCCTGCCGCCCCTGCTCGCTGGCGCCGCACGGCTTGGCTTCATCGCCGCAGCCCTCGCGGCGCTGTGGCCGCTGGCGCGGCTGCGCTGGCCCAGCCAGGCGGAGGCGCTCGCCCGTCTCGACCGGTCGGTGGATGGGCCCGACGCCCGCATCGCCAGCGCGTTTTTCGACCAACAGGCGACGGGCCTCGATGATCCGCTGTCGCGGGCGCTGTGGCGGCGCCAGCAGGACAACGTGCGGCGGCGGCTCAGCGCCTTGCGGCTACATCCTCCGCGCATCGCCATGGCTGACCGCGATCGCTACGGCCTGCGCGCCATTCCGGTGCTGGCGCTGGCGTTGGCCGTGGTCATCGCCGGGCCAGACTGGCGCGAACAATTGCAACCGGCGCTGCGCCTGCAGCTACCGTTGCCCGCGGCCAGCGCCCAACGCCTCGATGGCTGGATCGACCCGCCGCGCTACACCCGTCGCCCGCCGCTGATGCTTGATCTGACCGGCGCTGCCGGTGAGGCGCCGCTGCGCGTGCCAGTCAACAGCACCCTGGTGCTGCAGGCGGCAGGCGGCGCCACGCTGAAGGTCGAGCCTGGCGCTGGCCTTGCGCCTGTCGCCGATGACGCCGGCGCCGACCGCCCCGCCGCGCCGCAGTCTGGCCTGCAGCGGGCGCGCTACCGCATCATTGGCGACGGCCCGGTCACCGTGCGGGCCGGCGGCGTCAGCCGCCGCCTTTTGATCGAGACCACCGCTGACGCGCCGCCGAAGATCACCCTGAAGGGCCGGCCTGAGGGCGGCGCGCGCGGATCGCTGAGCCTCAGCTACAGCGCCACGGACGACTATGGCCTCGCCTCTGGCGTGGCCGAAATCCGCCTGCCTGGCGCGGCTGGCGGGCGTAGCCTGGCGGAGCCGCCAGAAATACGGCTCAACCTTCCCGCCAATCCGGCCGATGGCGCCGTCGTGAAGACGGTTGCCGAGCTGGCGTCGCACCCCTGGGCTGGGGCCGAGGTTGATCTGACGCTGGTCGTCACCGACGACGCCGGCCAGCAGGGCCGCAGCGAGACGGTGCGCATCACTTTGCCGGAGCGCACCTTCGCCGACCCGCTGGCGCGGGCGCTGATCGAGCAACGCCGCGCCCTGATCCTCACGCCCGACCAGCGCGAGCTGGTGCAGACGGCGCTGGACGCGCTGCTGATTGCGCCGGAGCTGTTCACGCCAAAGGCCGGCTATTACCTCGGCCTGCGCCGCGTCGCCGGACAATTGCGCACAGGCGCCGACGATGAGGCGCTGCGGGATGTGGCGGCGCAATTGTGGGAGCTGGCGCTGGTCATCGAGGATGGCGACCTGTCGGACGCCGAGCGCCGCCTGCGCCAGGCGCAGCAGGCGCTGCGCGACGGCATCGAGCGCGGCGCGGGCGAAGAGGAAATGCGCCGCCTGTCGCAGGAATTGCGCCAGGCGATGGACCGCTACATGGCGGAGATGAGCCGCCAGGCGCAGCGGCGCGCGCAACAGCCCGCCGATCCTAACGCCACCAATATCACCCAGGACGATCTGCAGAAGCTGCTCGACCGTATCCAGGAGCTGACGCGCGAAGGCCGACGCGAGGAAGCGGCACGGCTGCTCGATCGCCTGCGCGAGCTCATGGAGAATTTGCAGATGGCCGCGCCAGCCCAGGGTCAGGGCAAAGGCCAGGGTCAACCGGGCGGCGATGAGGGCCAGCAGGGCGAGACGGCGCAGCGGCTGGGCAAGGCGCTGGGCGACCTTGATGCGCTGATGCGCGAGCAGCAGGCGCTGCGCGATGAAACCTTCCGCCAGGGCCAGCAGGCCGACCAGGCCCCGCAGGACGATGGCGAGGGAGTGCAAGGCGAAGGGACTCACGGAGAAGGAACCCAGGGAGAAGGAGCTCAGGCGCAAGGCCAGCAGGGTCGAGGCCAGGGTAAGGACCCAGGCGCGCAGCCTGGCCAGCGTCCAGGTGACAGCGCTGGCGCGCCATCTCAGGGCGGCTCTGCGGCTTTGCGGGAGCGGCAACAGGCGCTGCAGCGCAATCTGGAGGCGCTACGGGATCAACTGAAGCGCGACGGCGCCGATACGGCCAAAGGCTTCGGTGAAGCGGGCGAGGACATGAAGGGCGCGGGCGAAGCGCTGCAACGCGACAGCCATGGCGAGGCTGTCGACGCCCAGGGCCGGGCCCTCGACCAGCTGCGGCGTAGCGCCCAGGATCTGGCGCGGCAGATGGCCGAGGCCGACGGCAAGGGCCGCAACGCTGAGGGCCAGGCGGGGCAGGATGGCGACGCCGAACAGGATGGCGGCAAGGGCGGCGTGCGCTCAGGCTCGGGGCCGGAGACGGACCCTCTCGGCCGGCCGCTGCGCGGCGCTGACCGGGGCCTGGGCGGCATGGAGAGCGGCGAGGCCGCCGAGGCGGCGGGGGCGCGGGCGCGGCGGATTCTCGATGAGCTGCGCCGCCGCCTAGGTGAGCGCCAGCGCGAGCGCGACGAGCTGGACTATCTTGAGCGCCTGCTCGGGCCGCGCTAGGGCCGCTGCCGGGCAGCCAATCGCCGCCGCGGCATGAGAGCGCTTGGCGATCTATCGCCATCGTCCGATCGATCGGAAATCGCGCCTTGTATGGGGCGGGAGGTCGTGCGCCGATCCTTACAGGCAGGAACAGGCTCTGCTATTCGCGCTGCCTGCAAAAATGCTCTAGTTGATGCGGACAAAACGCGCGCCCGGCGCGCCGTAGTCGCCCTTAACCCCGGGGCGCGCCTAAATGTGCAGGAGACCACAATGGACAATTGGCTCGTCGGCGTCGCCGTGGCTGCGGTCGTGCTCGTGCTGGCCATGGGCCTGTTTAACATGCTGCGCGGCGGCGATCCGCAGCGCTCGCAGAAGCTGATGCGCATGCGCGTGCTGCTGCAGTTCGTGGCCATCGTCATCGCCATGGCCGTGCTATGGTGGCGGGCGTTCTGACGCCACGCCAACCCAGTTTGCAACCAGCCAATATCCAGGACGACAGGATCATCATGGTCGCGCTTAACCGCATCTACACCCGCACCGGCGACGCGGGCTCCACCGGCCTTGTCACCGGCGAGCGCCGCCCCAAGCATGACCTGCGCATCGAGGCCTATGGCACGGTGGACGAGACCAACGCCACCATCGGCGTCGCCCGCCTGTCGACCGCAACCCTGGAAGGGCCGCTCGACGCCATGCTGGCGCGCATACAGAATGACCTGTTCGATCTCGGCGCCGACCTCGCCACGCCCGATACCGGCCAGCCCATGAAATATGAGCCGCTGCGCACGGTTGATTCGCAGGTCACGCGGCTGGAGCAGGAGATCGACCTGCTCAACGCCGAGCTGTCGCCGCTGCGCTCCTTCGTGCTGCCCGGCGGCACGCCGGCCGCCGCCGCCCTGCATGTGTCGCGCACGGTGTGCCGCCGCGCCGAACGGCTGACGGTGGCGCTGGCGGCGCGCGAGGGCGAGATCGTCACGCCAGCGGCGATCAAATATCTCAACCGGCTGTCGGACTTCCTGTTCGTCGCCGCGCGCTGGGTCAATGATCGCGGCGCCGCCGACGTGCTGTGGACCCCTGGCCAGAACCGCTGACGCCTCTGACAGACGCGGGAGCTGGCGGCATGCGCCGGCCCCCGCCATGGCGAGGCCGGCTATGGCCGGCCTGGCGGCGGCGTCGCGCCTGGTCCGCCAGGCGACGCTGCGGAAGTATCGACAGGCGCGGCGGGATGGGCGCGGACATGGCATGGGCGCCCGCGTCACAGCCTTGAGCTATTCAGAGCCATTCCAGCCTGGCCCGCCGCAGGCTCCTGCAGGACAAGCTGCTGGAATGACAATGAAACTCGCGCCATTGCGCCCAACATCGCGTGATCAGGCGCAAGCAATGACGACCATCGTCAAAAAGCCAGTCCGCAAACATTGACAACAGCCTGCGGCGCGGTACGTTCCGGCGCCTTGGGAGAGGACGGTCCGCACGTGCGCAACAGCGCGGCGTGGGGCGCGCCTGGCGCCGCCGCCGGGCATCTCCCGCCCCCGTTCGTGCTTGAAGGGAAGCCGGTATGAAGATTCTCGTGCCCGTCAAGCGGGTCGTCGACTACAACGTCAAGATCCGCGTGAAACAGGACGGCTCCGGCGTAGAGCTCGCCAACGTCAAGATGTCGATGAACCCCTTTGACGAGATCGCCGTCGAAGAGGCGATCCGCCTGAAGGAAAAGGGCGTTGCGACCGAGATCGTCGTTGTGTCGATTGGCCCTGCGCAGGCCAGCGAAACCATCCGCACCGCGCTCGCCATGGGCGCCGACCGCGGCATCCTGGTGAAGACCGACGCCGCCGTTGAGCCGCTTGGCGTCGCCAAGCTGCTGAAGGCTGTTGTCGCCAACGAGAACCCCGGCCTTGTCATCCTTGGCAAGCAGGCGATCGACGACGACAGCAACCAGACCGGCCAGATGCTCGCCGCGCTGCTCGGCTGGGCCCAGGGCACCTTCGCCTCGAAGGTTGAGGTCGCCGGTGACAATGTCGCCGTGACCCGCGAGATCGACGGCGGCCTGCAGACCGTTGAGCTGAAGCTCCCGGCCATCGTCACCACCGACCTGCGTCTGAACGAGCCGCGCTACGCTTCGCTGCCGAACATCATGAAGGCGAAGAAGAAGCCGCTCGATGAGACCTCGCCTGAGACCCTCGGCGTCGACGTCGCTCCGCGCCTGAAGGTGCTGTCGACGGTTGAGCCGCCGAAGCGCTCGGCTGGCGTCAAGGTCGCCTCGGTTGAGGAACTCGTCGCGAAACTCAAGAACGAGGCTGGAGTTATCTGATATGACCACCCTGCTTCTGGCTGAACACAATAACGCCGCCCTCAACGACGCCACCGCCAAGGCTGTCGCCGCCGCCAAGGGCCTCGGCGCCCCGGTGCATGTGCTGGTCGCCGGTTCGGGCGCCCGCGCCGTCGCCGAGCAGGCCGCAAAGCTTGCTGGCGTCGACAAGGTGCTGGTGGCCGATAACGCCGCTTACGCCAACGCCCTGGCCGAGCCGGTCGCCGACCTCATCGTGTCGCTCGCAGGCGCCTATGACGCCATCGTCGCGCCGGCCACCGCCAACGGCAAGAACATCCTGCCGCGCGTCGCCGCCAGGCTCGACGTCATGCAGATCTCGGAAGTGACCAAGGTTGTCTCCGCTGACACCTTCGAGCGTCCGATCTACGCCGGCAACGCCATCCAGACAGTGCAGTCGGCTGACGCCAAGAAGGTGATCACCGTCCGCACCGCCGCGTTCCAGAGCGCTGGCGAAGGTGGTTCGGCCGCCATTGAGGACGTCGCCGCCGCCGCTGATCCGGCGATCTCGTCGTTCAAGGGCGAAGAGCTGTCGAAGTCTGACCGTCCTGAGCTGGCTTCGGCCAAGATCATCGTCTCCGGTGGTCGCGCGCTCGGCTCGGCAGAGAACTTCACCAAGTACATCGAGCCGCTGGCCGACGCCCTCGGCGCCGCCATGGGCGCCTCGCGCGCGGCTGTTGACGCTGGCTACGCCCCGAACGACCTGCAGGTCGGCCAGACCGGCAAGGTCGTGGCGCCGCAGCTGTATGTCGCCGTCGGCATCTCCGGCGCCATCCAGCACCTTGCTGGCATGAAGGACAGCCGCGTCATCGTCGCCATCAACAAGGACGAAGAAGCCCCGATCTTCCAGGTCGCGGACTACGGCCTGGTGGGCGACCTGTTCACGCTGGTGCCTGAGCTGCAGGCCGCGGTGGGCAAGTAAGTCCGCCACTGGACCAGCCTGGCCCCATGGGGCCAGCCTGGGCTGGCGGGACACAACCGCATTGCATCGCGAAGGGCGGGACCTCGGGTCTCGCCCTTTTTGCGTCTGGCGCGCATTGGGTCATGTGCGCATTGCGTGTTGCGCGCGTTGCGTCTTGCACACCTCGGCGTGCGGCTTGCGACAAATCGCCCGAGCGGCGGCGGAACGGCCGGCAAGGGCACGGCGGACGCCTTCTCCCCTGGCTGGGGCGTCATCCGGGACCGCTGTGACGTCTGACCATGGGTATGCCTGACCGTTGCGATGACCGACGCGCCAGAGTTCTGCGCAAGTTGCGCTTTGGCTGCAGGGCGGGCCTGCAACTGGTGACGTCGCGGCGCACAACCACTGTCCAAACCCGGGCAACATGGCTAGAGTGAAGACCATATGGCGGTTCTGTTCACGAACCGGCGCACGCGGCGCTATGACGCCGCCGGCAAAACCCCACTCCGGATGGCAAAGACATGGCGATCGCAGTCAGGAAAGTTGGCGTAATTGGCGCAGGTCAGATGGGCAATGGCATCGCCCATGTGTGTGCGGCTTCCGGTTTCGACGTCCGGCTGAATGATCTGAGCGAGGAGCGTCTGAATTCGGCGCTGGCCACTATCGATGGAAACCTCGCCCGTCAGGCGGCGCGCGGCCAGCTCAGCGAGGCCGACCGCCGCGCCGCCATGGCGCGCATCGTGCCGGCGCTGACCTTCAGCGATCTTGCCGAATGCGATCTGGTCATTGAGGCCGCCACGGAGCACGAAGAGACCAAGCGCCGGATTTTTGGCGAACTGTGCCCGGTGCTACGCCCCGACACCCTGCTTGCCTCCAACACCTCGTCGATCTCCATCACCCGCCTCGCCGCCTCCACCGACCGGCCCGAGCGCTTCATCGGCATGCATTTCATGAACCCGGTGCCGATGATGCAGCTGGTGGAGCTGATCCGCGGCATCGCCACCGAAGACGTGACGTTTGAGCAGGCCAAGGATTTCATCCGCGCCCTCAACAAGACCATCACCGTCGCCGAAGACTTCCCCGCCTTCATCGTCAACCGCATCCTGCTGCCGATGATCAATGAGGCGATCTACACCCTGTATGAGGGCGTCGGCTCGGTCGATTCGATCGACACCGCCATGCGCCTCGGCGCCAATCACCCGATGGGCCCGTTGCAGCTGGCCGACTTTATCGGCCTCGACGTCTGCCTGTCGGTGATGCAGGTGCTGCACGAGGGCCTCGCCGACAGCAAATATCGCCCCTGCCCGCTGCTGGTGAAATATGTCGAAGCCGGCTGGCTCGGCCGAAAGACCCAGCGCGGCTTCTACGATTATCGCGGCGAGAAGCCGCTGCCGACGCGCTGAGCTGTCCGAACTGATCTCCCGCGCGGCCAGTGGCGGAAACTGGCCGCCCTTGGCCACTCTTGGCCACCTTTGGCCACCCTTGGCCACCTTTGGCCACCCCAACGCGGCCATCGCAGCGATGCACGCAGCGGCAGCGGCGCCTGCATGGCGCTGCATCACAAGCCGCCGCCCGGCTGGGACCCTTGATGCATGGCGGCGCAACAGACCCGCGCCATGCAGCGGCGCTGGCTGATGAGGCGTCTGCGCCCTCAGCCCATGGCAAGACATGTGCCCCTACGGGACATGCCCCCCAACGAGAGTGCCATCAACGGGACTTGCCCCCCAACGGGACTTGCGCCCCAAAAGGCACAGCGGCGGCCAGCCTGATCAGGCCGCGCGCCTGGCGCGAAAAAGCGCTCCCACATCGCTAAAATTTGGTTAATCTCCAGGTCGAGCGCGCGACCACCCTTGCTGCGGGCGGCGGCGGCGTCTTCACCTGTCCGGGTTTCGGCCCGGTATGGGATACACGGGCAGAAGCGTAGATCTGAGAGCCTGCTGGCCTTGCTGGCCTGCGCGGCCCTGGGGACACGATCCGCCTCCCCCATTGGCGAAGGCGCGGCGTCATCATGTGGCTGTCGTGGAGCGGCGCTAACCTGTGACAAGGGTCAGGGATTATTCCTGGCTGCGTCAGCGAGGCGCGCCGTCATGGCGACGTCTGGCGCGCAGCTTTCGCACCTGCCGGACGCGCATACGCCAGGCTGAAGCTGGCGTGGAAAGCCCCGGGCTGGGCGGCGCAACGCCACAGGCGCTGCGTTGGCTTGCGGATCGATGGCGACGGGCCTGCGTGGCCCGGCAGCCTGCGACGCCGCAACGGCGCGACGATCTGGATGTCCCAAGCGTTCCCGCGACGGGCGGAGCGCGCGGCCGGATGATGTGCCCCTCGGGGCGCTGGCGCATGGGAAGGGGCGTGGCGAGCCTTGACTTCTGGCGTGAGCGTTTCCGCCCCGGCATCCCGGCAAGGTGCGTGGCGCTGCGATGGCCGGCTTCCGGCCTCGTGGCGACGCGCCAACCTGATCCCGTCGCAACGACCGAGAACGGGGCGCCGCCCGGACCCTGGGCCGTCTGGCGCCTGCTCTCGCGGGAGATTGCGCCTGTGACAGTGCACATGAGAGTCCGTTCGCCGCTCAGAGCCAATCCCGGTCGCAGCCCGGAGAGCTGTCCGGCGCTGGTGCTGAACGCCGATTTCAAGCCGCTGAGCTATTACCCGCTGTCGCTGTGGTCATGGCAGGACGCCATCCGGGCGGTGTTCCTCGACCGGGTCAACATCATCTCCAGCTATGACGTCGTCGCCCGCAGCCCTGGCTTCCAGATGCAATTGCCGTCGGTGGTGTCGCTGAAAACCTGGGTCAGCCCGTCGCGACGCCCCGCCTTCACGCGTTTCAACGTGTTCCTGCGTGACCGCTTCTCCTGCCAGTATTGCGGCGCGCACAATGACCTGACCTTCGACCATGTGCTGCCGCGCAGCCGCGGCGGCCAGACCACCTGGGACAATGTCGTGACCGCCTGCGCCCCCTGTAACCTGCGCAAGGCCGACCGCATGTGCGAGGACATCGGCATGTTCCCGGCGCGCAAGCCGCAACAGCCAGGCGTGTTCGACCTGCACGACGCCGGCCGCCATTTCCCGCCCAATTACCTGCATGAGAGCTGGCTCGATTATCTGTACTGGGACGCCGAGCTGGAGCCGTAATACCAGGATGCGAAGATGCTGACGCATCCGCATCGTAACATGCTCAGGCGCCGCGAGGGCTTAACCAGTCCCCCATGCGTCATGCTCATCGGGGTCTGGTATAAGGCAGCCTCATTTGCGCAGCTGCAATGATGATCATGCAAATGCAGATATGGATTTGCACACGGACGCCCATCACCTTGTGAGCCAGCAGAACCACACGCGCCGGCTACGGGCTTGCCCCGTATGACTGGCCCATCCCCGGCCCGCGCCGGAGAAGGAGCACGCCATGCAGCTCACTGGCCTCCACCATGTCACCGCCATCACCGCCCAGGCCCGTGACAATCACGCCTTTTACACCCGCACGCTTGGCATGCGCCTGGTCAAGCGCACCGTGAACCAGGACGATGTCAGCGCCTGGCACCTGTTCTACGCAGACGGCAAGGCGGCGCCTGGCTCGGATCTGACCTTCTTTGACTGGCCGGCCGCCCGCGAGCAGCGCGGCGCCAATAGCGTGACGCGCACAGCCCTGCGGGTGGCGGGAGCGGAGACGCTGGCCTACTGGAAACAGCGTTTCACCGACCTTGGCGTCAGCCATGGCGAGATCGCCACGGTTGATGGCCGCCTGACCCTGCCTTTTGAGGACCCGGAGGGGCAGCGCCTTGCGCTCGTCGACGACGGCGGCGCGGGCGAGGCCAATATCTGGGAACGTAGCCCTGTGCCTGCCGCGCGCCAGATTCGCGGCCTTGGGCCGGTGTGGCTTGCGGTGGCGGACGTCGCCATGCTCGAGCTGGTTCTGGAGCGGGTGCTGAACATGCGCCACGACCGGGTCTACGCAGACCCGCAACACGGCGAGGTGCGGGTGTGGCGCATGGGCGACGGCGGCGCCGCCGCCGAGGTGCATGTGATCAACGCCGCCGGCCAGGCGCCGGCGCGGCAGGGGGCAGGCGCGGTGCACCACATCGCCTTCCGCACCCCTGACGTCGAGCAATACCACGCCTGGGCGCAACGCCTGCAGGGCCTGCGTATTGCGAACAGCGGGGAAGTTGAGCGCTATTACTTCCAGAGCCTCTACTTCCGTGAGCCCAATGGCATTCTGTTCGAGATCGCTACCGACGGCCCAGGCTTCGCCGTCGATGAGCCCCTGGAGACGCTGGGCGAGAGCGTGTCGCTGCCGCCCTTCCTCGAGCACCGCCGCGGCGCCATCGAGGCGGGGCTGAAGCCGATCGACTGATGCCAGCACCCGATGAGCGCCACTCATCGGGTTCCGGCCAAGCCCGTGCGGCGCCTGAGCATTTCAGGATGCGTCAGCATCTTCGCAGCCTGGTATGAGCCGTCACGCACCTGAGACGGCGCGGATGACGGGTTACGCAGGCAGGGGCTGGCGTCGCCGGCCCCTGCTTCCTTGCGCCGCAGGTCGCCCTATAGGGTCTGCAAGATCTGTGGTTAGCGCTTGCGTCCCCACGATCTGGGACGCCGCAACGCCACCGCCTGCCGCTGGCGCAACGCCGGCCACGGACCATGCCATGACGAAGGCGACGGGCGGGGCGCGGTCCTGCGAGCCATGCCAGAAGCGCCGGCTCGTGACCTCAGCAGTCTTGCCACTATGCCCCTCGCCCCCCATGTCTGGCACGCCGGGACCGCGTCACGGGCGCTCCGCCATGCTGTGTCGCCGGCAATTTTGGACAGGAAACTTAAACGCGCCAACCGGTTTGGGATGGCGCCCGCCGAAAAGTGGCCCTAGTTTTCTGAAACACCTGCGGCGGCTGGACCCCAACGGGATCGCGCCGCAGCGCCGCCCTCGCTTTTTGCGACCGCGGTGTTGATGATTTCACATGCTCCGCCGCCGCCGGCCTCGTCGGCGGACGGCGGGACGTGGCGGACGTTATTGGTGGACTTGCACGCCCCGCCCTGATTAACAGGGCGTACGCAACAGTCCCAGGCGTTCCGCCTGTCCGAAAGGTCTTCGATGTTCGGCGCTCTCGCGAAGAAGCTGTTTGGTTCGGTCAACGACCGTCGGGTCAAGGGTTACCAGGCGAGGGTCAAGCGCATTAACGCGCTCGAGCCCCAGATGGAGAAGCTGACCGACGACCAGCTGCGGGCGAAAACCGATGAGTTCCGGGCGCGTCTCGCCAAGGGCGAGACCCTGGATGACCTGCTCGAAGAGGCGTTCGCGGTGGTGCGCGAAGGCGCGCGGCGTGTGCTCGGCCAGCGCCATTACGACGTGCAGCTCATCGGCGGCATGGTGTTGAATGACGGCGCCATCGCCGAGATGAAGACCGGCGAAGGCAAGACCCTGGTGGCGACCCTCGCCACCTATCTCAACGCTTTGCCCGGCCTCGGCGTCCACAACGTCACGGTCAACGACTACCTCGCCAGCCGCGACTCGGGCTGGATGGGCAAGCTGTACAATTTCCTCGGCCTCAGCGTCGGCGTGATCGTACACGGCCTTGACGACGATGAGCGTCGCGCCGCTTACGCCTGCGACATCACCTACGGCACCAATAACGAATTCGGCTTCGACTATCTGCGCGACAACATGAAGTATGAGATCGCGCAGATGACCCAGCGCGGCCATGCCTTCGCCGTGGTCGACGAGGTTGACTCGATCCTCATCGACGAAGCCCGCACGCCCCTGATCATCTCCGGTCCGCTGGAGGATCGCTCCGATCTCTACAACCAGATCGACAGGCTGATCCCGCACCTGACCAAGGAGCACTACGACCTCGACGAGAAGCAGCGCTCCGTGTCGCTGACCGAGGACGGCAATGAGCGCATCGAGGAATTGCTGCGCGAAGCCGGGCTGATGAGCGAAGGCAGCCTGTATGACGCCGCCAACGCCACGCTGGTGCATCACGTCAATCAGGGCCTGCGCGCCCACACGCTGTTCACCAAGGATAAGGACTACATCGTCAAGGACGGTGAGGTCGTCATCATCGACGAGTTCACCGGCCGCATGATGCAGGGCCGCCGCTATTCGGAAGGCCTGCACCAGGCGCTGGAAGCGCGCGAGGGCGTGCAGGTGCAGCCGGAAAACCAGACTCTGGCCTCGATCACCTTCCAGAACTATTTCCGCCTGTACAAGAAGCTCTCGGGCATGACCGGCACCGCCGGCACCGAGGCCGATGAGTTCCTCGACATCTACAATCTGCAGGTGATCGAGATTCCGACCAATGTGCCGGTGCAGCGCAAGGACGAGGACGACGCCGTCTATCGCACCGAGCGGGAGAAATTCCAGGCCATCGCCGCCGAGATCGCCGAGGCGCAGCAAAACGGCCAGCCGGTGCTGGTGGGCACCACCTCCATCGAGAAGTCCGAGCTCTTGGCCGCCTTCCTTGAAGAGCAGGGCCTGCGCCAGCTCGATTTCGCCAATCCGCGCGTGCTCGATCCGCTGTTCGAAGGCGCCCGCACCGGCAATCCGTCGAAGCAGTTCGCCGTGCTTAACGCGCGCTTCCACGAGCAGGAGGCGTTCATCGTCGCGCAGGCTGGCGTGCCGGGCGCGATTACGCTGGCCACCAACATGGCTGGCCGCGGCACTGACATCCAGCTCGGCGGCAACGCCGACATGCGCATCGCCTATGAGCTGGGCGACATGGCGGAAGGCCCGGAGCGCACCGCGCGTGAGGAAGAAATCCGCGCCGAGGTCGCCCGCCTGAAGCAGGTGGCGCTGGCCGCAGGCGGCCTTTACGTGCTCGGCACCGAGCGGCACGAGAGCCGCCGTATCGACAACCAGCTGCGCGGCCGTTCCGGCCGTCAGGGCGACCCCGGCCGTTCGCGCTTCTTCCTGTCGCTGCAGGACGAGCTGATGCGCATCTTCGGCTCCGACCGCATGGACGGCATGCTGCAGCGCCTCGGCCTCAAGGATGGCGAGGCGATCTACCACCCGTGGATCAACAAGGCGATCGCCAAGGCCCAGGGCAAGGTTGAAGCGCGCAACTACGACATGCGCAAGAACATCCTCAAATACGACAACGTCATGAACGACCAGCGCAAGGTCGTGTTTGAGCAGCGCCGCGATTTCATGGCCGCCGAGAGCGTGCGTGAGACCATTGACGAGATGCGCGAGGAGACGGTGGAAGACATTGTCACCCGCAACATTCCGCCGGACGCCTATCCCGAGCAGTGGAACGTCGACGGCCTGCATGAGGCGGTGCAGCGCTTCCTCAACCTTGATCTGCCCGTGGCGGATTGGGCCAAGGAAGAGGGCATCGCCGATGAGGAGATCCGCGAGCGCCTGCACAAGGCCGCTGATGAGGCCTACGCCAGCCGCATCGAGCTCAACTCGCCGGAGTTGATGACCTATATCGAGAAGCAGGTGCTGCTGCAGAGCCTTGATCATCTGTGGCGTGAGCATCTGGTCACCCTCGACCATCTGCGTCAGGTCATCGGCTGGCGCGGCCTCGCCCAGCGCGATCCGCTGAATGAGTACAAGGCCGAAGCCTTCCAGCTGTTCGACCAGCTGATCGGCAATCTGCGCGAGCAGGTCACTGGCCAGCTGATGCGCGTGGAAGTGATGTTTGAGGCCCCGCCGGAGCCGTCGCTGCCGGCCATGGAAGGCCACCACATCGACGCGACCTCCGGCCAGGATGAGTTCGCCTCCAGCCAGGATTTCATCACCGCCGGCTATTTGCCGCAGCCCGCGCTGCAGGCCGAAGCGGTGGAGCGTGACCCGGCCAATCCGGAGACGTGGGGCCGCGTCGGCCGCAACGACCCCTGCCCCTGCGGCTCGGGCAAGAAGTTCAAGCACTGCCACGGCCAGCTGAGCTGACAACACGGCGCCATGCGCCAGAACAATGTTGCGAAGGCGCCCCTGTTGGGCGCCTTTTGCGTTCCGGCGCCGGCTGGGTGATGACGCGGCTTGTGTGGGTGGTTTGATCCATGTCCGACGCAGCTGCCCGCCACAAGGCTCCCCGGACCGCAGGCGAACGCGCACGGCGGACGATTGGCCTGCGCGTGGCTTACCTCCGCGTGCCCCGGCTCCGGCCCTTGCGCGAATGCGCGCCCGCTTCCTGGCGGCGTCATCAGCCAATGTGGCGTCAGCGCGTGGATGCTCGTGACGCGCACGGGCTTGACGGGGGCGTGGCGGCTAACGCGTATGTGCTTGCCCCCTTAGACAGCGTGGCGGACGCCAGGGCCATCGCCTCGCGTCATCGCCCTCCCCAACTCACCGTCATGGTCGGGCTTGACCCGACCATCCACGTCTGCGGCGCGTCCGGCCCGGCGGCAGACAAGACGTGGATGCCCGTGACGCGCACGGGCATGACGGCGGAGAGGCGGCTGACGGGTATGTGCTTGCCACCTTTGACGGCATGGCGGACGCCAGGGACATCACCTCGCGCCATCGCCCTCCCCAACTCACCGTCATGGTTGGGCTTGACCCGACCATCCACGTCTGCGGCGCGTCCGGCCCGGCGGCAGACAAGACGTGGATGCCCGTGACGAGCACGGGCATGACGGCGGAGAGGCGGCTAACGCGTATGTGCTTGCCACCTTTGACGGCATGGCGGACGCCAGGGACATCACCTCACGCCATCGCCCTCCCCAACTCACCGTCATGGTCGGGTTTGACCCGACCATCCACGTCTGCGGCGCATCCGGTCGGGTCACAGGCAAGACGTGGATACCCTTGACGAGCACGGGCATGACGGCGGAGAGGCGGCAAACGGGTGTATGCCTGCCACCTTAGACAGCATGGCGGACGCCAGGGACATCACCTCGCGCCATCGCCCTCCCCATCTCACCGTCATGGTCGGGCTTGACCCGGCCATCCACGTCTGCGGCGCCTCCGGTCGGGTCACAGGCAAGACGTGGATGCCCGTGACGAGCACGGGCATGACGGCGGAGAGGCGGCTAACGGGTATGTGCCTGCCCCCTTAGACGGCATGGCGGACCCCAGGGACATCGCCTCGCGCCATCGCCCTCCCCAACTCACCGTCATGGTCGGGCTTGACCCGACCATCCACGTCTGCGGCGCGTCCGGCCCGGCGACAGGCACGACGTGAATGCCCGTGACGTGCACGGGCATGACGGGGGCGTGACGGCAGCAAAAAAGGGCGACCCTGCTGGGCCGCCCTTGTGTGTTGTCATCTCACCAGTGGCGATCGCTGGTCCCAGCGCTGGCAGGCCGCGCCTCCCGTGGCCTGCCGCGACTGGGTTGCTTAGCGGGCCAGGGCCTGCTGCAGACCCGACAGGGTGAAGTCCAGCGAGACGGTGGCGACGAAAGCCGCGCCGCACCAGTTGGACTTGCCGCCGTTGATGAAGCCAGCCGGGTCGCCGCTGTTCAGGAAGCAATCGGCCTTGCTGAGGTTAGTGTCGACATAGCGCAAGTCGACGGTCAGGTTCTCATAGGTGTAACCGGCGCCGGCGTTCCAGGTGGTGTAGCTCTTCAGCTTGGCGCCGCCGAGACGCTGGGCGACGCGGCCGAGCTGGAAGTAGCCCAGTTCACCCGAGACGTAGAAATTGCCCTTCATGCCGCTCATGAATTCAGCCGGGAAGCTGTACTTGGCGGTGCCGTTGTAATAGGTCGCCGCGGCGCCGAGGCCGAGGAAGTCCCAGGCGTGATAGACGCCAGCGCCCAGGGTCAGGCCCGTGAGCGGCTCGACGCTGATGGTGGCGTGCACTTCGCCGAACTCGGAGTTCTTGGGCGACAGGATGGCCGGGGCGTCGAAGGTGGCGCCGGTCAGAGTGGTGTAGGTGACCGGATTAAAGGGGTCGAGGAAGCGACGCTCGCCCGGATAGCCGTACTGGATGAAGCCGAGGTCGAAGGTGACCGGGCCAAACTTCGGGCGGATACCGACGCCAATGTCGGTCTCGGCGGTGGCGCGGGTCGGCAGGTCAACCTTAGAGGCGAAGCCGTTGACGTAGAAGAAATTGTCGAACATCTGCAGCTCGGCATAGCCCTGGGCGACGCCAAAGCCGTTCGACTGCGAAATGCCGCGGAAGCCGTAGTTCGAGGTGTACTTCACGCCGAAGGCGACGTCGAACAGGGTCGACTTGGCCGGAGCCGGGGCCTCAGCCGGCGCCTTGGTGGACGGCAGGTCGGCGGCGACAGCCTGGCCGACAAATGCAAAGGCGCCAAATGCGGCGGCGCCGAGAGCAGTAAGCTTGCGCATAAAGGTTCTTCCCCCTGGAAATCGAAGATCTCGAAACCACATTCATGCTCTGGAATGAATCCAGGCAATGCGAAGTTTCGGGCGCCACGCCCAGGGATTAGGCAACTGGCGTCATCTTGCTGTCATTCCGGAATCGCAGGCGCAGATAGGGTTTCGGCTGTTGCCAGAAAGCTACAGCCTGGCTGACGCTATGGGCGTCTGACAGCGGCTAACGGCGGCGATTCTGATGTAGCCTCGCGGACATTCACCTAAACGCAGGCAAATCACCCCGTTGTTTGCAGGGCTGCTGACGGAGCGATGCGACGCCGGCTGTAAGCGCCCTGCTCCAGCGCTAACGGGCGATGATCAACGCGGATGTGGAGATGCGCGCGGTGATGGCGCTCATGCGGGCGTCGGCGGCGCGCCAGTTGTAGCGGCTGCGGCGGCCAGCCGCGCGCGTGCCCTTGCCGGCGACACGCACGGCGCCCACCGGCGCGCCGAAGGTCGCCGGCGGCGCCTCTCCCGTCACCTTGTAACCGCGGCTGGCGAGGTGCGATCGCACGCGCAGGCAATAGGCCACCGAGCGATGCGAGAACCGGCTTTCGCCGTGGCCAGCGCGGTATTTCATCACCGTGGTGCAGATATCGCCATTAGCCAGCCGCCAGGCTTCAGACAGATATCTGACGCCATAACGAATATTGACCTCTGGCGCCGCCAGCTCGGTCAGTGTGCCGGCGAACCCAAGCATGCGCGCCGTCGATGGCAGCACCTGCATCAGACCGATCTCGCCGACGCCGCCAATGGCGGCGGGGTTGTAGTTGCTTTCAACGGTGGCGACGGCGTCGGCCAGCTCCGGCGGCATGCCAGCGGCCCGCGCCGCCGCCATCACCTTCTCGCGCAGCGCCCGGCGATCGGGCGCCGCAATGGTGGGCGCCGCAGCGTCGGCTTGAGCGGCCGGCGCGGGTGGACTGCTGGGCGCCGGGGGGGGCTGGGGGGCTTGGGTGGAGACGATAGCCGCGGCCTCAGGCGCGGGCGATGCGGCGTTGGATGCAGTGGCAGGCAAAGCGCCCAGCAGCCACCAGGCGACCGCCAGGCAGGAGGCGGCAGGGGGACTCCAAACGCATGCCTGACGCAGCTGCATGCCGCGTGACGCGTCATGTGCCGCCTCAGCCTTATGCCCATCACGCCGATGCGTCATCCGGGACCTCCGCCATTGGCAGCCCTCGTCTCGCGCCAGCCAAAGCTGTCCGCCAGCAGCGCCAACGCCGCCATACCAGCCGTCGCAAACCCAGCACTGCCTGGCAAACACTGTTAGCGACGTAGCGTCTGGCGCGCATGGCTGCTGCGACCGCGTGCCTCGAGCAGCCTCTGCGGGCTACGGCCTGCGTCCAGACAACGCGCTCAGGCGCAATCTGGTTCAGATCTGCGACCGGCACAGGCCATGGCGACTGGTTGCGATGAACGGCGCGCCAGGCGTCGGGAATCAGCCGCCGCTGGGGCGCACGCCTTCATTGGCGCGGGCGGTGTCCGGGTTGCTGGCCGCCGGGGCCTCCGGCTTGCTGTCCGACGACAGCAGGCCGCCCAGTGACAGGGCCTTGCTGAATAGGCCCGATGAGGGCGCGGGCGCGGCGCCCGAGATGACCGGCTGACCGGTTGCCGCGCCGTCTTGTGGCTGGGCGGCGGGCGCGGCGTCGGCGGTGACCGAACCCGTCGGCAGCGGGTCCGTGTCCGCCTGCTGCGTCGACTGGCCAGGGCGCGGCGTCATGGCCAGCGCGCCACGTGGCGCGTCGGTATCGGGCAGCACCAGTTCCTGCGGCCCGCTGGCCAGGCCTTCCGGCCGGCTGACCTGGCCGCCGTAAGCGGACGGGCGCGACAGGCTCAGCAGCGAACCGCCCTCGCCGCGGAACGACGGGTGCTGGCCGCCATCATGATAAACCAGACGGATCGGCTTCTGCCCGGCGGCGACAAGGTCCGCCACCTTCTGCTCATCGTCAGCGCGCTTGTTCGCCAGCGCCTGGGCGATCGCCGGCGGTTCCTGGCTGGCGCAGCTGGCGACGCGCGAGCCGAAGACGTAGCGCTTGTCGCACAGGCCGACGACCGGGATCTGCTTGGTGACCTCGAAATAATCCGAGCCTTCCTTCAGGTTCTTCCAGAAGGCAATGTTGGGATCATTACGATAGCGCGCCAGATTTTGCGGCGTCATGCGGAACGGATAGGATTGGAACTGGAACGAGCGCTGGCCGCCGACAAAGGCCTCGCGACCGATGGCGTAAATCTCGGCGATCTGCTCATCGGTCATCGAGAAGCAGCCCGATGAGGAGCAGGCGCCGTGCACCATCAGGTGCTTGCCGGTGCGGCCGTGGGCGCGGTCAAAGGCGTTGGGGTAGCCGGTGTCGAACGACAGATAGAAGCTCGAATTCGGGTTCATCTGCGCCGGGGTGACCGTGTAGAAACCTTCGGGCGCCTGGCGGTCGCCCTCGCGGATCTTCGGGCCCAGCTGGCCCGACCAACGGCAGATCGGATAGGTCTTCATCAGGGCATATTCGCCCTTGTTGTTAAGCTTCCAGACCTCGAGTTCGGATTCTTTTTTGAACGAGCGCACCAGGATCGGCGCGCTGGGGCTCATGCCCTTTTCCTGCATCAGGGCGACGGTTTTGGCGGGGATCGGCGCGCGGGCGCGGGCGCTGCTCAGTCCGCCATGATCCTTGCAGGCCGCCAGCGCAAGCGCGGCGACGGCAAAGATGGTGGCGCGGGTGACAAGCTTCAGCATCTTCCCAAATCCACTATGGCCAGCGACCCCAACAGGCGCCTGAACGCATCAGTCTGTAGCCAGGTCGCCTTACCAAGCCCTTACCAGGCGCCGTTGCGGCAAAGCCGCCGTCCCCGTTGCCCCGACGCCGGCTGGTCATGCAGCGCGTCACGAAAGCAAGACGCACGCGCGTTTGCGTGACGAAACGGGCGCCATCGCCCCTCCGGATCCAGCCAGATACGGGGATGAGACACTATGAAGCCGACCTGGGCAACGGGTTTTTGCCACTGGCCGGTTCTGACCGCCCGTGCCATGGCGTGTGCGCCGCGCGCGGTGGTTGCGCCTGCATTATTACAGCACAACCTGAGCGGGACTCTACGGCGCCTGGCGCTGTACAGCCGCCCTTGGTCGCCATCAAGGCACGCCCATTGGACCGCTTTCGCCGATGCAGCAGGGAGCTGGGCCGAAACCATAGGCCAAGCAGCTTCGCCGGAGGCCGGCGTATGGCGCGCCTCCCCGTGGCTCAGACCTTACGGCCGATGGCGAGGAACTTGTCTTCGCGCGCCTTGCGGATGGCGTCCGGGGTCATGCCGGCGAATTCCTGCAGCGCTGCGGCGACCGCATCGCCCGCCGAGCGGATGGCGGCGGCAGGATCGCGATGGGCGCCGCCGAGCGGCTCCGGCACGATGCCGTCGATAATGCCGAACTTCAGCAGGTCCTGGGCGGTGATCTTCATATTGGTCGCCGCATCCTGGGCGCGGGCGGCGTTGCGCCACAAGATCGAGGCCGAGGCCTCTGGCGAGGCCACCGTATAGATGGCGTGCTCCATCATCAGCACCCGGTTGGCGGCGGCGATCGCCACCGCGCCGCCCGAGCCGCCCTCGCCGACCACCAGCGCCACATTGGCGACGCCAAGGCCGAGCGCCTGCTCGGTCGACCGGGCGATGGCCTCGGCCTGGCCACGCTCCTCGGCGCCGATGCCCGGATAGGCACCGGCGGTGTCGACGAAGGAGAGCACGGGGAGGCCAAAGCGGTCGGCCATCTCCATCAGGCGCACTGCCTTGCGGTAGCCTTCAGGGCGGGCCATGCCGAAATTGTGGCGCAGGCGGGTTTCCGTGTTCCAGCCCTTTTCCTGGCCAAGCACACACACCGGCTCGCCGCGAAAGCGGCCAAAGCCGGTGATGATCGCCTCATCCTCACCAAAGGCGCGATCGCCGGCCAGCGGCGTCATGTCGGTGATCAGGGCGTCGCAATAGTCGCGGAAATGCGGACGGGCCGGGTGGCGGGCGACCATGGTCTTCTGCCACGGGGTCAGCGCGCCATACAGATCGGACAGCGCCTTGCTGGCCCGGGCCTGCAGGCGATTGATCTCATCATCCAGCGTTACATCAACGTCGCCACCGGAGACGCCACGCAATTCATCGATCTTGGCCTCGATCTCGGCGACGGGTTTTTCAAAATCGAGATAGCTTCGCATGGTGATGGCAGCCGCATTCGTTGGTGTTGGCGGGCCGGACTGAAACGGTCCTGCAACGCATGGAACACATGTAACTCAGAAGCCGTCCGGCGTGTGACGCCTCGCGGACACCGTCCACCCGCGCCTTATGCGAGCAGCAGGTTGCAACCCTCCTGGGCCAAGCCCGGACGGCGCGACATAGCACAATGTGGTCGCGCCCTGATAGCCCTGCAAGATCGTCCCGCCCCTGGCCCCCACCCGACGTCATGGTCGGACCTGTGCCGACCGGCCATGCATGCGCCGCGTTTGGTCGGGTGACAGGAAGGCGTGGATGCGCGTGACAGGCACGGGCATGACGGCAGGGGTGGTTGACGGCGAGGTAGCGTTGCCTGCTTCGGTGGCATGCCGAACGCCATCGACATGGCCTTGCGCCATCGCCACCAACTGCCGTCATGGTCGGGCTTGACACGACCATCCACGCCTTCGGCGCATCCGCTCGGGTGACAGACAAGTCGTGGATGCCCGTGGCGAGCACGGGCATGACGGCAGGGGGGGTGACGGCGAGGTAGCGTTACCTGCTTCGCTGGCATGCCGAACGCCAGGGCATGAACCAGCGCCATCCCCCCCACCCGCCGTCATGGTCGGGCTTGACACGACCATCCACGTCTTCACCGCGTCCGGTCGGGTCACAGGCGAGACGTGGATGCCCGTGACGAGCACGGGCATGACGGCGGTGGAGCGGCTAGCGGGTACGTGCTTGCCCCCGTTTCACGGCATGGCGAACGCCAGGAACATCACCTCGCGCCATCGCCCTCCTCAACTCACCGTCATGGTCGGGCTTGACCCGACCATCCACGTCTTCGCCGCGTCCGGTCGGGTCACAGGCAAGACGTGGATGCCCGTGACGAGCACGGGCATGACGGCGGTGGAGGTGGTTGGCGAAGCGCGTGTTCAGCGCAAATCCGCCGTGCGTTCACCAGATGTTTATGAGAAGCATTCCAGCAAGGGTGAAAACCTGCGGTGGCGCCGGCGCTCGCCCGCCGCCCAGCCAGGATGGACCGGCGCGCACCTTGACCCAGCACATCGCATCCCGACCCGGCCGCATCGACGCGCTGCAATATTTCCGCGGCGTGGCGGCGCTGACCGTCGTGGTCTACCACGCTGCGCAATACGCCGTGCTCAAGGCAGGCGCTCCCGCCGGCTTCAGCGATGTCTGGGAGCGCTTCGCCGTCTGGGGCGTCGCGGTGTTCTTCGCGCTCTCTGGCTTCCTGATGGCGCGGCTCGCGCCGCGCACGCCGCCCGGGCGCTTCCTGTTGCACCGGCTGGCGCGGATTTATCCGATCTATCTGCTGATCATCGCGCTGTATTGTCTGCTGTCGCCGCTGCTGGCGGGCTATTTCCATACGCCGCGCCTGCTGTCGCTGACCCTGGTCCCCGTGGGGCCCACCGCCTGGAGCCTTGGCTCGGTGGAATGGACCCTGGTGTTTGAGGTCACCTTCTACGTCTTTGTGTTTCTGGTGGTCTGGGCGCGCTGCGCCCGCTTTATCCCGGCGCTAGCCGCTGTATGGCTGGCGCTGATCGGCGCGCGCATGTGGCTGTGGCCAGAGTTTGAGGCGTCGCTGACCCCGGATATCCTGCGCCTGCCGCTGGCCAGCGCCAATATCGCCTTCGCCTGCGGCATGCTGGTCCCGTGGCTGACCGGGCGGTTGCGCGTCCCCGCCCTGTTGGCGCTGGCGCCGGCGCCGGCGTTCTTCGCCTGGGATTTTGTGGGATTGCAGGACTATCGCGCCATCGCCGGACTGTGCTCCGCCCTGGCCATCGCCGCGACCATCGGCCCGCAATCCAGCAGCGTCACCGCAGCGCGGGAGGCGCCCGCAGGTTTCGTGCGCCCGGCGCTGGCCTGGCTGCGCAGGCTCGGGCTCACCCTTGGCGACGCCAGCTACGCCATCTACCTCGCCCATATTCCGCTGATCATCGCCGTCTATCACTGGACGCCCGAGGCCACGCCCTGGCCGCTGGCCTGGGCGCTGGCCATGGCGCTGGCGGTGCTGGTCGGCGTGCTGCTTGGGCGGGTTGATCTCGCCCTCTACGCCCGCCTGCGCGCCCGCATCGACGCGCAGGGCGAGACGCAGTTGCTGCGCCTGGCGACCATCTATTGCCTCCTCTTCGCCGCGTTAGCTGGCTGGGGCGCTGTGCGCGAAGTGATGGACATGCGCCTGCGCCACACGGCGGCGCAGGTGGTGGCGCTGGTCGCCCCGGCCGCAGCGACCGACGATCCCCGAGCACTGAACGCCCGCCTGCACTCAGCTGGCGCTGGCTTCGCCACACCTGCGGGCGTGGTGGAGGCGGTGCAGCGCATGCCCGACGGCAAGCTGGCGATCAGCGGCTGGACGGTTGATCTCACGGCCCCCGATCGCGCCACCCTCATGACGGCGCTGTGTGACGGCGTCGCCGCCGGTAGCGGCCCGCGCCAGCGCCTGCGGCCAGCAGCGGCGACGGCGACGCAACGCCCGGATCTGGCCCGGACACGACTTGGCTTTACGCTTTTGGCCAAGGGCGAGGTCTGCCGGCCCGGCGCGCGGCTGGCGATTGTCGCCGCCGATGATCGCGGTCGCGGCTACGTGGTCGACGTGGCGCCGGCGCCCTGAGTCCTACCGGCGCAGCTCAGGCCCCGCCGCCCTGCAACGTCAGCGCATGTCCTGACGGCCAGACGGGGCCGCCTTGCGTGACAGCGCGCCCCCGGCCTCGGGGGCCAGCACCGGATTGAAGCGCACCACCCGCTGGTGGCGTGTCACCGCAATCGGTCGGTGCAATTGCTTGCTCGCCTCCACCACATGGACGCCGGCGAAGGGCAGACCGAGGCCGCCGCACAGTTTCTCCCAGCCGGTGGCTGAGCGCAGCAGCAGCCGGTCGCGGAATGGCGGCATATATAATGCGTCTAGCCAGTGCTCGGGCGAAAACAGGCTCTGGCGCAGGAGATTGCGCAATTGGGTGCGGCTCCACGGCTGGCCATGGCCGAATGGGGTGGCGTCGCTGCGCGCCCAGGCGCCTCGGCGGTTGGGCGCGACCAGCAGCAACCGCCCCCCTGGGCTGAGCACCCGCCAGACCTCGGACAATACGTCCTGCGACGAATCTGCATGCTCGAGGCAGTGGGCCAATAGCACTCGGTCATAGGCGGCGTCGGGCAGCGGCAGCATGCCGGCGTCGACCAGCGCCGAGGCGCTGGCGCCGCTGGCTGGCCAGTTCACCACGCCCTGGGCGGCGGGCATGAAGGCGGCGACGCGCTCAGCCCCGGCGCTGACCAGCGGCAAATAGGGCGTGGCGTAGCCGATGCCCAGCACACGCAAGCCGCGCGTTGACGTCCACAGCGACGCCACCGCCTTGCCGATGATCTGGCTGGCGGCGCGGCCAGTGGCCGTGGCGTAGAACGCGCGCAGGTCGACGACGTCGATGGCCATATTGCTCCTTGTTATCGCGCCGCTTGCGGCGACCGGTTCAGACAGACTGCCCGGCGCAGGCCCGCTCCGTGCTGCGCGCGGGCGAATTGTTGACGGCGACGCCTGATCAGGTCACCTGCCGCACGATCCGGCCTACGCCTCTCTACACCCGCCGACTGCGCCGCAGAACCGCATCCCAGACCTGGGCGCCGTCGACAGCCAGACAGGATCGTAGCCACTGGTCAGTTTGATCGGATCACGCTTCAGGGCAAGATGCGACAGAAGTGAATCGGGCGCACGCCCTGAGGATGTCATGTGCTGTTGCTTCACGGCGTCGCCGGGGAGTTGCAATGCAGGACGCGCCCCCGATCGAAACCACCCGGTCGCGCCGCGGCTGACCCGCGTTCAGGCCTATTGACCAGTGAGATAACCGCATGCCAGCCGAATTCCACGTCTTCCCCTGCCTGTCCGACAATATTGGCGTCCTGATGCGCGACACCGAGACAGGCGCCTGCGCCGCCATCGACGCGCCAGAGGTGGAGCCGATTCTCGCCGCCCTCGACAAGACCGGCTGGACGCTGACCGACATCCTGGTCACCCACAAGCACCCGGACCATGTGGCTGGCGTCGCGCCGCTGAAAGAGCGCTTCGGCGCCCGGGTGGTCGCGCCGGTGCGCGAGGCCGAGTTCGTGCCCGAGGCGGACGTTTATGTGAACCAGGGCGATACGGTGATGGTCGGCGCCCTCGCTGGCCAGGTGCTGTTCACGCCTGGCCACACCGCAGGCCACATCTCGTATTATTTCCCCAGCGCCCACGCCCTGTTCGCCGGCGACACCATGTTCGCGCTGGGCTGCGGCCGTCTGCTTGAAGGCACGCCGGAGGACATGTGGCGCTCGCTGCAGAAGCTCGCGGCGCTGCCAGACGACACCCAGGTGTTCTGCGGCCACGAATACACCCTGTCGAACGCCCGCTTCGCCCTCGCGGTCGATCCGGACAACGCCGCGCTGAAGCTGCGCGCCGCCGTGGTTGAAGGCCAGCGCGCCGACAACCAGCTGACGGTGCCGTCGTTGCTGCGCGATGAAAAGGCCACCAACCCCTTCCTGCGCGCCGACCAGCCGGCCCTGGCCGCCTCGGTCAATCTCGACGCCAGCGACCCGGTGGCGGTGTTCGCCGCCCTGCGCGAGTGGAAAAACAACTTCTGATAGCGCCTGGCGCCATCGCCCCACCCCACTTACCGTCATGGTCGGGCGCCCCCGACCATCCACGTCTTCGGCAGCTACAGCGCAAGCGTCAGCAGAGTCGTGGATGCCCGTGACAGGCACGGGCATGACGGCGGTGGGGCGCTGAGGGCCAGAGGGTTCAATATCCCTGCGGCCACGCCTCAGTCGAAATAGCCGAACATGGTCATCTTGCCGGTCAGCGTCAGCTGGCCAGTGTCTTCATCGGTCACGCTGCCATCCAGCTTGATAATCTGGCCGCGGCTGGTCGGCTCTATCGCCGTCACCACCCATTCAAAGCGCAGGCGGTGGTTGGCCATGCAGGGCGCCTTGAACTGGACGAAATAATCCGCCCCGACATAGCCGCGCGGCGCCCCTGGCGTCTCCAGCTTTGGCCAGCCCTTGCTCACCATGCCGGCGAGCAGCGCCGAGGTGTGGGCGCCGCTGGCGAACAGCCCGCCGAAGCGCGTTGTCCGGGCAAATTCCTCATCGTGATGCACCGGATTGTGGTCGCCGACCATGGTCGCCCCGGCACGGATGTCGTCCGCCGTCAGCGTCAGCCAGTTCTGGTTCTTCAAGCCCACCGAAAATGCCATGTCCCAGGTCCGTTTCCCCGGCCTGCTTGCCGCAGGCGCCGCTCTGGCGCCCGCATCACGCGGCGGGCGATCGCCAGCGGGGTTAGACCAGCGCTGGCGCGAAGGGAAGCCTTGCGGCCCCGGGTACACGGCCATGACTGGCGCAGCGCAACAAAAAAGGCGGCTACGGGAGCCGCCTTCGTCATATGCGCCGTGTCGACGCCTCACGGTCCGGTCAAACGCCGTCAGCCATTGCCGATATATTGCCCGCCATTCATCGTATGCACGGCGCCGGTGAAGAAGCCGGCGCGGTCGGAGGCAAGGAACACCACCAGATCAGCCACCTCATCGGCCTTGCCGAGGCGTCCAGTGGGGATGGTGGCGATGATCTTCTTCAGCGCCTCTTCCGGCACCGCCGCCACCATATCGGTGTCGATATAGCCAGGGCAGATGCAATTGACGGTGACGCCCTTGGCGGCGTTTTCCTGCGCCAGCGCCTTGGTGAAGCCGATGACGCCGGCCTTGGCGGCGGAATAATTGGCCTGGCCCATCTGGCCCTTCTGACCGTTGATCGACGAGATGTTGATGACGCGGCCGAAGCCCCGCTCACGCATGCCCTCGATCACCGGACGGGTCATGGTGAACATGGAATCGAGATTGGTGTTCATCACCGCGCGCCACTGCTCCAGCGTCATGCGATGGAACATGCCGTCACGGGTAATGCCGGCGTTGTTGACCAGCACATCCACCGGGCCGAGCTCTGCAGCGACGCGCGCCAGCCCCTCGGCGCAGGCGGCCTCGTCGCCCACGTCCCATTTATAGACGCTGATGCCGGTCTCCGCGCGAAATGCCGCCGCCGCCTCGTCGTTTCCTGCGTATACGGCGGCGACCTTGTAACCTGCCGCAGCAAGAGCCTGCGAGATGGCCGCGCCAATACCACGCGTACCGCCCGTAACAACAGCAACCCGGGACATAAATCTTCTCCACGTGAGCATGTCCGACCGGCATCACACCGCGTCAGTACAGAACATGCGCATCACAACAACCATACGGACGTGGCGCGCACGCCGGCGACACCGCAGCGCCCGACGCCGATATCTGGACATCGGCCGGTTCGGGGGGTGATACGACGACGGCAGCGTGGGCAATACTGGCTGAAAGTCGAAGGGCGGGCGGAAATACGTCTTAGGAGGAAAGTCTAAGCACGACCCCATAGCGACAGATCGGATTGGCTGGACGACTACCCCGCAAGCGTATGGCGCTGGCCACGGCGGCTATTCGGTCGCACAGGCGTGATGCCGGCTGGGGTCTGGCCTGGGGCATGCCCGCCGCCGCGCGCGATTGTCTCCGCCGGGCGCTCGCCGCCCCAAGGCCCCACCGCTCCAGGGCGCCACCGCTCAACGACGGCACATGCCCTAAAGGCAACCTACGTCTCCGCAGCAGCGCAATTGTGCGACGCCGTGATGTCAGATGTAAAACGAAACCGCAGAGCTTATGCCTGGTGTGTTAATAATAATCGTCACAAGCGCCTATCCAGCGAAAGGGGTAGAGGGCCGGAGATGTCGATGAGTCCCAAAAGGCGCAACAGCGGCCCAATTCGGTAGCATGTCGGTCCGTATTGCCCGGATCAGCCGACCGATCATCATCGCTATTGTTGTTCGACACCGCCAACGCCAGCGGATACCTGGCGTTGCGCATTGATGAACACCAGGCGCTGGCGCTTTCGGCTGACAACAATCTGCAACGCAGCCATTCCCCGCCACATCTGTCGCACGCGCAATGATCTTGCGTGCGTTGCCGCGCCTGCTCCCTGACCGCGCCATGAGCGGTGCAGGACGGCTGGAGAACTTGATGTCGGCGTTCAGGCGTTTGTTGACTTCCACCACCGCGCTGGGACTGATTTCCGTGTCCGCCTCAGTACACGTCCTCACGACGAGCCCGGCGCTCGCCGCCTGCGTTCTGTCCGGGGCGACCACCACCTGCACATCCGCCGCGCCCAACCCGTGGACGGAGACCATCGGCACGGGCCGCGACCCGGCCAATGACAATCAGACCGTGATCATCGAGAGCGGCGCCACCGTCAGCACTGCCGACGCCAACGCCATCTCTTTGCATGACGGCGCGACGATCACCGTGCGCGACGGCGGCACGGTGACCAACCAGACGGTGTGGGATGGCCCTGGCGGCCTGTACAACACCGGCCTCAACACCATCGAGGTCAACAGCAATTCCACTATCGTCATCGAGCGCGGCGGCTCGGTGATCAAGACCGGCGACCAGATGAACGCCGAAGCCATCAATGTGCACGGCTCGGGCAATCGCATCACCAATTACGGCCTGGTCAGCGCCGAATGGAGCGCCGCTCTGTGGTTTCAGGACGAAACCACCGGCGTCGCCAATGTGGTCGACAATTATGGCGTCATCACCCGCGTCGAAGGCGGCGCCCTGATCGGCACGGGCAGCTTCAGCCCCGACACCGGCATCGTCATGATCAACCGGCCCGATGCGCTGCTGCATGGCGATCTCACCTTCGGTTACGGCGATGATCAGCTGCATATCTGGGCCGGATCGACCATCGACGGCGCCATCGATGGCGGCGACGGTCGCAATCGGGTGTTCCTTAATGGCGATGCGGGCACGACTGACCAGCTGGCGGGCCATCTGCCGAATTTCCAGGAGCTGATCAAGGAAGGCGCCGGCCAGTGGACCATCACCGGCCCGCTCGCCGGCTATGAGACCACGACGGTGCGCGCTGGCGTGCTGACGCTGACCGGCGACAACAGCAATTATCTGGGCGAGACCCTTGTCGAAAGCGCCGGCGTGCTCGAAGGCCGGGCGCAGAACCTGCCGGTGCGCGCCGACGCCGCCGCCAATGTCGCCAATATCCGCAACGACGGCGTGGTGCGCTTCACCCAGCCCGGCGGCGATGACGCGACCTACGCTGGCCAGATCATCGGCGCAGGCGCGGTGGAGAAAACCGGCGACGGCGTGGTGACGCTCGCGCCCCAGGCTGGCGCAAATACATTTTCCGGCGGGCTGTTGATCCGCCAGGGCATGATCGCCGCCAGCGCCGACGCCGTGCTCGGCGCGCCGGACGGCGCCATCACCCTCGACGGCGGCGCCCTGCGCTTCGCCGACAGCTTCACCCTCGCCCCGACCCGCGCCGTCTCGGTCACCGCCAATAATGGCGGCGTCGACGTGGCGGCGGGCGTCACCGGCGTCATCACCCAGGGCGTCACCGGCGCTGGCGGCCTTAGCAAAGCCGGCGACGGCGCGCTGCTGCTCACCGGCGTGAGCAGCTACAGCGGCCCGACCAGCGTCGCGGCTGGCGTGCTGGCGGTGGGCGACGCAGCCCATCGCGGCGCCGTCATCGGCCCCGGCCAGGTGAGCATCGCCCCGGGCGCGACGCTCGGCGGCTATGGCGCTGTCACCGGCGATGTGGCCAACCAGGGCGTCCTCGCGGTGGCCAACGCCATGGCGGCGTTCTCCGACGGCCCAGGCGGCAATTTCACCGTGGGCGGCCAGCTGGTCAACGCCGGCCTCGTGCAGATCGGCGGCGGCGGCCAGGTGGGCAACACCCTCACCGTCGGCAGCTACCACGGCGCTGGCGGCGCCATCGCGCTCAACACTTATCTGGGCGGCGATGGCTCGCCGTCCGACCGGCTGATCATTAATGGCGGCGGCGCCACCGGGTCCACACCGCTGCTGATCACCAACATCGGCGGCCCCGGCGCCGCGACGCCGGGCAATGGCATCCAGGTGGTCAGCGCCATTAATGGCGCAACCACCGCCGCCAACGCCTTCAACACGCCGCAGCCACTGCTCGTCGGCCCCTATCGCTACACGCTGCACCGCGGGACGCGCGACGCCTCCGACCCGGAATCCTGGTATCTGCGCACCGATGACGACGCCTCGCGCGGCGGCGGCGGCACGCCAGGGGCGCCGGCCTATCGGCGAGAGACGGCGCTCTATGCTGCGCTGCCGTCGATGGCGCTGCTCTACGGCCAGACGATGCTGGGCACCCTGCATGAGCGCGTTGGCGAGCAGGAATTGCAGCGCGGCTTCTCCGCAGCGGCGGGCGGCTCGCCGATCGCCAACGCCGTGTGGGGCCGGGTGATCGGCAGCCATGGCCGTGTCTCAGGCGACAGGAGCTATGCTGGCGGCCCCGGCTTCGCCTGGGATTTTTATGCCTTCCAGATCGGCATGGACCTGTATCGCAAGCAGCACGCCGACGGCAGCCGTGATCACCTCGGCTTCTACATTGGCGCTGGCCGCGCCGATGGCGACGTCAAGCATTATGCAGGCGGTCGCGCCGGCGACATGCGCTTCGACGCTTATACCGTCGGCGCTTATTGGACCCATTACGGCGCCACGGGCTGGTATGTGGACGCCGTCGCCCAGGGCACCAGGTATAACGCCAAGGCCGCCTCTGGCCGGGTCGCAACCTTCAATACCGATGGCTTTGGCGCGGCGTTCTCGCTGGAAGGCGGCTACCCGATCCAGCTTGGCGATGGCTGGGTGCTGGAGCCGCAGGCCCAGATCATCCTGCAGAAGATCAACCTCGACAGCGGCCATGATGATGCGGCTTTCGTCAAATTCACCCGCGTGAATTCGGTCGCCGCCCGCATCGGCGCGAGGCTGTCGCGCTCGTGGATCATCGAGAGCAGCAATGGCCCGATCGGCATGAACGCCTGGGTGCGCGCCAATCTGTGGAATGAATTCGCCGGCACGCCGCGCGCCAATTTTTCCAGCGACCTCGGCTACACCCCATTCCGCTCCGACATGAAGGGGGCCTGGGCCGACATCAGCGCCGGCGTCACCGCCCAGTTCAACGCCAACGCCGCGCTCTATGCCTCGGCCAGCTACCAGACCAGCTTCGACGGTCGCCGTCATGGCTGGAGCGGCAAGGCCGGCCTGCGCATCACCTGGTGAGAGGTGCGTCGGCGGCCTTCGCCAATGGTCTTCATCGCAGCGTTAAAAAGGACGGGCGTCGCGAACATCGCGACGCCCGTCGGCGTAGGTCGGCTAAGCCGCGACTCAGCGTTCGACGGTGAGCGCCACGCCCATGCCGCCGCCGATGCACAGGGTGGCGAGGCCCTTGCGGGCGTCGCGACGCCGCATCTCATGCAGCAGCGTGGTCAGCACCCGGGCGCCGGAGGCGCCGATGGGGTGGCCGATGGCGATGGCCCCGCCATTGACATTGACGATGGCCGGGTCCCAGCCCATGTCGCGATTGACGGCAATGGCCTGGGCGGCGAAGGCCTCATTGGCTTCGACGAGATCGAGGTCCTGCACCTTCCAGCCCGCCTTCTTCAGCGCCTTGCGCGCCGCCGGAATCGGTCCCGAGCCCATGATCTCCGGCGCGACGCCGGCCGTCGACCAGGAGGCGATGCGCGCCAGCGGCGTAAGGCCGCGCCGCGCCGCCTCATCGGCCCCCATCAGCACCAGCGCCGCCGCGCCGTCATTGATGCCCGAGGCGTTGCCAGCGGTGACCGTGCCATCCTTGACGAAGGCCGGGCGCAGCTTCGCCATGACCTCGAGCGTCGCGCCGTCGCGGATATATTCATCCGTGTCGATGGTGACGTCGCCCTTGCGGCCCGGCACGGTGACGGCGGCGATCTCATCGGCGAAGCGGCCCGCGTTCTTTGCAGCCTCCGCCTTGTTCTGCGAGGCCACGGCGAAGGCGTCCTGCTCATCGCGCGAGATCTGCCACTGGCGCGCCACGTTCTCTGCCGTATTGCCCATGTGATAGCCATGGAAAGCGTCCCACAGACCGTCGCGGATCATGGTGTCGATGAAGCTGGCGTCGCCCATCTTCGTGGCTGCGCGCAGATGATGGGCGTGCGGCGACAGCGACATGGATTCCTGGCCGCCGGCCACGATCACCTTCGCGTCGCCATTGGCGATCTGCTGCATGCCAAGCGCGACGGCGCGCAGGCCCGAGCCGCAGACCTGATTGAGCCCCCAGGCGCTGGCCTCCACCGGCACGCCGGCCTTCATCGCCGCCTGCCGCGCCGGGTTCTGCCCCTGGGCGGCGGTGAGCACCTGGCCGAGAATCACCTCATCCACCGCGCCGGCCTCGACGCCAGCGCGCTCCAGCGCTGCGCGGATAGCCACGGCGCCAAGCTCGTGGGCGGGCATGGCGGCGAACGCGCCTGAGAACGACCCCACTGGCGTGCGGGCGGCGCTGACGATGACGACGTCGTTTGCTGACATGATGCTGTCCTTCGGAATATCTGGCGCGCCAGTGCGGCGGGCGAAACACGGTGGGGCAAGAACGCTGGAACAGGAAAGCTGGCTCAAGTGCGCTGCAGCAGGCGCGCCCGGGAGCCGCCTCCCCTTACGGCTGGAGATGAGATGGCGCGGGTGTTGCCCGCCTGAACATGGCCGCAGCCTACTGCGGCGCGGCGCAGCTGCGGTATTGGCCAAAAGGCGGCCCCGCAGTTTCGTGCGCACTCCAGCGCGCAGATGATCCCCGTGGCGATTGATACCCTTGGCGACTGACCCCATTGGCGACCCGCCTTCCAGCGGCGCCATCGCCGGAAACCGCTGATCGATCATTGACATTTCGGGCCGCGCCGGACTATGTAGCCGCTTCCGCGCAGGATCTCCTGCCTGCGGACCCTTTGCGTCTGCCGTTATATCAGCGGCTTTCGCGTCATAGCACCGGAAACGGGCTGCCAAAAAGCCGGCCAGCTGTCGGACGCTCCCTGCGTCAGGCGTCAAGGTCGGGGTAGAACACGGGAACAAACGATGTTCGCAGTCATCAAAGCCGGCGGCAAGCAGTATCGCGTCGCCGCCGAAGACAAGATTTCGATCGCCCTGCAGGCTGGTGAGCCTGGCGACGCCCTGAAGTTTGACGTGCTGCTGGTCGGCGAAGGCGAGACCTTCAAGGCCGGCGCCGACGCCGCCAAGGCTTCGGTTGACGCCGTGATCGTCAGCCACGGCCGTGGCGACAAGGTCATCGCGTTCAAGAAGCGTCGTCGCCAGAACTCGAAGCGCAAGCGCGGTCACCGCCAGGACTTCACCCTGGTTCGCATCACCGGCATCAACGGCTAAGACCGGCCCCCGGCAAATAAAGGAGACATAAAATGGCTCATAAAAAAGCAGGCGGCTCGTCCCGTAACGGTCGCGACTCAGACGGTCGCCGTCTTGGCGTAAAGAAGTTCGGCGGCGAGGCAGTCGTGGCCGGCAACATCATCGTGCGTCAGCGCGGCACCAAGGTCCATCCGGGCGCCAATGTCGGCATCGGCAAGGATCACACCCTGTTCGCCCTCACCGACGGCGCAGTGCGCTTCGGCATCCGTCTCGGCCGCTCGGTCGTATCGGTTGTACCGGCGAATGACGCAGCGTCGAAAGCGGCGGCTGAGTAACGGCGAAGGCTTATGACACAAGCTTCCGCCGGCGTCCCTGACCCTGGCGGAACCAAGCTTGCACGTCATGTCTGCAAGGTTCCGGAAAAGGGGAGATGGGGCGCCATCTCCCCTTTTTTGTTTTTCCGGCATGGAAGTTGCTTCCTGCACATGGCGCGTCGCCATCAGGCGTAACAGGCTGATGGGTTCCGACGTGTTCTGACCACGGACATCAGCAGCCGACGCCGACCCATCAGGGGCGGTGACGGCTCTGGCCTTCGGCGAAGACCTGGTCTTCGCCGCATCCTTTGCGGGGCGAAAAGACAAGCAGTCACAGCAGTGTCGCAACTCTGGGACATGCATGCGCCAGTTTTCAGGCGAATGCGGTGAACCAGATGAGACCATGGCGCGTTTCCGGACAGTCCAGACGTCCGGACCACCTCTCTCACGACGCCGTGAATCGCTTCGTTCTTCCCTTCCGCAGCGGATGCAGGCCCACTGATCCTGGGCGCAGGAGCGATTCGCCAGTTCCAATCGGAGCGGAGCCAATGTTTACCCGCGAGACCATCGACGACGGTTTCTCTTTGACCACCGACAGGCTGTGCCTGCGCTGGCCACGCCTTGCCGACGCCAGCGCCATTGAGCATCTGGCCGGCGACCGGGCGGTGGCGGAGATGACCGCGCTGATCCCGCATCCCTATCCGCAAGGCGGCGCCGACCAGTTCATCTTTGCCTCCCGCCTCGCCAACGCACGCGGCGATGGCCTGACCCTGGCGATCTGCGAGAAGAAGCGGCCACGCGAGCTGATCGGCGTCGTCGCCGTGCAGCCGCCGGCGCTCTCGGCGCGCGACGACGTCGACCACGCTTTCCTCGGCTTCTGGCTCGGCGCCGAATATTGGGGCCGCGGCTACGCCACCGAGGCGGCGGGCGCCGTGCTCGAGCTGTTCTTCGCCGAGACTGGCGCCACAGAAATTGGCGCCGAAGCGCTGACCCATAACGCCGCCTCGCTGCGCGTTCTGGGCAAGCTCGGCTTCGACGTGCAGGGCACCGGGCTGTCGCCGTTCCCGGCGCGGGGCGGCATGCTGCCGGTGGTGCGCCTGCGGCGCGCGCGCGCGGCCCAGGCAGCTGAGGCAACGCCTGTATGGTCAGCGGCCAATGATCACGCCGAGCTAACGCCGCTGGCGATCGCCGCTGAATAATCCGCTCCAGCACGTCGGTTGGCGAGGCTGGTTGCGCTGTGACCAGTTTGGCCACCCTCCCCGCCTCCCGTTCCGCGCCAGCTGACGCGAAGCGGGAGGAAGTGCGGGCGCGGCTCCGCCCCACGCGGCCCCTCCTCACTTTCGCCGCCTTGTCGGCCATAATGTCCAGCCTACGGCATGGGGCATTGGCGTTGTCCGATGGGGCGGCGGCCATGCCACGTGCTCACGGCCTGATAGCTTGCAGCGCTTGCCGTCGCGCCTGGTCCGGGAAACGTGCCAGCAGATGTGGCGACCGTCCTGACCAGCTGCCCTGGCCCGCATGCACCCCTGCCTTGCGCCTGCCCCAGGCGCGCGTCGCTGCGCAATTGCCGGACATGTGCTCTGGCAAATGTGCGTGGATGGGGGCGCCGCTCTTGTCTTGGGGCCAAATCTGTTCGATCAGATGCTGTTGTCTGATTGCTCGTGGCTATCGCCCACACAAAGGAACTGTTTTGCGTACGATCCCAAACGCCGCCTTCACCGACCGCCGCAACGCCGCCCGCGAAGCGACCCAGGGGCGGCTCGAAGCCTATCGCCAGAAGCGCGAGGCCGCCCAGGCCAGCCTTGACGCCCGCGCCGCCGAGCGCAAGGCCGCGGCTGAAGAGCGTGAAGCGCGCCGCGCCGAACGCGAGGCGGCCCGCGCCGCCGAGAAGCAGCGGCTTGAAACTGCCGCCGCTGAGCAGAAGGCCGCGCAGGAAGCTGAGGCAGCCCGCGCCGCCGCAGAGGCCGCCGAGAACGCCGCCGCCGAGGCCGCAGCAGCCAAGGCCCGCCGCGACCAGCGTTACGCCGAGCGCAAGGCTCGCCAGCGCTAACAGGCCCAACCATCAGGCGGCCACGCCTGATGGTTCATCCATCCTGAATATCCGCCCCTTGCAACCGCCAGGGGCGGCTTTGGCGCGCGCCCATCATGGCAGCGGCGGCGTCTCGATGTCCGGATCGGCCGGTTCCTGGCGCTTTTCGCGCAGGAACAGGAAGATGCCAGCGACGACGATGATAACCGAGCCGGCCATGGCCGTGAGGCGCGGCTGTTCGTCGAACGCCAGCCAGCCCAGAAACATCGCCCAGACAATCAGCAGATATTGATAGGGCACAACGACCGTCGCCGGCGCCAGCCGCAGCGAGCGGTTGACGCAGACATGGGCGATCAGCGCCACCACGCCCAGCCAGGCCATCAGCAGCAGATCCACCGCGCCCGCCGGCTTCCAGCCGCCAAACGGCAGCAGCACGATGCTGATCAGCAGGGCGCCGACGGTGGTTCCAGTCACCAGCACCACATCAGGCGTGCCGCGCAGATAGCGGGTGATGATCATCGAAAAGGCGAACAGGATGCTGCCAGCCAAAGCGATCAGCGCCGGCCAGGTAAAGCTCGCCCCGCCTGGCTCCAGCGCCACAATGACTCCGATAAAGCCGGCGAAGATCGCCAGCCAGCCGGTGGTGTCGGTGCGTTCACCGAGCAACAGCGCCGCCAGCGCCGCGACATAAATCGGCCCAGCCATATAAAAGGTGACGGCGTCACCCAGCGGCAGCCAGATCACCGCCGCGTAAAACAGCGCCACCTCAGCAGCCGAAAACAGGGCGCGGATGATTTGCAGGCCCGGGCGCGGCGCCTGCCACAGCGGCGCGAGCCCGGTGCGCATATAGAATGGCGCGAGGATCAGCAGACAGGCGATGCTGCGCACCAGCAGGATCTGTCCGACCCCGAACGTCCCGACCAGCCATTTGCCCAGCACGTCATTGAGCGCGAACAGGAAGACGCCGCCAACCATCAGCCCGACGCCGAGCTGGTTGGAGGCCCGCGTCGTCACTGGATCAGCGCCGAGGGTCGCGTGGCTGCTGGGGCCTGGTTGTGCTGTCATGGCGCCGCCCGCATCATTGTGAGGTGTGAGGCGCGTCCATGAGGCCGCCGCGCCAGAAACCGGCCGGGAACGGCGGCGCCATGCGCGCCGGCGCCTGAATCGGCGTCTCCCTGCCCAAGATTTGCCCGCAAACCGCGAGAAAGCCAGCCCGAAACCTCTGTCCGGCGCGCATGGCGAGCGGCCCTGGCCTTCCTGGGCCGCAGGGGCGGCGCTGTTGGCGGCCAGCGTAGTCGCGCCCTGCGCGCGTCCTGGGGCAACACGCACGCGGCTTCAAGGCGCAACAGCGCGGCTTGGGGCGACTAGCGCGCTGCTTGGGGCGACAAGGGCCACTTGGGGCGACAAGCGCGTGACCTGCCTTCCGAAGGCGGGCGATCCGCCACGCCGGAATCAGGTTCCGCCCCAGGGCAATATGCTCTATGGAGAGGCGCGGTTTGCACTCAGGCCGGCAGTGATTTACGGGAAGCCATGAAGTTCCTTGACCAGGCGAAAGTCTACATCCGCTCGGGCGACGGCGGCGCAGGTTGCGTCTCGTTCCGCCGTGAAAAATTCATTGAATTCGGCGGTCCGGACGGCGGCGACGGCGGTCGCGGCGGCGATGTGTGGGTCGAGTGCGTCGACAACCTCAACACGCTGATCGACTACCGTTACCAGCAGCACTTCAAGGCGCGGCGCGGCATGCACGGCATGGGCCGCAACCGCGCCGGCGCCAAGGGCGATGATGTGGTGCTGAAAGTCCCGGCAGGCACGCAGATTCTGGCCGAAGACGGCGAGACCATGCTGTTTGACCTGACCGAGGCCGGGCAGCGCGTCTGCCTGGCGCGCGGCGGCAATGGCGGCTTTGGCAACGCCCATTTCAAGACCTCGACCAACCAGGCCCCGCGTCGCGCCAATCCCGGCCTTGAGGGCCAGGAGGCATGGATCTGGCTGCGCCTCAAGCTGATCGCCGACGCCGGCCTCGTTGGCCTGCCCAACGCCGGCAAGTCGACCTTCCTCGCCGCCGTATCGGCGGCGCGTCCGAAGATCGCTGACTATCCCTTCACCACGCTGCATCCCGGCCTCGGCGTCGTCGCGCTGGACAATCGCGAGTTCGTGCTCGCCGACATCCCCGGCCTGATCGAGGGCGCCCATGAGGGCCTTGGCCTCGGCGACCGTTTTCTGGGCCATGTCGAGCGCTGCCGCGTGCTGCTGCATCTGGTCGACGGCACCCAGGAAGACATCGCCGGCGCCTATCAGGTGGTGCGCGACGAGCTGGCCGCCTACAGCAATGAGCTGGCGGAGAAGCCTCAGGTGGTGGCGCTGTCGAAGATCGATGCGCTTGACGAGGACACGCGCGCCGCGAGGCTGGCCGAACTGGCTGCGGCCTGCCGCCAGCGCCCCCTGATGCTGTCGGCGGCGTCCGGCGAAGGCGTCGAGCTGGCCCTGCGCGCCTTGCGCGACGTCATCGACGACGCCCACCGCGCCGATGAGGAAGCCAGGCCCCGCCCGGCCTGGACGCCCTGAGCCGCCACCCCGGGTACGCCCATCGGCGCCCCAGGCTTGGTGCAGCAGGCTTGACGCAGGCGGTGCGCCGATCGGCGTAGCGGGGAGCTGCGCAGGGGCCCAGCGGGCGTAGCTTGTCGGACGGCGAGGCTCACCGCGCCTGAGGGCGTGGCGGCCACGCCACATGGCGATGGCGGCGCTGGCCGTCTTCGCGCACAATGCCCCCGGCGGCCCCATGCCGTAGCCATGCCGTAGCCTTGCCGGTCGGCGCCTACCTTTGGGTTCGTCCAGGCGACAGGCGCCCGGACGAGACGATTGAACGAACCAGCCAGGACGAGCCACATGCATGTTCATGTACGCATCGCCAGCACGCGCCGCGCCATCGTCGCAGGTCTCGCCGCAATCGCCGCCAGCCTTGCGGGCGCTGCTGCGACCCACGCCGAGGGCCGGTCGAATGTGACGCCCGCGGTCAGCGCCCAGCGCGGCGCGTCGCCAGCAGCAACCGCCGCCGACCCCACCGCCGGCCTGCCTGATGAAACCGTGCTGGCCCGGGTCAATGGCGCGCCGATCACGCTGGGCGACGTGCGCATCGCCATGAAGGACATGGCCGACCGGCTGCCGCGTCTCAATGATGAGAGCCGCAAGGACCATGTGCTGAGCTATCTCATTGATCTGCATCTGGGCAGCCGCGCCGCCATCGCGCAGCAGCTCGATCTGACGCCTGAGTTCGAGCGCAAGGCCACCTACAATCGCAACAAGCTGTTGCTCGATGAATTGCTGGCGAGCGAGGCGCGGCGGGCGGTGACGCCAGAAGCGGCGCAGAAAACCTATCAGCAGACCCTCAAGGACGTGCGCCCGGAAGAAGAGGTGCGCGCCCGCCATATCCTGACCGCAACAGAGGCCGACGCCGCCAGGGCGCTTGCCCGGCTCAAGGCCGGTGAGGATTTCGCCGTAGTGGCCGGTGAGATGTCGACCGACCCTACCGCCGCCCGCAATGGCGGCGAGCTCGGCTGGTTCTCGCGCGATCGCATGGCGCCGGAATTTTCCGAGGCCGCCTTCCGCCTGAAGGCAGGGGAAGTATCGTCGCCGGTCAAGACCCAGTTCGGCTGGCACGTCATCCAGCTTGAGGAACGCCGCACAAGACCCGCCGCGTCGTTCGACGAGGTGCGCCCGGAGATCGAGGCCTATCTGACGCGCAAGGCGCAGCAGGATCTGGTGCTGGGCCTGCGATCGAAGGCAAAGATCGAGCGTGTGCCCCTGCCCGCCCCGCCCCCGCCCGCGCCCGCGAGCCCTGAGCCGCAAGCGCCGACGTCTGGCGCCGTAAAGGACGCCAGCGTCATCCCCGGCCCTGGGTCTGGCTCGGGGGCGAAGCAGGAGGTCGGGCAAAAGGTCGGGCAAGAGGTCCGGCAAGACGCCGGCCAGGCAGGTGGCCAAGCGGGTGGCCAGACGGGTGGCAAGGAGCAGAAGCCTCAACAAAGCAGGTCTGAGCCAAAGTCGCCGGGCAAGGCCACGCCGCCGCGCGCAGGAGGCCAGACGCCGCCTCAGGACAATCGTCGCTGAGGCGCAGCGCCATCACAGCAGCCGCGTCGCCATGAAGGGGCGCGGAACAACACGTGTTTTCACCGGCGCATCCGATCGGGCGTCGTTCGCAACCCTCAGGAGCGACCAATGTCGTCTGCCATTTCTCCCCTCGCGCCCAAGTTCACGCCGGAGCTGCCGCCGATCGAGGGCGTGCGCTTCGCCACGGCCGAGGCGGGGATCCGATACAAGGGACGCACCGACGTCATGCTGGCGATCTTCGATCGTCCCGCCGCCGTCGCCGGCGTGCTGACCCGGTCGAAATGCCCGTCGGCGGCGGTCGACTGGTGCCGCGACCGCCTGCCGGGCGGCGAGGCGCGGGCGCTGGTGGTCAATTCGGGCAACGCTAACGCCTTCACCGGCCTCAAGGGCCGCAAATCGGTTGAGCACACGGCGCGCGTCGCCGCCAAGGCCGTCGGCTGCCGCGCCAACCAGATTTTCATCGCCTCCACTGGCGTCATCGGTGAGCCGCTCGACGCCAGCAAATTCGAGGGCGTGCTCGAGGAGTGCGCCGCCAGGGCCACGCCGGAGCTGTGGCAGGACGCCGCCCGCGCCATCATGACCACCGACACCTTCCCGAAGGTGGCGACGGTCACCACCACGCTTGGCGGCGTCAAGGTCACCATCAATGGCATGGCCAAGGGCGCTGGCATGATCGCCCCCGACATGGCGACGATGCTGTCCTTTGTCGTCACCGATGCGCCGATCGCCGCCCCGGCGCTGCAGGCGCTGCTGCGCAAGGCCACCGACCGCACCTTCAATTGCGTCACCATCGACGGCGACACCTCGACCTCCGATACACTGCTGCTGTTCGCCACCGGCGCGGCGGCCGAGCGCGGCGCGCCGCAGATCAGCGCCTCGGGCGATCGCCGGCTGGCCCCGTTCCGCAAGGCGCTGACCACGCTGCTGCGCGACCTCGCCCAGCAGGTGGCGCGCGACGGCGAGGGCGCGCGCAAACTTGTGACCGTCAATGTCCAGGGCGCGACCAGCGAGCGGTCGGCCCATCGCATCGCCATGTCGATCGCCAATTCGCCTCTGGTGAAGACCGCGGTGGCGGGCGAAGACGCCAATTGGGGCCGCGTGGTGATGGCCATTGGCAAGGCTGGCGAGCCGGCTGACCGCGACAAGGTCGCCATCTCCTTCGGCGATATTCGCGTCGCCCACCAGGGCGCGCGCGATCCGGCCTACGACGAAGAGCAAACTTCCGCCTATATGCGGGGCGATGAAATCTCCATCACCGTCGATCTCGGCCTCGGCCGCGCGGCGGCGACCGTATGGACCTGCGACCTCACCAAAGAGTACGTCGCCATCAACGGGGATTATCGCTCATGACCGCACGCGCACGCCGCATCGTGACCACCCGCCGGCTTGCCGCCGCGCCGGTGGTCGCCGCCTCCGTTCTGCTGGCCTTGGCCGCGCCTGCCTCAGCAGAAACTCCGGACGGCGTGCGCAAGCTGCCCCGCATTGTCAGCGTGTCGGGCGTCGCCACCCGCGAGGTCACCCCGGACATGGCGGTGATCACCATCGGCGTCAGCAATCGCGGCAAGAACGCCGCCGAGGCGCTGGCCGCCAATTCGGCGGCGGCGACAAAGGTGATCGAGGCGGTGCGCAAGGCCGGCCTTGAGGCCCGCGACGTGCGCACGGACAATGTCTCGATCACGCCCAATTACCGCAACCGGCGCGACAGCTCTGGCGCCATGTCGAGCGAAGAAGATGGCTTCACCGTCAGCAATACGGTGACCATCAGGGTGCGTGATCTGGCGCGGCTCGGCCCGCTGTTGACGGCGGCGGCAGGCGAAGGCGCCAATCGCATCAATAATCTGAGCTTCGACTTCTCGGGCCGCAGCAAGGTTCAGGAAGAGTTGCAGGCGGAGGCGGTGCGCAATGCCCGCGCCACGGCGCAACGGCTGGTTGAGGCGGCGGGCGCCAAGCTCGGCCAGTTGCAGAGCATCGGCGCCGGCCACATGGCCCCGCGCCCCTATGACGGCATGAAGATGATGCGCGCAGCAGCGCCTGCTGCAGAGGCCGTGCCGGTCGAGGCCGGTGAGATGACCCTGTCGGCCACCGTGCAGACCTCATGGACCATTGAATGAGCGCATTGACCGACGCCGCGCCTGTGGAGCAGCCCGCCGCCCAGCCAGCCATGCGGCTGGTGCTGGTGGTGGCCTGCGCCCTGCTCGACCAGGATGGCCGGGTGCTGATCGCCCAGCGGCCTGCCGGCAAGGCGCTGGCCGGCATGTGGGAGTTCCCCGGCGGCAAGCTGGAGCCCGGCGAGCGGCCGGAGGCGGCGCTGATCCGCGAGTTGCATGAGGAGCTGGGCATAACCGTGAAGGAGGCGTGCCTCGCCCCCCTCACCTTCGCCAGCCACGCCTATGACGACTTCCACCTGCTGATGCCGCTCTATGTCTGCCGGCGCTGGGAGGGGCTGGTGACGCCGCGCGAAGGTCAGGCGCTGAAATGGGTGCGCCCGACCGGTTTGCGCGATTTCGCCATGCCGCCGGCTGATGAGCCGCTGATCCCGCATCTCATTGCGCTGGGCCTCTGAACCGCAGCCGATTGACGTGCCCGGGTTGCACGTTCGTTCTGGCGCCCCGTTTGGGCGCCAGATACGCCCCATCAGGGCATGTCGCCTCATCACCTTCCGGTTTCGTAAGTGGATGCGAAGATGCTGGCGCATCCGCTTCCTGACATGCTCAACGCGCCGCACGGGCTCAATCAGGCCGCGATGCGTCATGCTCATCGGGGTCTGGCGTCAGGTCGCCATCACGCCGTCGCTTGTCAGCAATTGGGCGAAACTGGCGCGCTCCTTCGGCGGCAGCGGCGTCGGTCGCCGCGTCGTTCGGTCGACATAGACGTGCACGCAGACGCCGAGCGCCGCAGCCAGCGCCTCCTGTGCCCGAAACACCCCCACCTCGAATGTCACCGATGAGCGCCCCAGCTGCGTAATGCGCAGGCCGGCCTCAAGCCGGTCTGGAAAAGCCACGCTGTCGAAAAAATGGCAGCGGGTTTCGACGACGAGCCCGATCAGCCCGGTGGCGGCGTGGACGTCGACGATCTGGTTCTGGGCCAGCCAGTCGTTAATGGCGGTGTCGATGTAATGGCCGTAGACCGAATTATTCACATGGCCGTAAATGTCGTTGTCGAGCCACCGCGTCTGGATCGGGATGAACAGGCCGAAGCTCTCCCGCGCCGGGCGCGCCATCCGCCCCGTTTGTGCCGCTGACCCCATGCCGTGCTCCTCCCATGATTATTGAGTGTTGTGAAGGACATCAGCATGGCCGCTCTCTGGCGCGCAAGCCAGGCTTTTGGCAGTGTTCGCACGGCGCTCAGCGGGTGAAGGCGCGGCGGCCGCAAGCCCGCGCCCTGGCTGCGCCAGACAGCGACCTGTGGATAGCTGAAGAGTTATGCGTGGCCCGGTTTTTGGCCGTTGACACCAGCCCCGGCGCCCCTTAAACCCCAGCTCACCGGACGACGACAGCGGCGACGCTGAAGACGAAAACGGGCCCAGGTGGCGGAATTGGTAGACGCGCTGGCTTCAGGTGCCAGTGGACGCAAGTTCGTGAAGGTTCGAGTCCTTTCCTGGGCACCATCTCTCCGGTGCACCAAAAAGCCCCGGCGACCAGCAGGTCGCGCGGGGCTTTTGGCTGTTTTGGGCTGGTGCGAGCGCAGCGGCCCTGGCTCCTGCAGAGCGTCCTGGCAGTAGCCATGGGCGCGTCCTTGCCTGCGATCTTCGCCGCCTCACCGCTCAGCGATGAAACAGCCAGGGTGGGTTGACCACGGCGCCCTCACGCGGCGCAAACACGCTGATCGCTTTGGGATGCACGCGGAAATGCGCCGGGGTCTGGGTGACGATCTCGCCGTCGGCGTTCACCGCCATGGGGCGGCGGGTGACGATGTCGAATTCAACGCAGCGCGCCGTGCGCACCTCCCGCCAGGCACCGTGCGACCCTGAGCGGAACGAGCGCAACATCAGCGCCAGCTTCCACAGATTGGTCATCTCGAGGCTGTAGAGATCGAGATGGCCGTCATCGATGGCCGCATCCTCCTGCACCACATTGCCGCCGCCATAGTGGCGGCCATTGCCCACGGCGATCTGGAAGGTCTTGACCCGCACGGCCCCGTCGCGCTGCTCGATCGAGGCGCTGAAACGGCGGGCGCCGGCCAGCACCCTGATGGCCGCCAGCGCATAGCCCAGCCGGCCGAAGCGCCGCTTCAGATCAGGATCGAGCCGCTGGGCCAGAGCGGTGCTGAGACCAAGGCTGGCGACGTTGAAAAACGCGTGGCCATTGACCGTGCCCATATCGATGCGGCGCGTATGACCGTCGGCGATCACCGCCGCCGCCTCCGGCAGATCCATCGGGATGCCAAGCGTACGCGCTAGATCATTGGCGGTGCCCATGGGGATGACGCCGAGCGGCAGGCCGCTCTCCATCACCGCCAGCGCTCCAGACGACACCGAGCCGTCGCCGCCGCAGATGATCACCAGATCGGCGCGATCGCGCAGCCGCACGATATCGCGGGCGATCTCGGGCAGCGCGTCGAAATTCTCGACGGTGACCGACAGGCCGCCTGCTTCAAGCCGCTGCAACACGGCGTCGAGCGCCTCTCCGCCCCGCCGCGCGCCAGGGTTACGCAGCAGCAAAGCGCGGCGGCCCATTACGGCCTGCGACGGCGCGTCGCCCGGCATGGAGTTATGGCTCATGGCTTCGCCTCTTCGCCTGCGCGCCTGATCTGGGATGAATCGCCCCCGGCCCCTGGGTCACGTGAGATGGACCAAAGCGCTTCCTGGTCGACAATCGTCCCGCGTGGCGACGGTTCCATCACGCTGCCATGACCGAAATGCGATGCATCCAGGGCGAAGCGCGGCGCCATACGCCAGCAACCGGGCGGCGGCGGAGCGGCGCAGGGCGCGAATGCGTCGGCGCGGCCGGTCCCTATCGCGCCAGCAGGCCGGAGGCAGTGTCGCCGGAGTTCATCGCCCCGAGCACAAAGGCGAGGTTGGCGGCGGCCACCAGCGAGGCGGCGTGGGCGTCGGCCTGGGCCTGGCGGGCGGTGAGCAGGCCGTTGTCGGCGGCGGCGGCGATGGTGATCGAGCCGGTTCCAGCCCGATAGGAGGCAGAGGCGGCCTGCCAGGTGGTGTTGGCGGCGGCGGCCAGCGCCGAGGCGGCGCGATAGGAGGCCAGCGCCGAGCGCAGGGCGTCCGCCGCCACGATGATCTCGCGCACCGCATCAGCGCGAACGCGGTTGAAGATGGTGTCGCTGGAATCGGCCAGCGACTCGGCCTTCTGCAATTGCGCGGCGCGCAGGCCGCCGTCATAGAGCGGCATGGTCGCCCCGACGAGGAACCCTGTGGTCGACCCCTGCTGGCCGATGCTCGGCAGGCCGGTGGTGCTCAGGCTGCTGCTGCCGCTGGCGGCGACGCCGCTCACAAACACCTTTGGCATGAACTCCGATTGCGCCGCCTTGACGCCGGCCCGCGCCGCCCGTGTGGCGGCATAGGCGGCGAGCACGTCGGGACGGCGCGCCAGCGCCTCCTTGATGGCGGCCTCGGTGGGCGCCTCGAACTTCGCCGCCAGCGCGCGGCCGCTGGCGTCGCGGATTTGCAGTTTGGTCATGGGCGAGATGCCCATGGCCCCGAGCAGGGCCTGGTAGGTCGCGCTCTCATTGCCCTGGGCCTGCACCAGATTGAAGCGGGCCTGCGCCGCCTGCTGATTGGCCTGGGCCACTTCAACGGTATTGCCGAGCCCATTGCTCATACGCGCCTGGGCCGCCGCCTCGATCTCGCGGGCGTTGGCGAGGGTCTGGCCGGCGATGCGCGTGCGGCTGCGCGCCGCGCCATACAGGAAATAGGCGCGCGTGACGTCGAAGATGATCTTCTGATGCGCGCCATTGAACAGCACATTGGCCGCCGTGGCGTTGTGCTTCGCCGCATCACGCAGGGCGCTGCGCTGGCCAAAGTCGAACAGCAGCCATTGCACCGACACCGCGGGAGTGACGCCCCCCACGGTGGTCGTCGGCGCGCGCAGCACGCCAGGCAGCGGGTTATCGTCCAGACCCGCCTGCACCCGCTGGCGGCCGCCGACCACATTGGCCGAGATCACCGGCAGGAAGGTCGCCTCCACCAGCCCCTGGGACAGCGCCGCCTGGCGCGCCTGCTGCCAGGCGAGGCGCGTGGCGGGGTTGTGCGACTGGGCGAGGTCGATCAGTTCGGGCAGGCTATAGGGCCGGTCGCTGCGCGCCTGCGGCGCCGCCTCGATCTCGGCCACAGCCGGATTGGCGGGGACAGAAAAATCCTTGCCGCTGGCCGCCGCCTGCCCGCCTTGTGGCGTCCATGGTCGCGACGGATCAGCCGGCGCCGATGTCAGCGCGTCGGTCGCGCAACCGCCGAGCATCAGGCCTAGCGACAGGCTCACCATCACGCCAAGCGCCACGGTGGGGCGCCCGCGCCGGATGACCAGACGGGTTAAGCCGGACCTCGATGGGTGATTGACCGCATGGCGGTCAGGCCGTGTGCGGAACAGGGTCATCCGGCTCCTCCAGCCGCCAGGCGTCCGATCTGCACGGCGCGTCCAAGCAGGGCGCCAGCGGGTTCGGCGCCGCCAGTAAGTGGGCCGCCAACCAGGTCAGGCGCAGCCGGCGGCGGCATGGTCGCAACAGGCGCGGCGTCCGCCCCGACTCTTGCCGGATCAAGGCGGGCGGCGGCCGCGCGCAGCTGCGCGGCGACGTCATCCAGCGCCTGCGGGCTGAATAGCGCAGCAGGCAGCATCGCGGCAATCTCTTCCACCACGCCATAGAGCCGGCGCACCTCCGCCGGATCCGGGCGCTGGCTGCGCGGCTCGAACGGCGTCATGTCGAGCGCCTCTTTGGCTCTGGCCGTCATGGTGGCGACGGTTGCGACGTCATTGACCTCGACCTCGCGTCGCCCCGGCGGCGCCGCCGCCAGCCGCGCCAGCGCCTCCAGCGCCCCGGCCAGCTGGCGCCGCACCTCGACGCCCGCGCTCTTCGGCCAGAAATTGGTGAACATCACGAAGATCAGCGTATTGCCCAGCAGAATGCCGATGATGCGGTCGCTGGCGGCGCTGAGGCTGGTGCTGGGTCCAAAGCCGGTGAGCACGGTGAGCAGGAAGGCGAGGCCAATCTGCACCCCGCCATAGGAGATACGCTCCGGGCCCATCGCCACCCAGGCGGCGGGCAGAATGGCGCAGAACACCAGCGCCATCAGCCCGCCCACCGAGCTGAGGTGCGGCACGACGAACAGGATAGCGCCGACCCCGATGGCGGCGCCGATCAGGCAACCACAGATGCGCAGCATCAGCTTGTGGGCGGTTTCACCCGTGGTGCCGAGCGCCGCGACGTAACAGGTGACCATCGCCGTGGCGATGCCTTCCCAATCGAGCAGCGAATAGGTGAAATAGGCCAACAGCGCAGCCGCCGTGGTCTTCAGCGCGAACTGCTGGTGCTCGGGATTGCTCAGGGCGTCGGCAGCGATGAATGGGACCTTGCCCGGCCGCGCCACGCTGCCGCCGTCTGGCCTCGCGAGACCTTGAAGCATGGCGCGCACCGTGGCCTCGGCCCCGGTTGGGGGAGGCGCGGGCTGCTCTGCTTGCCCGGCCTGCGCAGCCGATGGCGCCTCACCAGCCTGTGGCGCCTGATGCCCCGCCACGGCAGTTTGCGGCGAAGGCCGGCCCCGGTCGCGGATGCTCGCGGCGGCGGCGCGGCACTGGTCGGCCAGCGTCTGGCGCACACTGGCGCTCACGTCTGCGGGCAAGGCGCTCGCGGCGAACATCAGCCGCCAGGCGCTGGCGGCGGCGCCGCCCAGCCAGCGCGTCTCGGCCTTTGGCGCGGTGTGAAACAGCTGCGCCATCATCATGCGCTTGTCGAGTTCGGTCTGGCCTTCAGCTGCGATGGCGGTGGCGGCGCGCCGGTCGTCGCGCTCCAGCACATCGGCCGCCGCCTGCAGCCGCTCCGCGATGCTGCGCCGCACCAAAGTGTGCGGGCCCGTGCCGAGCACCAGGCAGAACACCGCCATCCACGCCATGGGCATGCACGCCATCGCCCAGGCGTAAAGCAGCCCACGCGTGACGATTTCGCCAGCCGGGATCAGATCGACCATGGTCAGGATAAAGGCGATGACGAGGCCAATGATCGCCCCGATCTCGCCGAGTTGCGTCGCCGAACTCAGATAAAGAAACACAAAGGAGGCGCCGGCGATGACGGCGATGCGCAACAGCGGCGTGTCGGCCAGCGCCTGGATCACCGGCGCCAGCGCCAGCACCAGCAGCGACACCAGCACGATCAGGCCGACGGCCTGGCCGACGCATTCGGCGCCATTTGGCCGCATCAGGAAGATGATCAGATAGCAGCTGATCGCCGATTCCGGGATCTTGTGCATCATCGCCGTGCCCGCCACCAGCGCGCACAGCAGCGCCACCCGCCAGGTCAGGCCGAGCCGTCCCTCGAAGGGCTGCAGATCGCGCCAGACTTGCTGGCCGATCATGCGCAGCGGCGCGTCAGCAGCGTTTGCCATGGTGCACCATGGCGGTGGCCGAGGCGCCCACGCGCATCAGATTGTCTGGCGGCGACTGCAGGCGAATGCGCACCGGAAAGCGTTGGGCGATGCGCACCCAGTCGAGGCTCTTGGGCGACACCGGCAGGGTGCGCGGCAGATTGATCACGCTCTCCGAGGCGACGCCCCAGCTGATGCTGTCGACGACGCCGCGCATGGCGACGCTGCGGTCGGCCAGCGCATAGACCGTGGCGCAATCGCCGACGCTGATCGACGCAAGCTCGGTCTCGACGAAGGGGGCGATGGCGAACCACGCGCCGGTGTCGATCAGCATGAACGTCGACTGGCCCGGCAGCACATATTCGCCGACGCCGGCGTTCAGCCCCGCCACCTTGCCGGCGAACGGCGCATGCACCTGGGTATTGGCCAGCGCCCGCTCGGCGAGCGCAAGGGCGGCGCGACGCGCCTCCACCAGCGCTTCAGCGGCGGCAAGACCGCCGACCAGCGCGTCAGCGGCGTCCTTCTGGCGCTGGGCCTGGCTCAGGCTGATCTCGGCGTCGCGCCTGGCGGTGCGGGCGGCGTCGACCTCCTGGGCGCTGACATAGCCCTTGGGGCGCAGCGCCTCGAGCCGGGCGAGGGTCTGGGCGGCCAGCGCCAGATTGGCGCGGGCGCGGCTGATCTGCTCCCCGGCGATTTCCGCATTGCTCTGCGCCGCGGCGATGGCCCGCCGCCGGTCGGCCAGCGCCGCCTCGGCCAGACGCAGATCGGCGGCGGCCTGGTCGCGGGCGAGGCGATAAGGCTCGTCTTCCAGCGCGAACAGCAGATCGCCCTGCGCCACCGCCTGATTGGCGGCCACATTGAGGCGGGCGATGCGGCCAGCGACGCTGGCCGACACCGGGATCGCCGTGGCGCTCAGCGTGGCGTCCTGCGACAGCGGATTGTGGTCAGCGCGCTGCATGAAGCGCCACGCGAACACCACCGCCACGACGATGATGATGAGCCCGGCGACGCCGCCGATGAGCCTGTTGCGTTTGCCGCTGTCCGCCATGCCTTACCTGCCAAAACCGAAGAGCGAGATCAGCAGCCCGATGATCACGGCCACCGCCACATAGACCGGCAGGCGCACCGGCAGGATGTCGTCGAGGCCAATGGCGATGAAGCCGACGCGCACCAGCACCGCGCCGATCACCCCGCCAAACGCGCACAACAGCCAGGCTGGAAAAAATGCATCAAACAGCGGAATGGCGGGAGCGCCCAGGGGCGTGGGTCCGGCGCAACCGCCAAGAGTCACGGAGACAAGCGCCAGAGAGACAAGACCCAGGGGGAGAGGCGCCATTAGCGCAAGCCTCTGGGGGACACGCGCCGCCCGGATGCGCAGCGCCGGCCAGCGCATGCCGCCACAGCCTGGAAATTCGTCGCGCCGCACCTCGTCCTCCACCGCCAGCGCAGGGCGCCAGACCTGCGTTGCCTCTGCGCCGTCCTGCACCGTCGACGCTTCCCAGACCTAGATAAAACCTCAGGATGCGGCAAGCCGCAGCGCGGCGCTGGCGCCCGGGGCCGCGCGTGGCGGCGGAGGCGACGCCATGCTAACGCAGCGTTGAAGCTGACTGGCGCTGACTACAGTCAAGTCTACGCAAGCGTGGCGCGACGCTGCGCCGGGCCGATCGCTGCGTGTTTGCGTGAAGGCCCGGTTATAGCCATAAGAAAATGCGCAAGTTATTCGCCTTTCTAGATGTAAAGCGCCAAATATCGCCAGGATCGGCGCAATTCGACAGCTTTATGACAGAACTGTCCACGCATCTGCGTCAAACCATCCTTTGTTTATCTTCACGCCATCCTGACAATAAAAGCGACGATCAACGCCTGTGTCGTCGGCTATTGTCGCGTTCTGTGACATTCCCTCGCGCCCAGCGATCATGTACCCCTTGAGAATTGATTCGACGCCCTGCGCGGCAGGGTCACGCAGGTCTGGAGCTCTCCGCGATGTGCACATCCCTCATCTATACGGACGCCGCCAACCGCCCCTATTTCGGGCGCACCCTTGAGCTCACCGTGGCCCTTCCCTACCAGATCGCCTTCTTCCCGAAAGGCGTCGCCTGCACGTCGCAGGTCGAGGGCCATCCGCCGGTTGCCTACACCCGCGCCCACACCATCATCGCCATCACCATTCCTGGCCGCCTGCCCACGCCCGAAGCGCCGCTCGGTCCGGATGATCTGAAGGTCATCGAGGGCCTCAACGACCAGGGGCTCAGCTTCAGCCTGCTGTCCTATCCTGCGGCGGGCGGCAGGCAGTCAGTCGACATGACCCAGGCGGCGCTGGCGGCGTCGGACCTTGGCGGCTGGATTCTCGGCAGCTTCAGCACGGTGGCGGAGATTCGCGCCGGCCTGGCGCAGCAGCCGGTGCTGCTGGAGCCGCTGGCCATTCTTGGCGGCGCGGTGTCGCCCTTCCATTACGTGGCCCATGACAGTACGGGCGCCTCGCTGGTCATCGAGTTTGACAAGGGCGCCATGAACGTCTTCGACAATCCGGTCGGGGTGATGACCAACGGCCCGTCCTTCGACTGGCACCTGACCAATCTGAACAATTACAGCTTCCTGACCAATGTCGACCGCTCGACTGGCGTCTTCGGTGGACTGAAGGTGACGCAGCCGGATTCCGGCATCGCCACGGCGGGTCTGCCATCGTCATCGACCTCCGTCGGTCGCTTCGTGCGCGCCGCCTATTACGCGCAATACACCGAGAAGGCCGCCGATCCGGACACCGCTTTGCGGACGCTGGCGCATATCATGAACAATTTCGACCGGCCGCGCGGCGTCTCCATCGACTATCCTGGCGAGGGCGGCGGCCATATGGAGGTCAAGGGTCTGGCGGCGGACAGCGCCACGGCCTACGCCACCGAATTCACTTCCTGGACCAGCCTGAGCGACCTTGGCCGCAAACTGTTTTTCGTGCGCGATTACGCCGGCCTCAACTTCTTCCAGATCGACCTGGGGGCGCTGGCCGATGTGACCACGCCGCGCGTCGCGCCGCTGGCGAAGCTGGCGCAATCGGCGGGCGACGTCACCGCCGCCCTGCGCGGCCCGGCCGCCTGAGCCGCCATGGCGGCGAACCAGCCCACGGCTGACGGGCCGCGTGGCCACGCCAGGCAGCACGGCGCCTGGCCCTTCGTCACCTTGCGGGCGATCCGCCGCCATGGGCGTGACCTGATCTGGCGGGCCCGCGATCACCGCAAGGGCCTGTCGCCAGCTGATCGCGGCGCAGGCCATCAGGCGCAGCCGCTGTGGCGGCGACGCTGGTTCAACTGGCTGATCGGCCTGTTGTTCGCGCTCGGCTCGGCGCTGTTCGCCCTTGGCTGCGTGCTGGCGCTGTTGCCGCAGCCACTGACCAGCATGACGGTCAACAATCTGGTGTTTTTCGCCGGATCAATTCCCTTCACCATCGCCGGCTATCTGCAGCATTTCCAGTCCGCCAACGCCGGCGATTTCGACGGTGGCGAGGCCCGCCCCGCAGGCCGTGTGGCGCTGATCGGCTGGCGGCCGCGCGCCCCAGGCTGGATCAGCACCTTCAGCCAGTTCCTCGGCACGCTGGCCTTCAATTTCAACACCGGCGACGCCATTGATGCGCCCGCCGGCTGGCTGGCCCAGGATATCAGCATCTGGGCGCCTGGCTTTGTCGGCTCGGTGCTATTCCTGATCTCCGGCTATCTGGCGTTTATCGAGGTGGCGCACCGCTACTGGCGCTGGGCGCCGGCGGACCCGCAATGGCGGCTGGTGTTCATCAATCTCGCCGGCTGCGTGTTCTTCATGATCTCGTCGACGCTGGCCTATGTGCCCGCAGGGTCTGAGCCGGCGTGGATCGGCTGGTCGGCCAATGTCTGGCTGCTGCTCGGCTCACTGTGCTTTTTCATCGGGGCGGTGATGACCATGCAGGAGGCGGAGCGCGCGCCGGACTGAACCCTGAGCGCCGTGTGCCCGGCTCATCGCGCTTCGGTCACTCGCCTGCGAAGCCTGAGCATGTCACGCAGTGAATGCGAGAGCATCCTCGCCTGCTGCTGTGAGCGGCGGCGCGGGTCGGCGGAACCGGTCACAGGCGCCTGCGCTATCAAGCCATTGTGTTCGCCAGGGCGCTGCCTCTGCGTCAACAGCTTCGGCACAATGGCGCGCCGAAGGCCGCATCGGCGCCTCACCGGACAAGGCTCGTCACCCCCCTCGGACGCGCGCCCATCGATCGATGGCTTACTGACCCGTTTCGCCGCCTCCCTTGCCAGCCGTCACCCCTGCCGGGCGAATGCGGGGCGGCGCAGCCCTGGAGCTTTCCCATGAGCGGCCTGCTCGCCCTGCTCGACGACGTCGCCGCGCTGACCCGCCTGACGGCGGCGTCCATCGACGACATCGCCGCCAACGCCGCCAAGGCGGGCTCCAAGGCGATCGGCGTGGTGATCGACGATGCGGCTGTGACGCCGGCCTACGTGCATGGCGTGCGGGCCGAGCGTGAATTGCCGATGATCGGCCGCATCGCCATGGGCAGCCTGCGCAACAAGCTGTTTCTGGCGCCAGCGCTGTTGCTGTTGAGCTGGGCGTGGCCGGCGGGCGTGTCGCTATTGCTGCTGATTGGCGGCGCCTATCTGAGTTTTGAGGGCGCGGAGAAGGTCTGGCATCACTTTGCGCCGCACTCCGAGGACGCCGCCGGTGACGACGACAGCATCGGCGATCCGGCGACGCTGGAAGAAGCCCGGGTCAGCGGCGCGATCAAGACCGATTTCATTCTCTCCGCCGAGATCATGACCGTGGCGCTGGCCGCCATCGCCTCTCCGTCAATCTGGGCGCAGGCGCTGGTGCTGGTGGCGGCGGGCCTGTTCGTCACCGCCGCCGTCTATGGCGTGGTGGCGGTGATCGTCAAACTGGATGACGTCGGCCTGTTCATGGCGCGACGGGCGCGGTTCGGCGTCACACGGGCGCTGGGCCGGGGCATGGTGAAAAGCCTGCCGGTGATCCTCACCGTGCTCAGCACGGTCGGGGTGGTGGCCATGTTGTGGGTGGGCGGCGGCATCTTCCAGCACAGCCTGCACAATCTCGGCTGGCATCTGCCCCATGATCTCCACGGCCTGTGGGCCGGGGCGATCGCCGACCTTGCGCCGCATGACGCGCGGCCCATAGTGCTGTGGCTTGCTGGCGCACTCCTCGACGCCCTGCTTGGCCTTGCCTTGGGGATCATCCTTGTCTTGCTTACCGCCTATGTCGCCCGCCCGCTGTGGCGACGCCTGCGCCCTGGCCACGCCGACGCCGCCTGACCTCATGGCGCCGCCTCGCAAGGCTATGCGGCGCCAGCCGCAATGGCGCCCGCTGCTCGTCGGCGCGGCTCTCCTCGCCAGTTCGGCCTTGCTTGTTGGCCCGGCCTTGCTGGCTGGCCCAGCCCTTGCCCGCGACGCCAGCCCCGTGGCGGCGCAGGCCGGACGGGCGGCGCAGGCTGCTGCCGACGACCAGGACGATGACAGCGAGAACACCGACGATACGGACGACAGCGACGACGATGACGACGCGGATGATAATCCGCTGGCGCCGCCGACGTCCTGGCCAACGACTTACATCGATCTGGAAACGGGATGGAGTTCAACGCCTGGCGGGGTCATCGGCTTCGGCCTGCGCAATCTGCGTCATCTCAGCGGCGAGACGTCGCGCGGCCTGTATATCTCGGCGCCGCTGACCATCGACATTACCGACAGCATCAGCATCTACGCCGGCATCGACGGCAGCGCCTCCCAGACGCCAGGAGAACGCTGGAGCAAGCTGTCATCTGGTTCGTGGAGCGTCGGCGGCTCGGCGACGCTGAATGAGCAGCAGGGCTTGCTGCCGTCATTCACCCTGTCCGCTTCGGTGTCTCGCCCGCTGGAGCCGATCCTCGGCGGCGTCAACACCACCAGCTGGACCGGCGGCATCGATCTTGATTACGCCCTCGACAAGGACGAGACCCGTGGCCTCACCGCCGGCTTCAGCTTCTCGCGCACCATGGTGTCTGCGTCCCGCGCCCATATTGGCGCGCAATATGACGGCTATATTGGCGGTTATTGGTCACCGTCGGCCCAGCTCAATGTCTCGGCGCAGGTCGGGGTGCAATATTTCGCCGGGGCCGAGATTTCGTCGGCGCTGAAATTGCAGCTCAAGCCGGTGACCACGCCTTACGTGCAGCTGGAGATCGAACACGTCGACAAGGATGACGCGCGGCTGTTCGCGGTCAATCTGATGCTGGGGTGGTCGCCGAAGCCATCGGTGCAGCTGGCGCTGTCGACGCCGCTCTATCTGGCGCGCTGAATTGCGCCCGTGCGCTGCTGGGCGGCCGCGCTTCGCCTTGCGCCCGACGCGGCGGCAGCCCTACCCTGGGTGAGCAGCGGCGCCGCAGCGGCCATGGCCGTCGGCGCGCCGGCTGCACTGAGTTGGCAGAAAGGACGCGCCATGGGCGAGAAGAAGAACGGCAAAAAGGGCGACCGGTCGGCGACGCAGGAGCGGGACGCGCTCGCCATCGGTCCAGTCACCCGCCTCTCCGACCTCGACATGACCCTGACCCTGGATGACGAGGCCTATGACAAGGCGCTGAAAGCGCTGCAGAAACGCTTTGAGAAGATCCAGCAGGCCTATCTCTACCATGGCCACAAGGGCATGGTGGCGTTTGAGGGCTGGGACGCCGCTGGCAAGGGCGGCGCCATCCGGCGGATTTCTTCAGTGATGGACCCGCGCGGCTTCAAGGTCTGGCCCATCGCCGCCCCTGAACCGCAGGACCAGAAACGACACTATATGGCGCGCTTCTGGGACCGGGCGCCGTCGACTGGCGAGCTCTGCATCTTCGACCGTTCCTGGTATGGCCGGGTACTGGTGGAGCGGGTCGAGGGCTTTGCGTCTGACAAGGAGTGGCGCCGCGCTTATCACGAGATCAATGAGTTCGAGCGGCTGATGACCGATGACGGCGCGCGCATCGCCAAGGTGTTTCTCTACATCACCCCCGATGAGCAATTGCGACGGTTCCATGATCGCCTCGACGATCCGTTGAAGCGCTGGAAGCTGAGCTATGAGGACTTCCGCAATCGCGACAAATGGGACGCCTATGAGCAGGCGGCCAATGACATGTTCGCCAACACCAACACGCAATGGGCCCCGTGGAAGATCATTCCCGCCAATTGCAAGAAATACGCCCGCATCGCCGCCATGACCGAGATCGCCGACCGCCTCGACGCCGGCGTCGATCTGGCCCCGCGCCCGCTCGATCCGGACATCCGCCGGCTGTTTAGCAAGATCAGCAAGGGCGCCAAGGGCGAAAAGACCGGCGAGAAGACCGGCGAAAAGTCCGGTGAAAAGACCGGCGACAAGGGCGCCGACTGAGACGTCCGGGCGGGCCCGGACGCCATGCGCTGCGCCGGACCCGCGCCATTGGGCGATCGCCCCTTCGCCTCTGGCGCACGTCGCCAATGTGGCGCATCTCGCCCCCGTACGCCCTCGCAGGCCCTTTCAAGTCCCCGGAGGCGCGCGGGTCGGCATCGGGGGCCCGCCAATGGGGCAGTCGCAAGGTCGTGATGGCTCAGGCAGGGCTTGTCCCCAAACAACCCGCGCCTGCGCCGGGAGCGCATTGAGCGGCGCAATTCTCCTGTATCTGAAGCCATTTAGGCGATCCTCCCGGCCGCCAACCAGAGCATTTTGCGCCGCGCGACCGCGTCCTGGCGATGGCGCATTGCGTCCCCGTCCCTGGCCGGCGATCGTCCGCCTGCCTGACGCCTGTCATATCGCTTGTCCAGACGTCGCGTCACGCCAGCTCCAGCTTTGGGTTCAACAGCTTGCGCCGCCTGGCCGCCTCGCGCCGGAACAGTTTCACCAGTCGCGTCAGCGACGGGGCGATCTGCAGCTAGCGAGGGGGGACGCATTAATCCGTCATCATGTTGACACATCCTCATTGACACGCCGGAATATGTCATCTCTGATAAAAAATAGAAAAGCAGGGTGTGGCCAATGCGTCGCCCTTGCCTGCGACCGCTTTTACGCATGCCGTCGTGGGGCCGCTGGCCTCGCATCCGGCGCGGAGCTACGGCGCAGCAACAAGGCCTCAGGGCGTCAAGCCATGGGGCTGAGAATCTGACGACAGGCACAAGTCTGCGTTGGAGCAGGCGCATGTCGCCGGGGAGAGAACGCCAGAATGCGCGGCCGGGCCGCGCCTTGCGCCGTCGCATTGCGCGTCGGCCACGGCTGGCGCTTGCCCTGATTGCAGCGCCAGCAAGCAAGCGTGTGGGAGGGCCCCTATGACAGGCGTCAGCGCCGGTATGCCGTTTTCTCCAGCATGGCCAGGTCTGCGGCGTGCGATCGCCCATGGGCTCGCCGAGGGGTTTGGCAAGGTTTCAGGCAAGCGACCAGGCAAGGCTCGAGGCAAAGCTGCGCGCCAGGCTGCGGGCGGCGCGGACACTGACACCATTGGCCATCTTGCCGTGCAGGCGCATCGCGACGGCGCTGAGAGCGGCCATTTGCGTGACGTCCATTGTGCAAGCGACACGGCGGCAACCACCGCGACGCCGTCTGCCGTCGCCGCGCGCGGCGACAGGGCGAGCAAGACCGCCACGCCGCTGCTCGACATTCGCAACCTCGCGACGTCTTTCATCACCAATGACGGCGTGCTGCCGGTGACGCGCAACATCTCGTTCAGCCTTCAGGCCGGCGAGCGGGTTGGCCTCGTGGGCGAGAGCGGCTGCGGCAAGTCTGTCACCGGGCTGTCGCTGATGCGGTTGCTGCCGCCACAGATGGCGCGGATCCAGGGCGAAATCCGCCTTGATGGCGAAGACCTGATGACGCTGTCGCCGCGGCGCATGCGCGCCATCCGTGGTCGTGACATCGCCATGATCTTTCAGGAGCCGATGAGCGCGCTTGATCCGGTGTTCACGGTCGGCGAACAGATTTCGGAAGCATGGCGGGTGCATTTTCCTGAGCGGCGCAATGAGGCGCGCGCCCGCGCCATGGCGGCGCTGGAGAATGTCGGCATTCCGGCGCCAGAGCGGCGCTTCGACGAATATCCGCACCAATTGTCGGGCGGCATGCGCCAGCGCGTCATGATCGCCATGGCGCTGATCTGCGAGCCACGCCTGATCATCGCCGATGAGCCGACCACGGCGCTGGACGTGACCATCCAGGCCCAGATCACTGACCTGCTGCGCGATCTGTGCGAGCGCACCGGCGCGGCGCTGATCTTCATCACCCACGATCTCGGCGTGGTGGCCGAGACCTGCACGCGCATGATCACCATGTATGCGGGGGAGATCGTCGAGGATGCGCCGGTCGATGACGTGCTGACCCGGCCGCGCCACCCTTACACCTCTGGCCTGCTGCGCTCCCTCCCCAGCCTAAGCGCCCGACGCGGCGTGCTGCCGTCGATTCCGGGCCGGGTGCCGTCGCCGGCCCGCATGCCGGCGGGCTGCCGCTTCCGCGAGCGCTGCGCCGAGGCCGGCGCCGGCTGCGAGCGCGAGCAGGCGCTGCTGCCGCTGGCCGCCGACCACGTCGCCCGCTGCTGGCGCGCGCCGGAGCTGGATTTGCCTGGCTCGGTGACCCCGGACGCCCTTGCGGCGCTAGCCGCCGGACAGATGGCTGCACCCCAGGGAGCCGCGTCATGAGCAGCGTCATCAACACAAATCCTCGCACCGCCAACGCCCCAGCCGCCATCGCGCCCGCGCCAGGTGCTGGCGCAGACGCCACCCCGGCGGTGCTGACGGTTGAGGATCTGTGCATCCGCTTTCCCACCAACAACGGGCTTGAGACCGTGAAGGCGGTCGATGGCGTCAGTTTCGAGGTACGCCAGGGCGAAACCTTTGGGGTGATCGGCGAATCTGGCTCCGGCAAAACCACCATTGGCCGGGCGCTGGTCTGCCTGCTCAAGCCGACGTCGGGGCGCATCCGCCATGGCGACGTCGACCCCGCCACCCTGGGCGCCAGGGCGTTCCGCGAGCACCGGCGCGATTACCAGATCGTCTTCCAGGACCCCAACGCCGCCCTCAATCCGCGTATGACCATCCTCGACAGCGTCATGGAGCCGCTGCTGACGGCGGGCGAACGTGATGGGGCCAAACGCCGCCGCATCGCCACCGAGGCGCTGCTGCGCGTCGGCCTGCCGCAGGAGGCGGGCGAGCGCTATCCGCATCAATTGTCCGGCGGCCAGAAGCAGCGCGTCAATATCGCCCGCGTGCTGACGCTGCGGCCACGCGTCATTGTCTGCGACGAGGTGGTGGCGGCGCTTGACGTGTCGATCCGCGGCGACGTGCTCAACCTGTTCGCCGATCTGCAGCGCGAATTTGGCCTGACCTATGTGTTCATCACCCACGACATTTCGGTGGTGTCGCATATCTCCGACCGCATCGCCGTGACCTATCTCGGCCGCTTCATGGAGCTGGGCCCGGCGGAAGCCGTCGCCGAACATCCGCTGCACCCCTACACCCAGGCCCTGTTGTCGGCTGAGCCGATGCCGTTGCCTGCAGCGCTGCGCACCCGCCGGCGCATCATGCTGCAGGGCGAGATCCCAAGCCCGGTGTCGCCGCCCAGCGGCTGCCGCTTCCGCACCCGCTGCCCCGCCGCCCAGCAACGCTGCGCCGCCGAGGAGCCAGCGTGGCGCGAGCTGCGCCCCGACCATTGGGTCGCCTGCCATTTCGCCACGGAGGACGGACCGCCCATGGCGGCGCAATAGCACGCAGCACGCAGCACGCAGCACGCAGCGCCTGGGCCGCCCATCGCGGCTTTTCGCAAGACCATCGCCACACACGCCAACCGCACGAGACCAGCCACCCGTCACACCCACGCCGCCATTCACTGCGGACCGGCATTCAGCCCGTCCTGCGCCACGTTGAGGGGAAACGTCGATGACCCATGCTGACATCCCGCTACGGATTCCGGTCGCCCACCTTGATCGCCGGAGCTTTCTGGCTCTGGTCGGCGCCGCAGGCGCCACCGCGCTGACAGGTTTTCCGGCCCATGCGCAGGAGCCGAAGCGCGGCGGGGTGCTGCGTCTGTCAGCCGCAACCAACCCCTCGTCGCTCGACCCGGCCACTGGCGGCTCAGGCTTTGATCACTGCTATCTGTGGACCATCTACGACACGCTCACCGAATGGGATTACGACACGCTGAAGCCCAAGCCTGGCCTTGCCAAATGGAGCTTCCCTGATCCGAAAACCATGGTGCTCGACCTCGAGCCCAACGTGAAATTCCACGACGGCACGCCGCTGGACGCCGAGGCGGTGAAGTTCAACATCGACCGCAGCCGCCAGGACCAGCGCTCCAACGTCAAGGCCGATCTGACCTCGGTCGGCGAGGTCGTGGTCACCGGCCCGCTGCAGGTGACGCTGAAGCTGAAAAACCCGGACAGCGCGCTGCCAGCCATCCTGTCGGACCGTTGCGGCATGATGATCTCGCCGACCGCGGTGAAGACCCATGGCGCAGCCTCCGACCGTAATCCGGTGGGGGCCGGGCCGTGGAAATTCGTCAGCTGGGCCGACAACCAGAAGGTGGTGGTGAGCCGCAATGACGCCTATTGGCGCAAGGATCGCGGCTTCCTTGACGGCATTGAGTTCAGCGTCATGCCGGAGCAGGCGACGGGCCTGCGCTCGGTGGTCGCCGGCCAGAATGACATGACCTTCAGCCTTGCGGCGCGGCTGAAGCCGGTGATCGAGCGGGCCAAGGACCTGCAGATGATCACCGCCCCGACACTGTATTGCATCCAGTTTTACTTCAACACCAAGCGCAAGCCGCTGGATAATCTCAAGGTGCGGCAGGCGATCAATTTCGCCATCGATCGCGATGCCTTCGTACGCGCCACCATGGCGGGCCTCGGCGAGCCGGCGACCATGACGCTGCCGAAGTCGCACTGGGCCTGGTCGGAGACCGCATCGAAGCTGTATCCGCACAGCATCGACAAGGCGAAGCAGCTGCTGGCCGAGGCAGGCTTCGACAAGGGCTTCGAGCTGACCGTCGGCGCCTATACCGACCAGGATAGCGTGCGACGCGCCGAAGTGTTGCAGGAACAGCTCGGCAAGGTGGGTATCCGGCTGAAGTTCACCCGCGGCACCGTGGCCGAGATCAGCGCCAATTTCTTCAACCAGGCCTATGACATGCTGCTGTCGGCGTGGACGGGGCGCCCGGACCCATCGATGACCTATGCGCTCGGCTTCGACAAGGGCGCCTATTACAACGCCAGCCGCGAAGCCACCGACGAGCTGAGCACGCTGATCCGCCAGAGCCGCGAGAGCGAGGATCTGAAGCAGCGCGCCGCGGTGTTCGACAAGATCCAGCAGATCACCATGGGCCAGGCGCTGTCGGCGCCGGTGGCGTTCCAGTTCGAGCTCGACGCCCTGTCGCCCAAGGTCAAGGGCTACAAACCCGACCTGCTCGGCAAACCCAAGTTTGAATTCGTCAGCCTCGGCTGAGTTCTGTGACGGAGGCGGGCCGCCGGCCCGCGCTCCCTCCCCTTCGGGACGGTAAATAGCAATGCTCGCTCCAGCAAAACGCCAGATGATCCGGCGACGGCTCCTGCAGACCATCCCCGTGGTCATTCTGGCGACCCTGATTGTATTCGGCCTGCTCAAGCTGGTGCCCGGCGATATCGCTGTGACGCTGGCCGGCGACAACGCCACCGACGAACGCATCGCCGAAATCCGCACCATGTATGGGCTCGACCAGCCATTCTTCGTGCAATATGGCGGCTGGCTGCTGAAGGCGGTGCAGGGCGATCTGTCGAAATCGCTGTTGTCGGGCGAAGCGGTGATCACCTCCATCGCCCGTTGCCTGCCCAACACCATGCTGATCGTCACCCTGGCGCTGCTGCTGGCCATGGCCATCGGCATCCCTTTGGGCATTCTCGCCGCCAGCCGTCCCGGCGGCGTGGTCGACCGGCTGGTGATGTCCATCGCCTCGCTCGGCGTGGCGATCCCCAATTTCTGGCTGGCGATGCTGCTGGTGGCGTGGCTGGCGCTGGGCCTCGGCTGGCTGCCGGCGACTGGCTCCGTGCCGTTCTCGGAGAACCCGTGGGAATCCTTGCGGCACGCCATTCTGCCGGCGGTGGCGCTGGCCTCGGGCGGCGTGGCCGAGGTGGCGCGGCAATTGCGTTCTTCGCTGGTGGAGATCCTGTCGTCGCAGCAGGTGCGCACCCTGCACGCCAAGGGCGTCGGCCCCGGGGCGATCCTGTGGAAGCACGGCCTGAAGAATGTCAGCGTCAATCTGCTGACTGTCATCAGCCTGCTCGCCAACCGCCTGCTCGCCGCCACCGTGGTGGTGGAGGCGGTGTTCGCCATTCCCGGCATGGGCAGCCTGATCGTCAATGCGGCGATCCAGCGTGATTTCCCGGTGGTTCAGGGCGTGGTGTTCGTGATGGTGCTGATCGTGGTCAGCGTCAATCTGGTCACCGACGTGCTGTACAGCGTGCTTGATCCGAGGATTGGCTGATGGCGGACATTTCCCTTTCCCCCGCCGCCGCCCCGGCCCGCGCCCCTTCGGCCTTCGGCAAATGGCTGCGCCGCGATCGCGTCGGCGCGGTGGCGCTGGCCTTCCTGCTCATGATGGTCGTCGTGGCCATCGCCGCGCCCTGGCTGGCGCCCTATTCGCCGACCGCCCAGGACATCGACGCCGCCCTTGCCCCCATGTCGTCGGCGCACTGGCTTGGCGCTGACGATCTGGGTCGCGACACCCTCAGCCGCCTGCTCTATGGCGCCCGCGCCAGCCTCTACGCCAGCGTGCTCGCCGTCACCATCGCCGTGCTGATCGGCGTGCCGGTCGGGCTGATCGCCGGCTATGCCGGCGGCTGGACCGACGAAATCATCAGCCGCTGCATCGACAGCTTGCTGTCGTTTCCGGCGATCGTTCTGGCCATCGCCGTGACCGGCGCGCTCGGCATCGGCCTGACCAATGGCATGATCGCCGTCGGCATCGTGTTTTCGCCGATGCTGGCCCGGCTGGTGCGCGCCCGGACGCTGGTGGTGCGCAATGAGCTGTATGTCGACGCCGCCCGCTGCTTTGGCACACCGACGTGGAAGATCCTGCTGCGCCATGTGCTGCCCAACGCCATCCAGCCGGTGATCGTCCAGGTGACGCTGCTGCTGGCGGCGGCGCTGCTGGCCGAGGCCAGCCTGAGCTTCCTCGGACTCGGCATCCAGCCGCCGGAGCCAAGCTGGGGCGCCATGCTGGCCCGCGCCTATCAGAACATGGAGATCGCCCCGGAGCAGATGTATCCGCCTGGGCTGATCATCATGCTGACGGCGCTGGCCTTCAACACGCTGGGCGAATCCCTGCGCACCGCCCTCGACCCCACCATGAAGAAGCTGTGAGCGCGCGGCGCTGACGCCGCCCGCCAGCTAGCCCGTCGAGCCGCAGCGTGACGCCAGGATCCGATGCGCATGGTTCATCGGGTCCTGATCAGGCCCGTGCGGCGACCGAACATTTTACGTCGCAGATGCATCAGCATCTTCGCGGCCCGGTATGAGGGAGCCTGTAATGACCCCTGAGGAAATGTTCGCCGACATGACGTCGGAAGGCGACATGGTGCTGGTGCGGCTCGATGACATCGCGGCGCGCCTGCCGGACAAGGTGTTCATCCACTACGGCGAGGATAATATCCGCATCACCTATGCGGAGTTCCGCCAGCGCGCCGACGCCATCGCCGCCGGCCTCGCCGCAATGGGCCTGCCGCGCGGTCGCCCGGTCAGCGTACTGACGCGCAATTCGTTGATGGCGGCGCTGGCGATGTTCGCCATCTGGCGGGCCGGCGGCGTCTATGCGCCGGTGAATTTCAACTTCACCGCGCCGCTGCTGTCCTACCAGCTCAAGGACACCGATCCGTTCGCGCTGATCACCGATCCGCATTTCGCGCCCGTGCTGGCGGAGGTGATCGATGAGGTCCCGCTCGAGCGGCTGATCGTCCACACCCCGGCTCCCGGCGATCACGACGCCACTGAGGCCAGCTTCGGTCCAGCCTTCGCCCGCCTGCAGATCAGCGATCTGGCGGAACTTACAGCGACGACCACAGCCCCGCCGCAGCTGGCGCTGAGCCCGTTCGATCCGGCCAATATCGTCTACACCTCCGGCACCACCGGGCCGTCGAAGGGGGTGTTGCAGCCGTTCCGCTGGCTGAACAATTATCTTTACATCATGCGGCGCATGACCACGGCGGATGACGTCATCTATTGCGATCTGCCGATGTATCACGTCGGCGGCGCCTTCTTCCTGCTGGCGCGGGCGGTGTGGCAGGGCAACACCGTCGGGCTGTGGGACAAGTTCAGCCCCACGAAATTCTGGGATCGCATCGACGAATGCGGCGCCAGCTGCTGCGTGCTGCTGGATGTGATGGTCCCCTGGCTGATGTCGGCGCCGCCGCGCGACGACGACCGCGCCAATACGCTGAACAAGGTGCATATGCAGCCGCTGCCGCCGAACCATCACGAGGTGGCGCAGCGCTTCGGTTTTGATTTTGTCACCGCAGGGTTTGGCCAGACTGAATCAGGGCTCGGCTTCGCCGGCCTGCTCGACCAGTTCGGCGACGCCCAGGGCACGCCGCCGCGCCTGTGGAAGGGCTTTGACAAGGACGCCCTGCGCGCCCGCGCCCGCGACTGCGACCGCATGATCCTTGATGGCGCAGGTCCCGTGCCCAAGGGCTTCATGGGCACGCCCAACCAGCTCTATGAGGTGGCCATCCTCGATGAGGATGACAATCGTCTGCCGCCGGGCGAGGTCGGCCAGCTGGCCTTCCGCCCGCGCTATCCCGGCATGATGATGCTGGAATATTTCCGCAAGCCTGAGGCCACGGCCAGGGTGTTGCGCAGCTGCTGGTTCCACACCGGCGATGCGGCGAAGCAATTGCCGGACTTGCCTGGCGCTTACGCCTTTGTCGATCGCATGGGCGGGTTCTTCCGGGTGCGCGGCGAGAACGTCTCGTCCTATGAGGTCGAGGCGCTGCTGCAGCGCCATGACAAGGTGCGCGCCGCCGCCGCCGTGCCCGTGCCAGCGCGCGAAGGCTCGGAGGAAGACATCGCGGTGTTCATCGAGCTGGTGGAAGGCGAAGTCATGGATGAAGCGGCGCTGCGCGATCACGCCCGCGCGGTGATGCCAAAATACATGCAGCCGGCGCATGTGCGCTTTGTCGACGCGCTGCCGCTGACCCCCACCAGCAAGATCGAGAAATACAAGCTCAAGCGGGCGATCCTGCAGGAGCTCGGGCTCTGAACTTGGGCCGGAGGATGGCTCCGGGCTGACGCGCCCGCGCCCGCGCCTCACACGGCATGAGACGTTGTGCGCAACGACGAGGGGGCCGGACCATGTCCGGCCCCGTCGTCATGACTGTACGGGCTTCACGCGCTGCGCGTCCGGCCGCGCCTCACTTCTTGACGAAGCGGTCGATAGCGTCGCGGAAGGTCTGGGTCTGCATACAGGCGACCATGGCCTCCATCTCGGCGTCGAGTTGCGCCACGGCCGGGGAGCGGCTCGCCTGCTGCACCAGTTGCTTGGTGCGCAAGATCGACTCCGGCGCATTGCTGGCCAGGCGCTGCGCCATCGCCTGGGTCGCGGCCTCCAGCTGATCGGCGGCGACCACCTGATTGACCAGACCGAGGCGCAGCGCCTCCGCCGCGTCGATGCTGTCGCTGGCCAGGAACAGCTCCAGCGCCTTGCGCGGCCCGACGCGCTCGACAATGCCGATCGAGCCGCCGCCATCTGGCGTGACGCCGAGCTTGTTGTAGGCGGCGGTGAATTTCGCCGTATCGGCGGCGATGCAAATGTCGCCGAGCGCCGCCAGTGAGAAGCCGGCGCCTGCCGCCGCGCCATGTACGCTGGTCAGCAAGAGGTATGGGCCGTCGCGCAGCATGACCAGAAAGCGGTTAAGCGCGCCGAGCAATTCGCGCGCCATGGTGCCGATGTCGTCAAGATGAGCGATGAAGCAGCGGATGTCGCCGCCGGCGCAAAAGGCCGGGCCATTGCCGCGGATCACCACGACCCGCACGTCCGGATTGGCGACGATCCGGGCGCCAAGCTCCTCAAGATAGCGCGCCTCATCAAGGCCAATGGCGTTGAACGCTTTGGGGCGGTTCAGGGTGATGGTGGCGACGGCGCCGGTGATGTCGAGCAAGGCGGATGGTTCAGTGGCGGTCACAGCGGCGGCTCCCCATGGATGTGGAATCTGCTGTGCTTCTGTCCGAGCCAGGCTTCGCGCGCAAGGTCATCCGCACACGCAAGGTCAGCGCGGATGCATGGTCAGTGTGGGCAAGCTGAGCCTTTGCTGCAACGGGCGCCGCTGGCGACGCGCACGACCGGCGAAACTGCATGACGTGGCTGATCGCCCGGTCTATGACGGTTTTGCGGCCCCGCTTCGATCACGCCTTGGCTCGCCAGCTGCGTCCTCATCGACGCGCGCGCCTGGCGGCGTGATCAGCCTGACGCGTCAGCGGGCGTCGCTTGACCACATGCGTCGCCGGCCGCTGGCCGGAGGCCGCCTGCCTGGAGGGGAGCTGTGACCAATCACGTTCATCGCGGCGATCTGCCGGCTGAGGTCCAGTTTGGAACGTCGGTGGCCGTCGACACCGAGACGCTTGGCCTCAACCCGCTACGCGATCGCCTGTGCGTGGTGCAATTGTCGGCCGGCGATGGCGACGCCCATGTGGTGCAGATCTTGCGCGACGGCCCGCCGCCCGTGAACCTGATCCGCCTGCTGGCCGATCCGGCGGTGCTCAAGATTTTCCATTTCGCCCGTTTCGATCTGGCGGTGCTCGAGCGTTATCTCGATGTGGCGACCCAGCCGGTCTATTGCACCAAGATCGCCTCGAAGCTGACCCGCACCTACACCGACCGGCACGGGCTCAAGGATCTGACCCGCGAATTGCTCGGCGTCGATCTGTCGAAGCAGCAGCAGTCATCGGATTGGGCGGCGGAGACGCTGTCGGACGCCCAGGTGGCCTACGCCGCCTCCGACGTGCTGCATCTGCATGCGCTCAAGTCGCGGCTCGACGCCATGCTGGCGCGTGAGGACCGCGCCGCGCTCGCCCAGGCCTGCTTTGAATTTCTGCCCACCCGCGCCCGGCTCGACCTCGCCGGCTGGCCCGATACGGATATTTTTGCGCATATGTGAGCGGCGATAATCGTTGCCTCCCTCACCGATTGTGACGCAATCACAACGCTCTGGCGGCCAATTGTCGCCAGATACGCCCATTACATCGGGCAGTGTGGTTGCAGTCGCCTGCCCAGGCGGCGGCGCGCTGTGATGCATGCCAATGCGTGCAACAACACATTGGCAAGATCGATGTGCTGTATGGTTGCGATGCGCAGTCACCTACAGCATATGCGCAGGGGGCATGGCGATTGCACCGGCCATGCCCATATCAGGGTGAACGCGGCGGCGCCGCGGGACGAGACCAGGAACGTGAGGCGCGGCTTGCTGGTGGCGAACTTGCTGGTGACGAATGTGCCAGTTGCGAATTTGCCAGTGACGAATTTGCGGGCGGCGGAGCGGGATAGAGTTGATGAACCAGATGGCTTTGGCCACACACGCAGTTCAGGGAGGCGCCGCGCGGCGCGCTCCAGGACTGCTGCACGGTGAGCGCCTCGCTGCCTACAAGGCGGCGCTGCGGCACTCACGGCTGGTGCGCGGCCTGCGCATGCTCATCCCCGTGGCCGCCGCCGCAGCGGTGGCCGGACTGATCGGCTGGAGCCTGTTCAAACCCGGGGCAAATATCGCGGGTCTGGAGATGGGGCCGGTCGCGCTGAGCGGCACCAAGGTGACCATGGAGAACCCCAAGCTCAATGGCTTCCGCAAGGACGGCAAACCCTATCAGGTGACGTCGGTGGCCGCCTCCCAGGACGTGCGCAAGCCAGGCGTGGTTGAGCTCGAGCAGATCACGGCGCGGCTCGGCGCGGTGGGCGACAACGCCACGCATCTGCGCTCCGCCGCTGGCGTCTACGACATGAAGTCGGAACAGCTGCAATTGTCAGGCGGCGTCCATGTCAACACGGACAATGGCGATACGGCGAAGCTGCAGGCGGCCAGCGTCAATCTCAAGGCCGGTGAAATGCACACCAGCGAGCCAGTGCGCATCACTACCGCCAATGGCGGCTCAGTCGACGCCGACGCCATGCGCGTCAGCGACAATGGCAAAGTGATCGTGTTCGAAGGTCGGGTTAAAACCGTGCTATACCCGCAGAACGGCGAGCAAAAAGGCGCAAAGGCGCCATCGACCGGTGAAACGGCCCCGCAACACGGCGGCCTCGAAACGACGGATACAGGTTTCAAACAATGACGAGCCGTTTCGCCACAGCGTCCACAGCTTCCCGGCCTTGCCGCGCCGGCCTGACCCTTGCCTCTGGCGTGGCGGCGTTGGCCGTGCTGGCCGCCGCCTTTTCGCTGCCTGCAGGCCCGGCCGAGGCGCAGGCGCGGCCATCGCCCGCCAAGCCTGCGGCCAACAGCGGCCTCGCCGGTTTTGGCGGCGCCGACAGCAAGGAGCCGATCAAGATCGATTCCGATCGCCTCGACGTGTTTGACAAGGACAAGAAGGCGATCTTCGCCGGTAATGTCATCGCCGTGCAGGGTGAGACCACCATGCGCTGCAAGACGCTGACAGTGTTTTATGAGCAGGGCGTCAACGCCCAGGGCGGCGCTGCTCCCGCCGGCGCCGCCGCGACGGGCTCTGCCAGCGACAATGGCGTGCGCCGGCTCGAATGCGCAGGTCCGATGACCGTGGTGTCGAAGGACCAGATCGCCACCGCCGACAACGCGATCTATGACAAGGCCGAGCAGAAGGTTTATCTCAACGGCAACGCCAAGCTCAGCCAGGGCGAAAACGTCACTACCGGCGACCGGCTGATCTATGATCTGGCCAATAGCCGCGCTTCGGTTGAGCGCAAGCCGGGTCAGCGCGTCCGCGCCCTTCTGGTGCCTGGCAGCGAGGACAAGCAGCAGAAGCCGCAGGCCAAGCCCGCGCAGCGATGAGAATTTCCTGCGCAGCGATGAGAATTCCCGCGCAGCGAGGGAAATTTGCGCGCGCAGCGATGAGAACCGCCGCGTAGCGTTTGAGAGGCCTGCGTAGCGTTTGCGAGGCCCTCGCCTCACGAATCGGCGTAGCGTTGAGAACAGCGGTGCTCCTGGGCGCGCCACATGTCCGGCGCGTCCGCAGGTTATGACAGGCCGTCGCCACATGGCGCTGGCCAGCGCCGCCCCTGTCCCCAGGCGGCGCGGGTTGCGGATCGCACGGTTGCGTGGTCGCCTCTGGCGTGCGCGGCCAGCGGGCGCAGCCAATGCACGAGACGGAACCGATGATGTATGAGCCGATGACAGCCCCGGGCGTTGCGCCCACCGACCAGGACTGGAGCCACGCCGACCACGCCGCGCGGCTGGCGGCGGCGCCTGGCGGCGTGCTGTCGGTGGAAGGCCTGCAGAAATCCTATGGCGGCCGCACCGTGGTGAAGGGCGCCAGCCTGTATGTGCGCAATGGCGAGGCCGTCGGCCTGCTTGGCCCCAACGGCGCCGGCAAGACCACGATCTTTTACATGATCACGGGCCTGGTGCGCGCCGACCGGGGCGTCATCGGCCTCGACGGCTATGACATCACCCGCCTGCCGATGTATCGCCGCGCCCGGCTCGGCATTGGCTATCTGCCGCAGGAGGCCTCCATTTTCCGCGGCCTGTCGGTGGAAGACAATATCCGCGCCGTGCTTGAGGTGACCCAGCCGGATCGCCGCAAGCGCGAAGAGGAGCTGGATCAGCTGCTTGAGGAGTTCCAGATCACCCGGCTGCGCAAATCGCCGTCGATTGCGCTGTCGGGCGGCGAGCGTCGCCGCTGCGAGATCGCCCGCGCCCTCGCCGGCCGCCCCTCGTTCATGCTGCTCGACGAGCCGTTCGCCGGCATCGATCCGATCGCCGTCGGCGATATCCAGCAATTGGTCAGCCAGCTGACCCGGCGCGGCATCGGCGTCCTGATCACCGACCACAATGTGCGCGAGACCCTCGGCATGGTCGACCGGGCCTATATCATCCACTCCGGCCAGGTGCTGATGGAGGGTCGCGCCGAGGACGTCATCGCCAACCCGGACGTGCGCCGGCTGTATCTGGGCGAAGACTTCCGTCTCTGACGGCGCGGCGCCTGGCGCGCTGTCGTCTTGCATGCGCCGTCATCTTGCGTGCGCTGCCGTCTTGCGTGCGCTGCCGAACGTCACACGCGAAAGCCCTCATGGTCGCGGCTGCGCTGCAAAGCCGCATGTGACCCTGCGTGATTGCGACAGAAACGGGGCAATTGCGGCGTGAGACCCGGCGAACCGCCCGTGACAGCCGTCAATTGTGTCGGACCAGCGTTCGACAACAGGCGGATGGTGCGATATGCAAGTTCCGTGCCCATTGACGCAGGTCGTGTGATCGAAACTCCGTGAGGCGCGCTTCATCTGGGTCCTGACGCTCGCCTCGCCCATGGCGGCGCGCGCTTGCGGTGTCATGCATGTCGTTTTCGCACCGGCTCGAAATCCGGCAGGCGCAGAGCCTGGTCATGACGCCGCAATTGCTGCAGGCGATCAGACTGCTGCAAATGTCGAGCCTGGAGCTGTCGGCCTGGGTGCAGGAAGAGCTGGAGCGCAACCCGTTTCTGGAAGCGGAGACCGGCGACAGCGCCGCCCGCCTCGCCCGCGACAATCGCGACGCCGGAATACACAATGCGCCGGAGCTGGCGCTTGAGGGACAGGCGGCGGAGGACGCCGGTCGCCCCTGGGACGCCGGCGAGCTGGAAACCAGCCAGGCGGCGCTGGAAGCCAGTCTCGACACCGATCTGAGCAACAGTTTCGAGCCCGATGACGGCGCAGGCGTAACCGGGCCGGCGACGTCTGGCGGCGACCATGCAGGCGGCGAATATTTGGGCGGCGCCAGTTCTGGCGGCGCGGTTTCTGGCGGAGGCGGCGCCGGCGGCGACGATTTCGACCCGATGACGCTGCTCAGCGCCCCGCCCGATCTGCGCGCCCATCTGCGCCAGCAACTGGGCCTGCAACGGCTCGACGTGCCGACGCAGCTTGCGGCCCTGGCCCTGATCGACGCCATCGCCCCTACTGGCTATCTTGAGCAGGACATGGCCCAGGGCCTCGACGCGCTGGCGCAGCGGCTTGGCGTGGCCCGCACGATTATTGATGCGGCGCTGACGGTGGTGCAGCAGCTCGACCCGCCAGGCGTTGGGGCGCGCGACCCGGCGGAATGCCTCGCCATCCAGCTGCGCCAGCGCGACCGTTACGATCCGGCCATGGCGGCGATGGTCAGCCGTCTGGATCTGGTGGCGAAGCGCGACTTCGTTGCGCTGCGGCGGCTGTGCGGCGTCAATGATGACGATCTGCACGACATGCTGCGCGAGATTCGCGCGCTGGAGCCGCGCCCCGGCCGCCCCTTCGACGTGACGCCCACCACGCCGCTCTTCGCCGACGCCGTCGTCAGGCGCGCGCCGGAAGGCGGCTGGATGGTCGCGCTGAACAGCGACGCCCTGCCGCGCGTCCTCGTCAACCGGGCCTATTTCAGCCGGGTGTCGAAGGCGACACGTAGCGAAGCGGAGAAGAATTTCGTCACCGAGGCGTGGCAGAACGCCAGCTGGCTGAATCGCAGCCTCGACCAGCGCGCCCGCACCATCCTCACCGTGGCGACGGAGATCGTGCGGCGGCAGGACGCCTTCTTCACCGAGGGCGTCGGCGGCCTGCGGCCGATGACCCTGAAAGCCGTGGCCGACGCTATCGGCATGCATGAATCGACCATCTCCCGTGTCACCGCCAACAAGTCGATCGGCTGCGAGCGTGGCGTGTTCGAGATGAAATACTTCTTCTCGACGGCGATCGCCGCAGCAGGTGACGGCGAGGCGCATGCGGCGGAGGCGGTGCGCCATCGCATCCGCCAGATGATCGACGCTGAAGCGCCTGACGCCATTCTTTCGGACGACGCCATTGTGCGCTCCTTACGCGAGGATGGCGTCGACATCGCCCGGCGCACCGTCGCCAAATATCGGGAATCATTGCGCATTCCCTCGTCTGTCGACCGCCGCCGCCTCAAGGCGCCCGCTGGCTGAGCGGCGCGGGCCGCCTGACCAGAGGGCACGGCGCGCGCCGCGCTCCATTGACTTGGCCAGGCGCCGTTCCTACGATTCAACCTACCGGAGAAACCATCGCAAATCGCCGCTTCGGCGGCGCAGGGTGGCCGTGTCGCCCTGCCGCATGGGAGGTTGATATGACGCTACGCGTATCTGGCAAGAACATGGACATCGGCAGCGCCCTGAGGGGACAGATCGAGGTCCGCGTCAACGCGGCGGTGGACAAATATTTTGGGGGAGCGGCTTCCGGGCATGTGACGGTGACCCGCGATGGCGGCGCTTACCGCACCGACTGCGGCCTGCACCTCAACTCGGGCATTACCCTTGAATCGTCGGGCAGCTCGCACGATCCGGTCATCAGTTTCGATCAGGCGGCCGACCGCATCGAGAAGCGGCTGCGGCGCTACAACGCGCGGCTGAAAGCCCGCCAGGGCAGCCAGAATGGCTGGGCCAACCCGGCGCTCAGCAGCGGCGGCGATGACGCCGATATAGTATCGGCCACCGTATTCGCCGAACCTGGCGAGGAAGCTGACAATGAAGACTTTCACCCTGTGGTTGTCGCAGAGATGACGAAAGCCTTGCCGCTCCTGCCCGTCAGTGAGGCAGTGGTGCAACTCGATGTGACGGGCGCTCCAATTCTTCTGTTCCGGCACGCTGGCACTTCCAGGCTGAACATCGTATATCGGCGCAATGACGGGACCATTGGCTGGATTGATCCACCCCCGTCCGACAGGGGCTGAATGAAGATGCGGCGCAGGCCCGGCCAGCGCCGCTTCTGATTCCGGCACCAAGGCGCCGCGCGACGACCTGACCGTGTTTGTCAGGCGTCCGCCAGATAGATTGATGGATGTCGCCGGGCGGCCTGCCGTTGCAGTCTGCCCGACGCCGCTTGCGAGACAACATGCCCCTGACCGATCTTCTGACACCCGAGGCAGTCATCCCGGCCCTCAAGTGCAACAGCAAGAAGCAGGCGCTTCAGGAGCTGGCGGCGCATGCAGCCAGCCTGATTCCGGAACTGACTGAACGGGAAATCTACGACACGCTGGCGCAGCGTGAACGCCTCGGCTCCACGGGCATTGGCGACGGCATCGCCATTCCGCATGGCAAGCCTGAGAAGCTTGACCGCGTTTTTGGCCTGTTTGCCCGCGCCGAGCGCCCGTTTGATTTTGACGCGCTCGATGGCCAGCCGGTCGATCTGATGTTTTTGCTGCTGGCGCCGGAAAATGCAGGCGCTGACCATCTCAAGGCCCTCGCCCGCGTCGCCCGCGTGCTGCGCGTGCCCGCCATGCTCGACCGGATCAGGGCCACGCGCGACCCAGACGCGCTCTATGCGCTCCTGACCGAAGAAAGCCCGACCGGCGCCGCCAGGGCAGCCGTCGTCTGAGCGCCCTGGCCCAGCGCGAGGCCAGACCATGGCGGCGGCGCAGTCTGGAAACATACCAAATCACTTTATCAAACCGTTCACAGGTCTTATGGAAGGTCAGCCCATCGCAGATGGGCGCCCTTTTGACAGCCCTGCGGTAGATCCATGTCTGATGCACCCGGCCTCGCCGCCACTTCGACCCTGTTTCCCCTTGGCCCCGACCAGACCCCTTACCGGAAAGTCACCGATGCGGGCGTCAGCGTCGAGAAGATCGGCGAACGGGAGTTCCTGAACGTTGCGCCGGAGGCGATCCGCGCGCTGGCGGAAGCGGCGTTCATGGACATCAACCACCTGCTGCGCCCCGGCCATCTGCAGCAGCTGGCGAAGATCCTGCAGGACCCGGAAGCGACCTCCAACGACCGCTTCGTCGCCTATGACCTGCTGAAGAACGCCAATATCGCCGCGGGCGGCGTGCTGCCCATGTGTCAGGACACCGGCACCGCCATCGTCATGGGCAAGAAGGGCCGCATGGTCTGGACCGACGGCCAGGACGAAGAGGCGATCGGCCAGGGCATCAAGGACGCCTATCTCAAGCGCAATCTGCGCTATTCGCAGCTGGCGCCGCTGTCGATGTTCGAGGAGAAGAACACCGGCTCCAACCTGCCGGCGCAGATCGACATCTACGCCGAGGGCGAGGACGCCTATAAATTCCTGTTCGTCGCCAAGGGCGGCGGCTCGGCCAACAAGACCTTCCTGTTCCAGGGCACGCCAGCGCTGCTGACCCACGACCGCATGATCAGTTTCCTCAAGGAAAAGATCCTGACGCTCGGCACCGCCGCCTGCCCGCCATACCATCTCGCCATTGTCATTGGCGGCATGAGCGCCGAGCAGAACCTCAAGACGGTGAAGCTGGCCTCGACCCGCTACCTCGACGAGCTGCCCACCTCCGGTTCGGCTGACGGCCACGCCTTCCGCGACGTGGCGATGGAAGAAGAAATCCACAAGCTGACCCAGAGCCTCGGCGTCGGCGCCCAGTTCGGCGGCAAATATTTCTGCCACGACGTCCGCGTCATCCGCCTGCCGCGCCACGGCGCCTCGCTGCCAATCGGCCTTGGCGTGTCGTGCTCGGCGGACCGCCAGGCCAAGGGCAAGATCACCCGCGACGGCGTGTTTCTTGAGCAGCTCGAGACCAACCCGGCCCGCTTCATGCCGGAAGTCGACGAGAGCGCCCTTGGCGGCGATGTGGTGAAGATCGACCTGAACCAGCCGATGAGCGACATCCTCGCCACGCTGAGCCAGCACCCGATTCGCACCCGCCTGTCGCTCAGCGGCACGATCATCGTCGCCCGCGACCTCGCCCACGCCAAGATTCGCGAGCGGCTGGAGCAGGGCGGCGCCGTGCCGAACTATCTCAAGAACCACCCGGTGTATTACGCCGGCCCGGCCAAGACGCCGACGGGCTTCGCCTCCGGCTCATTCGGCCCCACCACCGCTGGCCGCATGGACGCCTATGTCGACCAGTTCCAGGCCGCCGGCGGCTCGATGGTCATGCTGGCCAAGGGCAATCGCTCGTCCCAGGTGCGCGAGGCCTGCCAGAAGCATGGCGGCTTCTATCTCGGCTCGATCGGCGGCCCCGCCGCCCGCCTTGCCCAGGATTGCATCCGCAAGGTCGAGGTTCTGGAATATCCGGAGCTCGGCATGGAAGCGATCTGGAAGATCGAAGTGGAGGATTTCCCTGCCTTCATCGTCATCGACGACAAGGGCAATGATTTCTTCCGTGAGCTCAATCTGAGCTGAGGCCGCAAGGCTTGCACAGCGCCGCCTCCGCGTGGCGCCGGCGCATCACGGCGGCGCTTCACGAGGCCTCGCCATGATCCGTTAATATCGACGGATCATGCTGCGGGGCGCTCCACAGAGCGCTCCAGCCCAGCAGGAAGTGACCCCATGTCCCGCGCCACGCCTCGCCGCCGCCCCATCGCCGCCATGCGCGGCCTGCTGCTGACGGCGGGCATGGCGCTGGGCGCGCTGCCGTCGCCGGTCGCCGCCAGCAGCCAGACCTGCCAGCGCGACGCCATCATCGTGCTACAGCAGGTGCGCCAGGCCCGCGCAGACCTTTCGGAGGCTGCCACCGGCTCTGAGCGCGAGCGTTGCGCCGCATGGCGCAATCAGATCGCGGCGCTGAAAAAGGCCGCCGCCTTCTATGGCCGCTGCCAGAGCGGCGCGGAGCGCAGCCGCAACGTCGCCAACGCCAATGCTGGCGTCGCCGAATACTCCCAGGCGGTGAAGTCGCAATGCGGCGGTAACTAAAGGGCTTTCCGATCAGGCGGAATCGCCTGATCGGCCCGAATGGACTCTTTGCCCGAGGTAGCGCGCAGGCGCCGATCATCCGACATCGGAACCTGCTCTGACTCCGACGCCGTAGGGCGTGCTGTGGCAGCGTTCTCGCCAGTTAGCCATTTGACCCACGCACGGTCGCCCGCAGCTTACGCGGCTGCCTGCCCCTGTGATCTTCCTGGCGCTGGCGGCATCTGACCTGCGGAGATTGACCTGCCGGGATTTGACCTGCGAGGAAATCTGTCGCTTGTGGGGCGCAGCAAGTTGTTGCGCCGGTCTGAATCACCTGTGAGGTGGAGCGCCGGTGGCATCGGCCCGCTCCCGACCACGCCACAGATCATCTAAAGCAGGAAATGCCCGTGAGCGCTCATTCCACGCCGGTTCCTTCCTCCTCCCGTCCGTCTGGCCCGCTCAAGGGCGCGGTGCGGGCCCCAGGCGACAAATCCATGTCGCACCGGGCGCTGATCTTTGGCTTGCTCAGCGTCGGCGAGACGCGCGTCACCGGCCTGCTGGAGGGGGACGACGTGCTGGCCACCGCCGCCGCAGCCCGCGCGCTTGGCGCCGAGGTCACCCGTACCGGCGAGGGCGCCTGGAGCGTGCGTGGCGTCGGCGTCGGCGGCCTTGTGTCGCCGACCGATGTGCTGGATTTCGGCAACGCCGGCACCGGCTCGCGGCTGATGATGGGCGTGGTCGCCGGCCACCCGGTGACGGCGACCTTCGATGGCGACGCCTCGCTGCGCAAGCGCCCGATGCGCCGTATCATCGACCCGCTGCTGCAGATGGGCGCCCGTGTGGTGTCTGAGGCGGAGGGCGGTCGCTGCCCGATTACCCTCGCTGGCGCACGCGAGGCGGTTCCCGTCGTCTATGAGACGCCGGTTGCGTCGGCGCAGATCAAATCAGCGGTGCTGCTGGCCGGCGTCAATGCGCCGGGCCAGACCATTGTTATCGAGCGCGAGGCCTCGCGCGACCACACCGAACGCATGCTGCGCCACTTCGGCGCCACGGTGGAGGTTGAGCCCTTTGGCGAGCATGGCCGCAAGATCACCCTCACCGGCCAGCCCGAGTTGCGCGGCGCCGATATTGTCATCCCCGCCGACCCGTCGTCCGCCGCCTTCCCGCTGGTCGCGGCGCTGATCACCCCAGGCTCGGACGTCACGCTTGAGGGCGTGATGATGAACCCGCTGCGCACCGGCCTGTTCACCACGCTCACCGAGATGGGCGCGCAGATCGAGGTGCTCGAGCGGTCCAGCGAGGGCGGCGAGGACATCGCCACCTTACGCGTGCGCTACAGCCCGCTCACCGGCGTCGATGTGCCAGCGGCGCGGGCGCCGTCGATGATCGACGAATATCCGGTGCTCGCCGTCGCCGCCGCTTTCGCCAGCGGTGAGACGCGCATGCGCGGCCTCGCCGAATTGCGCGTCAAGGAATCCGACCGTCTCGCCGCCATCGCCGATGGCCTCGCGGCGGCGGGGGTTACGGCGCGGATCGAGGGCGATGACCTGATCGTCAGCGGCGGCGCTGGCAAGGTGAAGGGCGGCGGCTGCGCCGCTACCCACCTCGATCACCGCATCGCCATGTCGTTCCTGGTGCTCGGCCTTGCGGCGGCTGAGGGCATGCGCATTGATGACGCCGCGATGATCGCCACCAGCTTCCCGGCTTTCGCCCCGCTGATGCGCGACCTTGGCGCCGATATCCAGATGGGCGAGGGCTGAGCATGGCCAGTCCCGCCGCACTGGTGATCGCCATCGACGGCCCCGCTGCTTCTGGCAAGGGCACGCTGGCCCGCAAGCTCGCCGCGCATTATGGCCTGCCGTGGATGGACACCGGCCTATTGTATCGCGCCGTGGCGCATGGCGTGCTCGCCCAGGGGGCAAGCCTGGACGATGAGGCAGCGGCGGCGGCCGTCGCCCGCAATCTGCCAGCCGATTTCGCTGACAACCCGGCCCTGCGCACGGGCGAGGCTGGCGCAGCTGCCTCCAGGGTTGCGGCGTTTCCTGCGGTGCGCGCCGCGCTCTTCGACGTGCAGCGGGCTTTCGCCGCCCAGCCCCAGGGCGCGGTGCTCGATGGCCGCGACATCGGCACGGTGATCTGCCCCGACGCCCAGGTGAAGATGTTCGTCACCGCCTCGCCCGAGGCGCGGGCCGACCGGCGCTTCCGCGAACTGGTCGAAGGCGACGCGTCGGCGAGCTATGACCGCATCCTCGCCGACATCCGCAAGCGCGACGCCGATGACGCCGCCCGCGCCGTGGCGCCGCTGCGCGCAGCCGCCGACGCCACCGTGCTCGACACCACCGAGCTGAATGTCGAGGCGGCCTTCGCCGCGGCGCTGGCGCTGGTCGAGCGCATCGCCAGCCAGCGCTGACGCACGGCCGGGACAGCTCATACCAGGATGCGACGATGCTGACGCATCCACATCCTGAAATGCTCAGGCGCCGCACGGGCTTGACCAGAACCCACACGCTCCCGCAACACGCCGCGTCCCCAAATCGGGATTTCGCGCCTGACGCTGCGCCCTAGCTTCATCACCGCCATTCAGGAGGGACGGTGATGGATGCGATTTTTCGAGGCGAATTGCTCGGCACGGCCGTGCTTATCCTGCTTGGCAATGGCGTCGTGGCGGCGACCCTGCTGCGCGGCTCGAAGGCGGAAGGCGCTGGCTGGGTCGCCATTAGCGCAGGCTGGGCGTTCGCCGTGCTGATCGGCGTGCTCTGCGCCCAAGCTGCGGGCAGCCCGCAGGCGCATCTCAATCCGGCCGTCAGCCTGTTTGTCGCGGCGCGCAGCGGCGATTGGGACCTGCTCTGGCGCTTCGTGCCGGCGCAGTTCCTCGGCGCAGCGATCGGCGCCACGCTGGTGTGGCTGTTCTATCTGCCGCTCTATGCGACGGGCGAGGATGCGGAGCTGAAGCGCGCCACCTTCTGCACCAGCCCGGCCAGCGACTGCCAGTGCGCCAGTTGGGTGGCCGAGGCGCTCGCTACCTGCGTGCTTGGCGTCGCCATCGCCGCCATCGCCTCGCCAGGCGTCGCCCCGCAGGGACTGCCGGCAGGCGTCGGGCCGATCCTCGTCGGCCTTTTGGTGTGGAGCATCGGCCTCAGCCTCGGCGGCATGACCGGCTACGCCATCAACCCCGCCCGCGATCTGGCCCCGCGCCTGATGCACGCGCTGCTGCCGATCCCCGGCAAGGGCAGCTCTGACTGGGGCTATGCGCTGACCCCGGTGCTGGCGCCTTTGGTCGGCGCGCTGCTGGCGGCGGGCCTGGTGCGGCTGTTCGCCATCGGCTGAGACCCGTTGAGGCAAAATACCTGTCTGGGCCTCTGCCAGAGCGGGCCTTCATACCGGCGCCCGAGCATTTCAGGTCGTGGGTGCACCAGCATCTTCGCGGCTTCGCATCAACGCAGAAACGCCGCTGTCCACCGGCGCACACAACGCCATCCGGGCCTGTGACACAGGCCACTGCGCCAGCGAGCGCGACGGGAGCTTCATCCACCAGATCCAGGACGCAAATGCATCACTTTCGCGGGTAGCGCCGTTGACCTCATGCCAGAATTTCCGACCATCGCCTGACAAACGGTTTTGTCCGCCGCTGCTCCACGTTAAACAGGGGGTGTTGGCTGATTCGTGGTCAAGCGCATCGTTTGCGTTCTCTGGTATGGGTGGAGACGGCTATCATGCCAGCGCTATTGCGCTCTTATACCTTCTGGATCATCGCCTTTATCGTTCTGGTTCTGGCCTATATGGCGACGCCGTTCATCGCCGCCGCAGGTCTGGCGGACGCGGTGAAACAACGTGACGCAACCGCGATTTTGGCCCGCATCGACAAGGGATCTCTGGGCCGTTCGCTGACCCGGCAGGTCATCCGCGCCTATCTCACCATCCACGGCAAGCAGAACGGCGCCAGCCCGTTCGCCCAGCAGATCGCTTCCGGCATCGCCGCCAATGCGCTGTATCCGGCGCTCAACCAGCTGACCACGCCAGAAACGCTGGCTGAACTGCTGGAGCGCGGCTGGCCGGTTGAGGACGGCAAGGCGCGGGCGACCGCCAGCCTCGGCATCGACGGCGTCGGCGACGCCTTCGCCCATCTGTCCAACGCCTCATTCACCGGCCTGACGCATTTCCGGATTTATCTGAACGTCGACGGCGATCCGCAGCGGCGGCTCGGCTGGCGCTTCCGCATCAGCGGCATGCGCTGGAAGCTCTACGCCATCGACCTGTCGCCGACGATCCTGCAGGACATCGTCGCCCGCCTGCCCACGGCCGACCGCATGAAGATCGAAGGTCCGGCTGGCGAGCGCAAGATTTTCTGAGCCACATTTTCTTTGGGCTGCACATCAGCGAGGCGGCGCAGGCGCGCCAGCCGGTGTGGTCTGGCGTCAGGCCCCTGGCGGTCGCCCGGCGCGGCGGGTTGCCGGGGCGGAGGCCGGATCATCGGGCCAGAAATGCTTCGGATAGCGGCCGCGCATGTCGGCGCGCACATCCGCCCATGAGCCGCGCCAGAAGCCAGGCAGATCGCGGGTGATCTGCACTGGCCGTTGCGCTGGCGACAGCAGGTGCAAGGCCAGCGGAACCCGTCCGCCCGCCAGGGCAGGATGGGTGGCGAGCCCGAACAGCTCCTGCACCTTCACCGCCAGCGCCGGGCCCTCTTCACTGCTGTAATCGATGGCGACGTGGGTTCCGGCCGGCGTGTCAAAATGCGTCGGCGCGCCGGCCTCAAGCGCGCGCTGCAACTCCCAGGGCAGCAAAGCGTGCAGGGCCGAGCCAAGCTCATCGGCCCCCAATTGGCTCAGGGCGGTCTTGCCGTCGAGGAACGGTTCGAGCCAGGCCATATCCGCGACCAGCGTCGCGTCTGACAGATCGGGCCAGGGATTATCCGCCCCCGCCCCTCCCGCGGCGCGCCGCATGAATAGCACCCGGGCGCGCCACTGCCGCAGCGCCTTTGACCAGGGCAGCACCTCGAGGCCGAGACTGGCGAGGCCACGCGCCAGCGCCCCGGCGCAATCATCGCCCGGTGTTGGCGCCGCCGTCTGCTCGGTCAGCACCAGCGCGCCAAGCCGCCGCTGCAGTCGCACGCGCACGGCGCGCGCCTCGCGATCGAAACTCACCTCGCGGCGCTCGGCGATGCGGCCAGCGCCCAGGGCCAGCACCTCTTGCTCCTCCAGCGCCGCCGCCAGCAACACCCGCGCCGACGCGGCGACGCCAGTCGCCTCGGCGATGCAGATCAACTGCGAACGCGTCAGCGCGCCGCCCTGCTCCAGCCGCGCCCCGCGCCCATTGACCATATGAAACAGGCCGTCACGGCCACGCGCCCGGGCGATGCGATCCGGATAGGCCAGAGCTAGCAATGCTCCGACGGACGCGGCTCCATGGGCCAGGACAGGCGCATGGGATGGGGCGCTCGCGTCGGTCGATGCGCCTGTTAGCGCTGCGCGTAACTCTTGCCCCCGCGCCAGATGCTGCGCCTGCCGCGCCCAATTGTCCGCCATACGGCGCAGCGCCCCGGCGCGCGGCGTGCGGTCCCGCGCCAGACGCTCGAGCCGTTCCGCCAGGTCGACGCCATCGCCGCCAGCGCCGCGCTCTGACAGCACGGCGGCGAGCAGCGCCGCCTGCTGGCCATTGTCACTGGCCGAGGCCAGCAGCACCATACGCGCCAGCCGGGGCGACAGCGGCAGCTGGCTGAGCGCCTGGCCCAGCGGCGTCAAGCGGCCATCGGGGTCGAGGGCGCCAATGTCGCGCAGAAACGCGCCGGCTTCATTGAGCGCCGGTCGTGGCGGCGTATCAAGAAAGCTCAGCGTCGCCGGATCGCTGACGCCCCAGGCGGCGCAATCGAGTAGCAGCGGCGCCAGGTCGGCGCTGAGAATTTCTGGCCGGGCGAAGGCCTCCATGCCTGGCTCGGCTGCCTCTGACCACAGGCGATAGCACACGCCAGGCTGGGTGCGGCCAGCGCGGCCCCGGCGCTGGTCAGCCTCGGCGCGGGAGGCGCGCACCGTCTCCAGTCGGGTCATGCCCACCGCCGGTTCATAGCGCGGAACCCGCGACAGACCGCTATCGACCACCACCCTCACCCCTTCGATGGTGATCGAGGTCTCCGCCACGGACGTGGCCAGCACCACCTTGCGCCGGCCTTCAGGGGCGGCGGCGACCGCCCGGTCCTGGGCCGCGGGCGGCAGCGCGCCATAGAGCGGCGCGACATCGAACAGGGCGCCGCCGTCAAGTCCCGCCAGTCGCTCAGTCAGCGCCCTTTGCGTGCGGTTGATCTCGCCCTGGCCGGGCAGGAACGCCAGCACCGAGCCCTGATGAGCGCGCAGCGCCCGCATGATGACATCGGCCATGTCGTCTTCGAGCCGCTGTCCGGCGTTGCGACCGGCCCAGCGCGTCTCCACCGGATGCGACCGACCGGCGCTCTGCAGCACCGGCGTGTCTTCGCCCAACAGTGTGGCGACGCGACCACCGTCGAGGGTGGCGGACATCACCACCAGTCTCAGGTCATCGCGCAGGGCGCCGCGGATATCGAGCGCCAGCGCCAGGCCGAAATCCGCATCAAGTGAGCGCTCGTGAAACTCGTCGAACATCACGCAGCCGACGCCAGTCAGTTCCGGATCATCGAGCGCCATGCGGGCGAACACGCCCTCGGTCACCACTTCAATGCGGGTGCGTGCGCTGACGCGGGATTCCATGCGGACACGCAGGCCGACGGTCTCGCCGAGCGGCTCGCCCAGGGTCTGCGCCATGCGCGTCGCCGCCGCCCGTGCTGCGAGCCGCCGCGGCTCAAGCACGATCAGCTTGCGCCCGCCCAGCCACGGCTCGTCGCGCAGCGCCAGCGGCAGCCGGGTGGTCTTGCCGGCGCCCGGCGGAGCGATGACCACGGCGACGCCGCCGCCGGCCAGGGCCGTTTGCAGCGGCGCGACAATCTCTTCGACCGGCAAGGCGGAACGTGAATATGGCAAAGCCCAAGCCTTTGATGGGAGAGAAAAATTTTCCCTATTTGACGTAACGGCAACCCTAACGTCGGACTGATAATTTTCTGGGAACAAAACCCGGTGACGCCAGTTCTTATTGTACGAAGCCGCGATGGCAAATAGCCAGGGCAGCTTTGCGGTCTGTCGGGCGCGCCGACGGCCACATAATAATGACTGGACGCGACCCGCGCAGCGCCACACCGGTCGACAATCAACACAACACATTCAGAACCACCAGCAGCCGTTTCGCTGAATGCAGACGCTTGCCTCCGTGTGGGTGCAACCGAGGGTAAATGTGCAATGATGACCGAGAACACCGGTAAGTCGCGCCGGGGGTTCGCGTCGATGGATCGCGAGCGCCAGAAGGAAATCGCCAGCAAGGGCGGAAGGAGCGTTCCAGAGGAAAAGCGCAGCTTCTCGCGCAATCGCGATCTTGCAGCTTCGGCAGGGCGCAAGGGCGGCAAGAATGTCAGCCCTGAAGCCCGCAGCTTTTCCCAGAACCGGGAGCTGGCCGCGATGGCAGGGCGCAAGGGTGGTCAGTCTTCAACCCAGCCGCTGCGCAACGCCAGTAAACAGGCCGCGGCTCCCGACGTGCTCAAGGGCCCGTTGGTCGATACGGACAATTGAAACGGCCAGGATCCAGGGCAGCGTAAACGGCGCTTCCCGAATGGCGTCCTGAACGGGCGTTACGCCCTGCTCCCAGCATTACCCTGCGTGTGCCTGTCAGCATGGCTGCCTGCGCAACGGGACGACAGATCATGACAGCGGAGCGCCACAGGCGTCTCCGCTGTCACTTGTTGGGCACGCTGCGGCGCTGTCGCCTGACCCGTCGCAGCCGTTCGCAACCAGGGGCTCATACCAGGATGCGAAGATGCTGACGCATCCGCATCCTGAAATGCTCAGACGCCGCACGGGCTTAGCCAGGATGCGAAGATGCTGACGCATCTGCATCCTGAAAGGCTCAGACGCCGCACGGGCTTAGCCAGAACCCGATCTATCACGCTCATCGGGTTCTGGTATCAGCGGCTCTTTGGGGGCGGGCGCTGTTGGCCCACTGGCGCGCGTGGCGCCACGCCAATGATCGGCCCAACCGGATACAGCCAGTCGCGCCGACCGACATCGGGCGCGAAAATGCTGGAAATGGTGCCATCGAGATAGAGCGCGTCGGGCGTCTTCAGTTCATCGCGGAACAACCGTCCGAAAGCGCCGAAGCTCACCGGCTGCTCGGAGATGGCGAACACCACCGACCTGCCGCGCACGCCGACGCCATTGCGGATCTTGGCCGACGCCCCCTCCTCGGCGAAGCGCGGGTGTAATTTACCGTTGATCACCAGCATCGGGCCGGATTGGGTTGCGTAAAGCGCTTTGGGTTTTGCCTTGAGGAAGCGTTCGGTCGTGGCGACGCCCGCGCCCGTGGCGGTGACATAGAACACGCCATTCGGCTTCAGGTGAAAATTGCCCGCGCCATTGCGCGTATTGGCCGCCCGGATCTGCCGGCCATTCTCCACGAACAGCCCGACCGGCGAACGGTCGTCGCGATACATGCCCCCATTGATGGCCATCAGCAGATTGGCCCCAGGGGCGCTGTCGACCAGTCGCGCCAGCCGGCCATAGGGCTGACCGCTGCGGTCGTTGAGAAACATCCGCACCTCATGGCGATCGAGGCTGGCCTCGCACACCACGTAGCCGACGCCTTCAAACGCCTGCTTGCGGCACAGGCCCGCCGCAGTGGCGGCCTGGGTGGGCGCCAGCGTCGCGACGACGACGGCGACGAGCGTCAGGGCAGCGGCGCGTCCAGCGATGGCGACGCCAAGAAAATCCATGAAGCGCATGAGGAGTTCCCGGAAGACTGGGCGGCGCACCCGTGGCCTTGGGGCGACGCGAAGCATGCTTGTGTCGGTGCTTCGCGTCAGGAAGATGGCGTGCGCCTCAGCTGCGCATCTGTTCAAGCATGCGACAGAGATCGGCGCGGATGGTGCGGCGGGCCAGCGCCTGCAATGGCCGCGAGCGGCTGGCCTCGACAAATTCCGCAACCGATGGTGTGGCCGGCGTCAGCGTGTAGCCACCGTCCGGCGTGGTTTTCGGTTCGAGCCGCGAGCCTGGGTCCTCCAGCGCCCGCGCCACGTCCTCGGCGCCGCCCTGGCAAATAAACGCATCATCGGCGCGCTGGGCAGAGGTGTGCTGCTCCAGCGTCAGGGCGGCGTCGATCAGGAGCTCGCGGCGCGCCTCCGGCAAGGCCGCCGCCCAGCCGAAGGCCTCGGCGGCCAGATCGAACAATTGCTCGGTGCGGCGCGTCGCGGCGGAGGCGTCGGCGCAGCGCGGGCCGTCAATCGTCAGCACCGCCATGGTGTAAATGGCGATCAGCGCCGCCTTTTCCTGCAGGGCCGGCTTGCGCTGTCGCGGCGCGCCGCTCGCCGCGCGCATCATCTCGCGACTGAAGACGAAGCCGAGATAGGCGCTGGCCCCATCGCGCAGCCGCTGCTCCTGCCATTGCCGCGCCGGCAGGCCACGCCCGGCGCGATGCTCGCCTTCCAGCGCATCGCCCAACTCGACGTATTTCCTTTGGGACAGCAAGCCATCGAGCCTGCCAGACAGCGACGCCGGAATGCTGGTCCGCGCCAATGTCGCGGCGGGCTCACGCTGCGCCGCGATGGTCATGGCGAGAGCGCCAATTGTCCATGGCGCCGCCTTGCCGGGCAAGGTCAACGACGACGCCGACGCCGACGCCGACGCGAGCAGCGTCAGCAGCGCGATGCCGACGCCAGATCGGACGCCGAATCGGGTGGCGAGCGGCGCGGCTATGGAAGGGAAAACGGAGGCGCGCCAGATCATGGGCCGCGCCAGCGCGCCAGCACAGCCATGCCGCGGTCGGACAGCGCCAGCCGCGCGGATAGGGTCATCGGACGTCCCTCCAGACACATATGCCTGGCGCGATGTGAGGGCGGCGACCGCCGTCAGTGCGCTTCTTCCCAATTGTCGGCCGCACGGGCGTCGACCTGCAGCGGCACGGACAATGCTAGCAGAGGCAGCGGCGCCTCGACCATCACCTTGCGGGCCACCTCAATAGTGCGGTCGCACTCAGCTACCGGCGCCTCGAAGATCAATTCGTCATGCACCTGCAACAACATACGGGCGGCCAGCCCGGCCTGTTGCAGCGCCGGCTCCATGCGCGTCATGGCCCGCCGGATGATATCGGCGGCGCTGCCCTGGATCGGCGCATTGATCGCCTGGCGCTCCACTGCCGCGCGCTGCGAGGCGTTGGGCGAGGCGATATCCGGATAATGGCAGACCCGACCAAAGATCGTGGTCACATAGCCCTGCTCGCGGCATTGCTTTTTGGTGGCGTCCATATAGTCGCGGATGCCGGGGAAGCGTTCGAAATAGCGCTTGATATAGGCGCCGGCTTCCTCGCGGGGGATGCTGAGCTGCGCGGCGAGGCCGAAGGCCGAGATGCCGTAAATGATGCCGAAATTGATCGCCTTGGCCCGGCGGCGCACCATCGGGTCCATGCCTTCCACCGGCACGCCGAACATCTCCGACGCCGTCATGGCGTGAATGTCGATGCCTTCGGCGAACGCCCGCTTCAACTGCGGGATGTCGGCGATATGGGCCAGCAGGCGCAGCTCGATCTGCGAATAGTCAGCCGAGATCAGCCTGTGACCAGGCGCCGCGACGAAGGCCTGGCGGATACGCCGACCTTCCTCGGTGCGCACGGGAATGTTCTGCAAATTCGGATCAGACGACGACAGCCGTCCCGTGGTGGTCGCCGCCAGCGAATAAGAGGTGTGCACCCGCTGGGTCTGCGGATTTACGAAACCCGGCAGCGCGTCGGCATAGGTGGATTTCAGCTTGGCCAGCTGACGCCAGTCGAGAATACGGCGCGGCAATTCATGGCCATCGTCGGCCAGCTCCTCGAGGAAACGCGCCCCTGTCGCCCATTGCCCTGTCGGGGTCTTGCGCGCCCCGGGCAGGTTCATCCGGCCGAACAGGATGTCGCCGAGCTGTTTGGGCGAACCAATATTGAAACGCTCACCCGCCAGCTCGTAAATCTCATCCTCCAGCCGCGCCAGCGACTGGGCGAATTCACCCGACAGGCGCGACAGCAGCTGCCGGTCGATGGCGATGCCCCGGCTTTCCATATCGGCCAGCACCCGCACCAGCGGCCGCTCCAGCGTCTCATAGACTTCTGTCTTGCCTTCGGCCACGAGGCGCGGCTTCAGCACCTGCCACAGCCGCAGCGTCACGTCGGCGTCTTCAGCGGCGTATTCGGTCGCCTTGTCGATGGCCACCAGATCAAAGGTGATGGCGTTGCGGCCCGAACCGGCGACGTCCTTGAAGGCGATGCAACTGTGATTGAGCAGGCTCTGCGCCAGCGCATCCATGCCGTGGCCGCCAGGCCCGACGCGGCCCGCATCGAGCACGTAAGACATTAGCATGGTGTCGTCATGGCCGGCGACCCGCACGCCGTAGCGGGCGAACACCAGCAGATCATATTTGAAGTTCTGGCCGACCTTCAGCACCTGCGGGTCTTCCAGCAGCGGCTTGAGCAAGGCGATGGCCGTCGCCACCGGCAGCTGGTCGGGCAGCAGGCCGGCGCTGAACAGATCGTCGCCGCCGCGATGGCCCAGCGGAATATAACAGGCCTGGCCCGCGGCGGTGGCCAGCGACACGCCCACCAGATCCGCCGCCATGGCGTCAAGCGCATTGGTCTCGGTGTCGACAGCGACGACGCCGGCTTCGCGGGCGGCGGCGATCCAGCGCTCAAGGGCGCTGGCGTCGCGCACACATTCATACACGCTGCGGTCCACCGGTGTAGACGCGCCGGCAAGGCGGCGCGCCGCCGCCAGCGCCGCCGGCGCCGAAGCCCCTGCCTCCGCCTGTCCAGCGGCGGGCGCTGCGCCTGTCGTTCCGGCGGCGGCCTCAGGGGAGGCCGCGCGAGCCGGCGCAGTTTCCCCGGAACCGGCGGCGGCGGACGAAGCTCCAGCCGCCAGCTCTGCGTCCGGCTCAATCGCGCCAGCGTCGACCTCGAACAGCTCGGCCGCCCGCTTGACCAGCTGGTTGAACTCCATCGCCTTCAGGAAGGCGACGAGGCGTTTGGGGTCAAAATCCACCAGCCGGTGGTCGCTGAGCGGCATCGGCGTCGGCGTATGGGCGTCAAGCGTCACCAGCTTCAGCGACAGCCGGGCGACATCGGCGTTATCCAGCAGCGACTGGCGGCGCTTGGGCTGCTTGATCTGCGGCGCCGCCGCCAGCAGCGCCTCCAGCCCACCATATTCATTGATCAGCTGCGCGGCGGTCTTGATGCCGATGCCTGGCACGCCCGGCACATTGTCGGAGGCGTCGCCGACCAGCGCCTGCACATCCGGCACCTGTTCGGGCGCGACGCCGAACTTCTCGATGACGCCGTCACGGTCGAGGCGCCGTTCGGGGCGATAGCCTGGCTTGCCGCGCACGCCGGATTCAAAGTCATAGAAGGTGACGCCGTCGCCAACCAGCTGCATCAGATCCTTGTCGGCGGAGACGATCAGCGTCTGCGCCCCGGCCTCCGAGGCCTCGCGGGCATAGGTCGCGATGATGTCGTCCGCCTCCCAGCGCGGCATCTCCACCGGCGTCAGGCCGAAGGCGCGTACGGCGGCGCGCATCAACGGGAATTGCGGGATCAGCTCTGGCGGCGGCTCAGGCCGGTTGGCCTTGTATTGCGGATATAGCTCACGCCGGAATGAATCCTCGGATTTGTCGAAGACGATGGCCATCACCGTCGGCTTCACGTCGAGGGCGCCGTCGCGCACGAATTGCAGCAGCTTGGCGCAGAACAGCCGCAGCGCCCCGGTCGGCAGCCCATCCGACGGGCGCGTGTTGTAGCGCCTGTCCTGGTTCATCGACTGGAAATAGGCGCGAAACACGAAGGACGAGCCGTCGACCAGCAAAACCTGGTCGTCGGGCGTCAGGGCGGGGGCGACCCCGGTGGCGGCTGATGCGGTCATGGCGTCAGTGATAGCAATTTCCTGCTCGTTCAGCCATGCCCGGCGACGGACCATCCCCCGCCGCCGACCGGGTTCAACAGGCCGCGCCCCGCGCTGGCTGGGGTTGATGCGCCCCATGAAACACGTTGATTTCAATGGCTGCACCGCCCACCTATGGCTTAACCTTGGCGTGGTGTGGCGGCGCCCGCCCGTCTCCGGGGGGCCCTGGCCTGCTTTGCCTCTGGCCTGAATTGGCGCGTGCTGGCCGTGCGCCATGTTAACCAGCGCCATGGTCGCCGGGTGCGCGCCCGCACGGCCCGATGTCCTTACCCAAGGATTGTATGAGGGGGGCGCATTGGCGCGATATCGTCGTCATTTATGCTCATGCTGGAGTTTCGCTCATGTCGACTTGGCATTTACGTGACGTGTTTCCAATTCACCCGCCGGGTCTGAGCCCGCGCCGCCACGGCGCCGCCCACGCGGCCATGGCTGGCCTGTTGTTTGGGCTTGCCAGCATTGTCGTCACCGCGGGCTCCGCCAGCGCGGCGGCCCCACGTGACGGCGTCGTCCCACTGGGGTCACGGTCGATGCGCGGCGAGGTGTTTCTCAATGGCCGCTGGGTCAGTGACAGCTGGTGCAACGCCACCGTACCAAACCCCGACGGCGGCCCGGGCGGCCCTGGTCGCAGCCTGTGCGACCGCGACACGCCGCACCGCTACACGCCGGATTAATGGTTGCTGGCGCTGTAAATGCCGCGCTGAAAACCGGGTTTGGGGCCCGCTCGTCAGCCTCAGGCCAGTGCCTGCGTTGCTGATCTGACGTGGGCCGGCCGAGGCCTGCCGCCGCTCTCCCCTCACAGCTTCATGTCCCGCCAGCGGGCTCTCTTGCTGACGGCGCGTTCTTTTGCTGACGGCGTCTTGTGCGAGGCTAACGGCGTCTTGTGCGAGGCTGACGGCGTCTTGCGCGGCGGATGGGCGCCACGCGACCTGACGATCTATGGCCTTGACCCGGCCGCAGTGCATGCTCGCAAGGCGGGCGAGGCTGCGGCGCCAGGGAGCCGCTCACAGGCACAGCGCCTTTCCCAGCTGAGCCTGGCTGCCGCGGGCGCCTGAAAGCCTGCGCTCCGCTGGCTTGCGCGAAGCCGCGCCCCATGGAACTGTCCCGCCCATGGTCAGAAAGGCGCAGGGCTGCGGCCCGCAAGCGCCCCATGCAGGGAGAGAACACATGTCGGTCAATCGTCAGGTCACCATGGCGACGCGCCCGGTCGGCGAGCCCAAACTGTCAGATTTCGGCGTCATTGACGCCCCGATCCCGCAGCCAGGCCCTGGCCAGGTGCTGGTGAAGACCCAGTGGCTGTCGCTTGATCCTTATATGCGCGGCCGGATGAGCGCCGCCAAATCCTACGCCCGCAATCTCGAGCCTGGCGACGTCATCGTCGGCGGCACGGCTGGCGAAGTGGTCGCCTCCAACAATGACGCTTTCAGGCCCGGGGACGCCGTGCTCGGCTACGCCGGCTGGCAGGGCTATTACGTCACGGACGGCGCCGATCTGCGCAAGATCGACCTCAACGCCGCGCCGATGCAGAACTACCTCGGCGTGCTCGGCATGCCTGGCATGACCGCTTACACCGGCCTGCTCAACATCGGCCAGCCGAAGGCCGGCGAGACCGTGGTGGTGGCCGCAGCTTCAGGCGCCGTTGGCGCCGTGGTCGGCCAGATCGCCAAAATCAAAGGCGCGCGCGCCGTCGGCATTGCCGGTGGGCCAGACAAATGCCGCTTTTTGATCGACGAGTTGGGCTATGACGCCGCCATCGACCACCGCGACCCAGATATGGCCGCGCAGCTGAAGGCCGCCTGCCCCAAGGGTATCGACGTCTATTTTGAGAATGTCGGCGGCGCGGTGTGGGATGCGGTGTTCCCGCTGCTCAACGACTTCAGCCGTATTCCGCTGTGCGGCCTGATCGCCCATTACAATGATACGGAAACCCCGCCCGGCCCTGACCGTCTGCCGGCGCTCATGCGCCAGGCGCTGACCAAGCGTATGACCATTCGCGGCTTCATCGTCTCGGATTTTGCCGCCGACGCCGCCGCCTTCCAGCGCGACGTGTCGCAATGGCTACGCGAGGGCAAGATTGTCTATCGCGAAGACATTGTCGAAGGGCTGGAGAACGCGCCGGAAGCCTTTATCGGCCTGCTGCGCGGCAAGAATTTCGGCAAATTGCTGGTGAAGGTCGCCTGAGGCGACAAGTCCTTGCGATGACATGTTGCGGCGGCCGCTCCCTGGGACCACCTGTGGGCGGCCGCTTTTTTTGTGGCGACCGTGGCGATGCTGGCGGGCGCGCCGACCCGGGCCGTCCGCGCAGACGTCACGCCATGGCCCGGACAAAGCTCTGCACGCCCGAGGCGATAAACTGCACGGCGATGCAGGCCATCAGGAAGCCCATGATCCGCGCGATCGCCTGAATACCGCTGTGCCCGAGGAAGCGCGCCAGCCAGCGTGATGACGCCAGCGTCGCCCAGGCCAGCAGGCAGGCGATGGCGATTTCCGCCAGCAGCACCCCATAGGCCGCCACCGGATGCAGGCGCGGCAGCGCAGTGGAATAGCTCATGATCGAGGCGATCGAGGCTGGCCCCGCCAGCGCTGGCATGGCGAGGGGCGAGAACGACACGTCAACGCCTTCGCGCGCGGCGACCTCCCCGGTTTCCGCCGGCTGATCGACGCCAGCGTCCGCCGAGAACAGGATACGGAACGCCAGCACCAGTACGATCAGTCCGCCGGCCACCCGGATGCCCGCCAGCGAAATGCCGAACAGCGCGATGACGCCGTTTCCCAGCAACAAAAAGGTGGCGAGAATGCCGAAGGAGTATAGCGCCGCCCGTCGCGCCTGCTGGCGCTGGAAGGCCTCAGGGGTGTTGCGGGTCAGGGTGAGGTAGAGCGGCGCGGCCGCCAGCGGGTTCATGATCGGCAACAGGCCGACCACGACGAGCAGCATATGGGTCGCCACCAGCATCACGATGTCCATGAACCGCTCCTGATACCAGGCCGCGACAATGCTGACGCGTCCGCGACCCGCAAAACTCAAGCGCCGCTCGGGCCTGACCAGAGCCCGACGCCTTGTGTGCATCGTGGTCCGGCATGACAGGGCAAGGCTTTCCGCTGCGTCGGGCGCTGGATTGGCCGAGGACTGGCATGCTGGCACGATTGCCAGGTTGACCCTGCACATGGCGCACAGGCCTGTCAGGGCTCGCCTGTCGCCATGCTTTAGGCAAAGCCGCCATTGCCGGAATAGCCACAATCGTGGACACCGCTCATTGGGTCATGATTTTGTGGAGCGAGGTTGGATGCAGGTCGCGTGCAAGGGATCATGCGCGGCTGCAAGGTGCTGCGCTGTCAGCTTTCCACTGGGCTGGCGCGCGGGCGCTGGCTCAGGCCGGCTTCCCGTCACGCGACGCTGTCGTCGCATTGACCGCCTCGTCGACGCCGCGCTGGTCTGCGTCCGCCTGCCTCCGCGCCTTGCGCTCCAGCCGCCACACCGCCAGCGATAGCAGCGCCACCGGCACGCCGACCAGCGCCGTCAGCGTGAAAAACATCGGATAGCCCAACGTATCCGCCAGCCAACCCGAGGCGCCGCCAACAAATTTTCCCGGCAAGGCATAGAGCGAGCTGAGCAGGGCATATTGTGTGGCGGCCATGGCGGGCGAGGTGAGCCCCGACATGTAGGCGATCAAAGTGGAGCCGGCGAAGCCGCTGGCGAAATTGTCCAGGCTGATCGCCAGCGTGAGCAGCGTGAGGTCGTGCCCACGCAACGCCAGCCAGGCGAACATCAGATTGGACGCCGCGGCGGCGACGCCGCCAAACACCAGGCTCGGCATCACCGAGAAGCGCACGGCGGCGACGCCGCCCGCAAAGGCGCCCAAAATGCCGACCCAGACGCCAAACACCTTGGAGACGCTGGCGATTTCCGATTTGGAGAAGCCCGCGTCGATGTAAAGCGGATTGGCCATGACGCCGGCGACGAAATCCGGCAGGCGGTAGATGGCGATCAGCGCGAGGATGAGGATGAGCGCCGCGCCCTTACGGGCGACCAGATCGCTGAATGGCGCGACGATGGCGTCGCGCGCCGCCGCCGCCCAGCCCCTGCGCTGCGACGATGGCGGCGCCTCCGCCACCCGCGGCGCCGCCAGCACGCCCGCCATGCCGACCAGCATCACCAGCGCCATGGCCAGATAGGCGCTGCGCCAGTCAAAGAAATCGGCGATGTAAAGCGCGCCGGCGCCCGAGCACAGCAGGGCGAGACGGTAGCCAAGCTGATACACCGCCGCAAACATCGCCTGCTCGTCCCGCTCCGCCAGATTGATGCGCCAGCCATCCACCGCCACGTCCTGGGTGGCGCTGGCGAAGGCGACCAGCAGCGCAAAGCCGACCAGCCCAGGCAGGAACGTCGCCGGATTGGAGAAGGCGATGCCGACCAGCCCCGCCGCCACGAGGATTTGCGCCAGCAGCATCCACGCCCGCCGCCGTCCCAGCCAGGCGCCGAGTAGCGGCGGCTCGAAGCGATCTACCGCCGGGGCCCAGAGGAATTTGAACGAATAGGCCAGCGCCACCCAGCTAAGCAGGCCGATCTCCGTGCGCGACACCCCGGCCTCGCGAAGCCAGGCCGACAGGGTGCCGAACACCAGCAGGAACGGCAGGCCAGAACTGAAGCCAAACACCAGCATCAGCAGGTGCCGCCGGTCGGCGAGAGAACGGAAAATGGCGGCGTATTTGTCACGAATCGCAGGCATGGCGGATTATGGCGCCAACAGATGCTTGCGTCTGGCATGGCGAATGGGGACATGTCGCCCAACGACAGCCGGCTACTTGATGCGCAGCGCCTGTTGTCGACAGTCGCATGTTACAGGCAAGACGCGGGCCACCGGGCTCGCGCCGCCCCGAAAGGCCCGCCATGACCACCGAGAGCCCCTCTGCCCCTGGCCTCGCCGCCGCCCGCTCCGCCGTCGTGATCGGCGCTGGTCCAGCCGGACTGATGGCCGCCGACCGCCTGGCCCAGTCTGGCCTGCGGGTTAGCGTGCATGAGCGGATGCCGAGCCCGGCGCGCAAATTTCTGCTGGCTGGTCGTGGCGGTCTCAATCTGACGCACTCCGAGCCCCGCGACGCGTTCATGGCGCGCTATGGCGACGCCCCTGCGTGGCTGACCGCCGCGATCGACGCATTTGACCCGGCCGCCCTGTGCGACTGGGCGGATAGCCTGGGCGAGCCCTCCTTCATCGGTAGCAGCGGCCGGGTGTTTCCCCAGAGTTTCAAGGCGTCCCCCCTGCTGCGCGCCTGGCTGCGCCGGCTCGACGGGCTGGGCGTGAAACTGGTGACCCGCAGCGAATGGCGCGGCTGGGACGCTGATGGCGCACTGCGCCTCGTCGGTCCCGATGGCCCGCACAGCGTCGCAGCAGATGTGACCGTGCTGGCGATGGGCGGCGCCAGCTGGCCGCGCATGGGCGCAGATGGCGGCTGGACGCAGCCGTTGGGCGCGGCGGGCGTGGCGATCAACCCTCTGGCGCCCTCCAACAGCGGGGCGCTCATCACCTGGTCAGAGCACTTGCGGAGCAAATTCGCTGGCGCGCCGCTCAAGCGCGTCGCCCTCACCTGCGATGGCGTTTGTGTGCGTGGCGAAGCGGTGCTCAGCGCTGAGGGGCTGGAGGGCGGCGCCGTTTATGCGCTGTCGCGCGCCATCCGTGGCGCGCTGGCCCGGGACGGGGTCGCCCAGCTCACACTCAATCTGCGGCCTGATCTCAGCGCCCGGGAGCTGGCGACCCGCCTCAATGGCCCGCGCGGCTCAAAATCTGGCGCCACCTGGCTACGCAAGGCGGCGGGGCTGGCCCCGGTGGCGGTGGCGCTGCTGCGCGAGGCCGACATGGCTGAGGGCTGCGATAGCCTGAAACGCGATGCCGCGGGCCTTGCGCGCCGTATTCAGGGGCTGCCGCTGACGGTGACTGACGTCGCGCCGCTGGCGCGGGCGATTTCCACCGCAGGCGGCGTGGCGGCCAGCGCCGTTGACGGGCGCCTGATGCTGCGGGCGCGACCGGGCGTGTTTGTCGCGGGTGAGATGCTGGACTGGGACGCCCCCACCGGCGGCTATCTGCTGCAGGCCTGCCTCGCCCTCGGCGCGGCTGCGGCTGACGGCGCCCTGAGCTGGCTGGATGAGCAGGGCTGAGCTGCGCCACACGTCTTGGGGCGGTGGCTGGGTGGCGAAGATCGCGCCAGAACGGGTGATTTTTCCCGCCATAAGCCCTGTTATGGCAACAGCTTTGCGAATTATCAGGCCGCTGCATCATCGGGCGTTGTCAAGCACGGTCGCCGCCGCTAACAATGTGGCGTCCGCCTCACAGCGGGCGATGATCTCAGGGCGGGGTGCAATTCCCCACCGGCGGTATGTGACGCGGGGCTGTATGACAGCGCTGCCTCATGAGCCCGCGAGCGCCCTGTGTAGCCGGCTTCGCTTTGGCGTATCGGCGACGCAGGGGTCAAGCAGACCTGGTGAGATTCCAGGGCCGACGGTTACAGTCCGGATGGAAGAGATCGGTTGCAGCAGCGCCTGAGCTGGCGCGCGTTTGCGTCCGTATGCCCTGATTCATGTCGTGGCAAACAAGAGGACGCCAATCATGAATCAACACGTTTCTTCGGCTAATGTTGCTGGCGCCGACGCCGGCCAGCGCCCCACCCGTATCGCCTTCATCCAGGCCTCCTGGCATCGCGAGATCGTTGACCAGAGCCGCGACGCCTTCCGCGACGCTGTGGCCGAAAGCGGCCGCGAGGTCAGCGTCGACTTCTTCGAGCTGCCAGGCGCCTATGAAATCCCGCTGCTGGCCAAGAAGCTGGCCGAGACGGGCGGCTATGACGCCATCGTGGCTGCGGGCCTGGTGGTTGACGGCGGCATCTATCGCCATGAGTTCGTGGCCGACGCGGTGATCTCCGGCCTGATGCGCGTGCAGCTCGACACCGGCGTGCCGGTGCTGTCGGCTGTGCTGACGCCGCACCATTTCCACGAGCACGCAGAGCACACCACCTATTTCCATAACCATTTCAAGAAAAAAGGCCGCGAAGCCGCCGCCGCGGCGCTGGCAGTCACTTCGGTCAATTATGCTGTGGCCGTCGCCACCGCCGGCTGACCGCGCCTTCCGTCAACCACGTTCCCCGCACAGCGCCGGCTACAATGAGCCGACGCTGTGCGGCGCGCATTCGCTCACTGTCGCAAGTGCTGGCTACACTTGGCCATGAGCGAATCGAGCCATCTGGCGCGCCGCCTCCATCCGGCGATTGTCGCCATTCCCCGTCGATCAGCAGACCCAGCGACCTCACGCCGCCGCGACAAGTAACCGCCAAGGGACACACCGCCCGTCAGGCGCAGCCGGCTCCGCGCCCAACCACGCCCGTCCCCCCTTCAAGACGCCGCCCCTCCAGGCAAGCCGCCAGTCCGCCCTGCGCGCGGCCGCCGCCACGCCTCGTTCGCCCAACGGCCAACGCCGCCTTATCAACACCCCCACGCAATCGCGCCCATCCCGGCCAAGACCGATTGCGCCGCCCGCGCTGCTCGGATATTGTCCCGACACGTCAGCACCCGTAGCTCAGCTGGATAGAGCGCTGCCCTCCGAAGGCAGAGGTCACACGTTCGAATCGTGTCGGGTGCGCCAGTCTCCCCAACAGTTTAGCCGGTACTTACCTCAGGGCTTCACGCCCTGTGTCTGAATGTTGTCCGGATGACGCCCTTTTTGACGTCTTTACTCAACCGCTCAGGATGGATCCCTGAACGATGCCGTGCGGCGCTGTGGCGCTGGGTCGCCTGGCTGTGACGCCGCGCCCTCGCCCTATA
>NZ_JCAWFG010000011.1:0-6110 GCF_059740505.1 Camelimonas sp. FR25 | reverse complement strand
CTCAGGGCGCAGGCGAAAGCCGCGATCCCGGCCGGAGCGATGCTCACGAAGCGCCTGAGCTGCACAGCCTGCAAGCATATCGAAGATCGACGCGTCGCCCTGAGCGACGCCTCTGGCCCGTTCGCGTGCTCGCGCTGCGGCTCGGCGACCCGATGACGAGAAACGCCGTCAGCTCGTGGAAGCCGACGGCGCTCGACAAAGCCCACACTGCAAAAATGAAGGCAACGCACAATGACGCAATTCGCGAAGAAACTCAATGAGATCGACCGCTCGCCAATCTGGAATGCGACCGCGCTCATCAGCTTGGGCTTCATCGCCCACGCCGCGCTGGTCGCGCTGGCCGGCTGACGAAACGAGAACGCCGCCGGAGCGGGAACTCCGGCGGCGCGAAACCTTGAACACTAGGAAATTATCAATGGCAGATACCGACGAGAAAGTCCAACCAGACGCCGCCCGAAAGGCGAGGCGCGAGTGGCTGGACGCCATGGCCGCCGATCCCGCTGTGCCGGCCGGAGCATTCAGAACAGCCTATGCGCTAGCGGGCTACATCAACACCCGGACTGGAGAGGCTTGGCCGTCCCAGACGACGCTGGCGGAGCGATCCGGTATCGGCGATCGCGCCGTTCGCAAGCACCTCGACGCGCTCCAGCGGCTCGGCTGGTTGATCGTCCTGACCGGGCGCGATCGGACTGCTCCGAAGACGACGCGCGGCCTTCACTATCGGATCGTACGGCCTGAGCAAACCGGAACGCTGGTTCCGGTTTCAGGCGACATCCAAACCGGTACGGATGCGCAGGCAAACTGGAACGATCGAGCACTCAAACCGGAACAAACGTGCAGCCAAACCGGAACGCCCGTTCCTACTAACCTTGTAGAACCTCTTAAGAAGGGGCCGCGCTCAAGCGCGGACCCCATTCAAGATAGAGAACGTAACTCCCCGGCCCGTGCGCGCTTCGGCGCGCCCGACCGGTGGACCGGCGAGGAGGATGCTTTCGACGATCGAGAGCTTCGGCCAGACAACCTCGACGGCCCGCTCAATCCTCCGATCGACCCGGCACCTCCGCCGGATGAATACGAAGGCCCCGCCGCCGGCGATCTAATCGACCTCGGCGGCGGCGCGACCATCGAGGCGCGACCCGAAGGCGATGATACTGCGGCGGCCAGAACCGTCGACCCTGCCAGCGCAGTTCGCGAAGCTCTGTCCCGCCGAAGGCTCGACGTGAGCGCTCCGCTCGATCCCGATGAGATCGACCAGCTGTCCCGCGAGATTGCTTCGGAGACAGGGCTTACGCTCGCAGTTGTCGAAGACGCGCTGGCCGACATCATTGATCCCGTCGGCGAAGACATCCCATGGGGCGACCCGATCTATGCGGAGGCAAGCGCATGACCCAGCAGCTTCATTTCAACTTTGACCCGCAGCCGGGGGCCATCCGGCTCTTGCCCTTGCGACGCAACGAGCGGGCGGCACGCGATTTCGCCACCTACCTCATGACGCTGCCAGACGATCAGCGCCCGGGCGCGTGGCGGCGACGGATGAACCGGCTTGTCCGGCAGCGGGTAGCCGCCGGTGTCCCGCGAGCTATCGCCGTTTGCCGACGTGACGGGCTTCGCGACAGTCGTCAGGGCAGCGCTCGCCTACGGCTTTGCCACCCCGAAACCTGTGCCGTTCGACGCTCCGGCTGCTGAGGTGATTGACCTCGACGCTGCCCGCAGCCGGCGCACCGCATCGACTGGCGACGCTCCGCGCCGCCGTCGCCCATCGCAGACCAGTGAGGCCGCACGATGATCGACGCACCTGTTATTCGCCCCGGCGTCGAGTGGGTCGACCGCGCCGTGGCCGCCGTGATCGCGGCTCCGCCAGATCAGGTGGGCGAGGTTTTGGCGGGCCAGCTCGTCACCTTCGCAGGATGGTGCTGCGCCCAAGGCGCGACCGTCGACGACGCGACGGCGGCCGCCAAGGAACTGGCCGCCGCCATCCAGCGAACCATCAGGGCGATGGGCGTAATCGCCGTGCCACCGCCAACCCCAGCAAAACACTGACCAGCGCCCGGCATCAGCCGGAGCGCGAGAAGCAAACCAATGACAGCCCAGAAGACCACCACCAATCCCGCCCGCCCCACCGCCGATGCCACGCTCTCGCGGCTGCTGGCGCGCACCGACACGCCGGATTGCGACACGTATCGCGACGGCCTCCGGGCGGCGATCTTCCGGCTCGGCTCGGCCGCCGACGAGGCCACCCTGACAGCGTTCGCGGCCGGGCACCGCAACGGCTACGCCACGGCCTTCGCGACGGCTCGCGAAACGATCATGGCCGAGCTGGCCGGCGAGACGAAGCCGGAGCCGGAGAACGCTGACGCGATCCGCGACGCGGCCGCACGTCAGGAGCGCGACCGCATCAAGGCAATTCTCGCCCTCGACGAGGCGAAAGATCGCAAGGCTTCCGCGATCCACATCGCCTTGGCTGGCCTCGGGGCTGCGGAGGCCGCCAGCGCCCTATCGGGGCTGCCCATCGAGGGCGGAGAGGCGGCACCGCCCCCGCGCCGCCATATCGAGCACAGGGACGCGCTCGTAATTTTCGACCCGACTGCTGATCGCCTTGCCGGATATGGTCCCGACGCAGCAGCCCACCGGCGGCAGGCTGCGTGGGGCCGCGCCATCGACGCCGCAAACAGGGGGCAAGACGATGCGACGGGATGACCGGGACCTAATCCGGCGCTCCGACCCTGAGTGGCCGCCTTCACCCGACACGCTCGACCTGAATGATGGACGTTGGCTAACCCCCAAGCAAACCGCGTATATCGCGAAGACTTCGGAGCGCACTGTATGGCGATGGATAGCAACTAAGGACGTGTCGATCCGAGTTGGTGGGCGCGTCTACCTTGATCGCCGCCGTCTATTCGAAATGTGAAACATGGCCCGCCACCAAGGCGGGCCTTTTTTGCGTGTCAGAGCATGGCGTGCTTTGGCAAATACGCTCCGCAAGCGCGATCCGGCATGATGGCTCCAGTGAATTTGCGGAGCTAACAATGTCCGAACCAGCCACCTCCCCCATGACTGCGGCGCTGTCCGCTGCCATCGCCGCCCAAGGGCACGTCAATTTTCAATCGGGCGATCCCATCGAAGTACTACCCCCAGCAACTCGCGCAAAGTTCGAGCGCGCCGTCGCCGACCGAGACGCGGCGCAGGCCGCATACCAGCACGCCAGCTCAGCATGGCAGGCCGCTTGGTCGGAGGCGGGCCGCGCCGAGGCGTTCGCTCGCCAGCGGGCCGGATTGCCTGTCGGCATCAGCTACGGGCACCCTGCCGATGCGGCTCTCGCAGCCATTGAAAACGAGCGCGACCACGATGCCCGCACCGCCGCCGCGATGGCTCCGGTTCACGCCGCAAAGGCTCGCGTCGCCGCCGCCGCCGATGCGCGCGACCGCGCGGCGGATCGGCAGGCACAGCACGCGTTCGTCGCCACGGTCGAAGACTGGTTGGCCCGCCACGCCCGACCGGGCGTCGTTTTCGATGTGGCCCCGGCTTTGTCGCTGGGCAAAGTGCGTGGCGACATCACTGCCGCAATCGCGCAGTGCCGGGACGAGCTCGCGCACCTCGATGGGGAATTTGCCATGGCTGAGGCCGCTCCGCTTCCAGCGGCCGAGCTTCGCGAGCGCGCGATTGCCGAGATTGACCGGGTTGCGGCTCAGGGCGCGCTGACGCTTAACCCTCGCAACCGCTCCGGCGATCCTATGGGGCTGGCCCGCCGTCTCAGCCTCGGCACCGCGATTGGTGCGAGCAGCGCAACCCACATCCTCGGCACCGCCGGCGCACCGCTGTTCGTCCATCTGATGCGAGATGCACTGGTCGCTGAAGTCGACCGGCAGTTGGCGGTCGCCGACCTCACCGGCGCGTTGAGCGACGCCGAGCGCGATGATGTGTTCGCCGCGCTGGCGGCCCGGCGGCTGGAGGTGGAGCGTCGAGAGGAGCGACTGATCGAGATGGCCGAGGCCGAGGGCCGGATCGTGCAGCGCCGGCCGGACCTCGATCCGCGCGCGTTCCTCGGCATCGTCGCCTGATCAGCCCAGCCCGTCGCCATCAGGGCGGCGGGCGGCCAACGCTGTAGGAGCGCCGTACACGGGCGCTAGACGGGGAGCGGTGTCCGTACCTCTGCGATGGATTGAGGCCGCTCACGGGCCGCCGCTGCGGCTTGTAGGGGGTGGTGGATAGGGACCGTACCCCTAGGGTCAGAGCCCGCGCAGGCGCGGCGCGCCGTTCTTGCGTGTGTTTGAACTTTCAGATTTTCCGGTTGGCTTGGCTTTTGGAATGGCAGGTTTCCGAGGTCGCAAGCATTGCCGGGCAACAGGATCAGGCTCCCGCGTCGCAGCCGGAAGCCGACAGAACAAGGCGGCTGCTCCTTAGCGGCCCTCTCCGGCCCACAGCCCGCATCCCCGCCGCCGAGGTTCATTTTGGGGGAAATGCGGGAATGGAGCGCGGCCACTGCGAGAAGTGGCACGGGGCCGTCCTTCGGGGCGGCCCCTCTTTTTCGTGCGCGCCATCCGCCAGACTTGGAAATCCCAATCCACGGGTCCGAAATCGGGCCTAGATCGCTGTTTTTACAAGTGATTTACAAGTGTGCGGCGGGCATCCTGCGCTCTATCATCGGGCATCCAACGGAGGTGAGGATGGATCGAGAAGCAGCAATCCGCGATCTGGGCGAGGCCTACGTCCTGCGCATCGAGCGTCTGGCCGCCGTCCATGCGGCGGCGGAAGGATACGATGAAGCTGGATGGGCCTCGGTGCGCGCGGAGAGGACGTTTGCTTTTCAGATGATGATGGCGCTCGACCCGAACACCCGCGCTCGCGCCGACGCCGCTCCTGCATGGGACTGACGGGGCAGCATGGCCGCGTCCCAGCGCCATCAACTCCCGGCACTGTGGGTTCCCCGCGATCTCGCGTTGACAGCGGTGCCCGGCTCGACCTAAGCGATCCTCGGGCGTCCCCCTGCAAATACCCGTTTAGGCAACAGTCTAGGCATCGCCAAATGCCGTTCGCGCAGTTCAGCGACGTGACGGGCCGCCGAGGCCTCCTCGGCTCGGGTATTAGGAGGACCGGCAATGGGGTCTCCCCATAAACCTGCCCTTGTGCGCTGCGTCCGCCACGCGATCCGTTGGGTCAAGTGGCTGTGGAACCTCTACAAGGTCTGTGACCTTGTGTGGTGGCTGGCCGACGCTTAAAGGCACATGAGCTGCGGGGGACGTCCACACCTCGATCGAATTGCGACAGTCAGCGAAATCGTCTAGCCAGACCGATCGCGGCGCGCTATCCCATTCCCATGATGGCCCGAACGACCTCCACTGTTGAGAACGTTCCCCTTGGGATAGGTTATTACACCGTCCCTGAGGCTGCCCGCCTTTTGAAAACGCCGGCTCGCAACATCAACCGCTGGTTGGGGGGCTACACGTACTCTGCAAAAGGTGAGACGGTGAAGATGCCGCCTCTCTGGACGCCGGAGCTTCCGGCCGGAGAGAAGCATATCGAGCTGGGCTTTCGCGATCTGATAGAGCTTCGGTTCGTCAAGGCCTTTATGGAGCTGGGCCTCCATCTGAAGACCATCCGCAATTGCCTCGACTACGCCCGCGAATGCGTCGACGACGATCGACCTTTCTCGACGCGCCGGTTCCAGAGCGACGGACGCACCATCTTTCTCGACAGCCTCAAGCACACGGGCGAGCAGGAACTGCTCGACCTGAAGCGCCGCCAGTATGTGTTCAAGCATGCAATTGAGCGCACGTTCAAAGATTTGGACATCGACAACGACGCGGTGACGCGCTGGCGGCCGTTCAACGGCAAGCGCTCGATCGTTCTCGATCCAACGCGTTCCTTCGGGCAGCCCATTGCTGCCGACTATGGAGTTCCGACTGTTGCTCTGGCTGAGGCAGTGGAAGCCGAGGGCTCAATCGAACGTGTGGCAGCGCTTTACGAGGTTCCGGCGACCGTCGTCAGGGATGCTGTGAAGTTCGAAGAATACCTGATCGCCGCATGAAGGTTCTCGTCGATGAGAACTTGCCTCCTCCACTCGCCCGTTCGCTCAATGCCCTTTTTGCTGGTCAACACGAAATCGTACATGT
>NZ_JCAWFG010000102.1:0-16689 GCF_059740505.1 Camelimonas sp. FR25 | reverse complement strand
CGCCTGCCAACTAACTTTTTGCTGTACAAGAACTAATCCCGATGCCCCGGCGGCGACGCCTAATTAACACCCAGGAATGGGAAATCACGCAATCGCCCTGTTTCCGCCGCCAATCGCCGTTTTGTCGCCCTGCTGCCCAGTCAGGCTGTCCACAAATGGAAGGGATACACCATGCGCGTGACATACCGGCGGGGACTGACCACCGATATCCAGAGCGTGGCGATGGCGCATCTGCCCGTGCAGCGCGACACCTGGCGAGGCCTGGTTGACGACGACGATCTGCCGGTGTTCCCGGAAGAGGCGCTGCTCGCCATGTGGACGGCCAGGCTGTGCGATCCGGCGGTTGAGGTGTTTGTGGCCGAGGTCGACGGCCAGATCATTGGCGCGGGCGCGGCGGCGATCCACACGCCTGGCGGCGCCGAAGCCGAGATTCTTGAGGTTTTCGTGACCCGGGCCATGCAATGCCGTGGCGTCGGCTCGCGGCTGATGGGCGCTTTGGCGGGCGCCGTGGCGCGGCGCGGTTGCAGCAGCATCATCGCCTGGGCGCCGGAGCGCAATGTGACGGCCATCGTCTTCCTGCGGGCGATCGGGGGCGACATTGTCGAAGCCGCCCCCGGCGCTGGTCGTTACACCTTGCCGGCGCTGCAATTACGCTTCAGCGATCTGGCCGAACTGGCGTTTTGGGATGGCGGCGTCAGCCAGCCTCACCGCGCACGAAGGCGGCCAGCACGTGATGGGCGATCGCCATGGGCGGGGGAGCGAACAGACGTCCCGGGTGCCGTCCCGCCAGCATCAGGCGCGCTTCCTCGCGACTGAACCAGCGGGCGTCGTCGAGTTCGGTCCTGTCGATGACAATGTCAGGCGACAGGGCCTCGCCGACGCAGCCAATCATCAGCGAGCCAGGGAATGGCCAGGGTTGCGACGCCAGATAGCGCACGGCGCCCAAAGGCACCCCCGCCTCCTCCATGATCTCGCGGCGCACCGCGTCCTCAATGGTCTCGCCAGGCTCGACGAAGCCGGCGAGGCAGGAATACATGCCGCGCGGGAACTGCGGCTGGCGGCCCAGCAGGCACTCGTCGCCGCGTGTCGCCAGCATGATCACCACTGGATCGGTGCGCGGGAAATGTTGCGCCTTGCAGGCGTCGCAATCACGCCGCCAACCGCTCGACACCATGCGCGACGGCGCGCCGCAATTGGAGCAGAAGCGGTGACGCTGGTGCCAATAGGCGAGCCCCTTGGCCTCGCCAAGCACGCCGAACTCTTCCGGCGGCAAGGCGCCCTGCATGGCCATGGCGCGCAGATCGGCGGCCACCAGATCGGAATAGCCCTTCAGTTGCTCGGAGAATTCCTGCGGGTGAATGGCCAGGAACACCGGCCGCTCATTGAGCGTGCCGAGGAACGGCAATTCCTTCGGCTCGCCGAGACGAAACACTTCATCCAGCGAGAACCATGGATCAGGCCGGCCGCCTGGGCCGCTTTTGATCAGCGGCCTGTCGCCGACGATGATGCAGGCGATGGCGTCCTGGGAGGCGCGAAACGCCGCCATGCGCGCATCGTCGTCGCGCCGCTCCGAGTGCCGCACCAATGGGTTGGTGGCGTAGCCGACCTGGGCGGATAATTCGCTGCGCACGGCGCTGGCGGCGCCCCTGTCTAGATCAGTGGTCATACATGCTCCCCGGCTCTCCCCTGAGCGACCTGCCCGCCATCTGGCCCCTGCGCCAGCAGCCCGTGGGGCTGCGGCGCGCAGCTGGTCGCGGTGTTTTCGTGGCGCCATTGTGCTTGCGTCAGCGGCGTCGCCGCAAGGCGCGCCCACGCCTTTTCGCCATGCGGCTGGCGCAGGCGCCCTTCTCTGTGCAGCGCTGCGCCCCGATCTGACGCGAGGCGGCGCGCAGGCTCAGATGGCGAGCGCCGCCCGCCAGCGTCCGGTCGCCCTGGCGAGCGCCGCGGCGTCATAGGGCGTCGCCTGGCCCACGCCCCACACCGGCCCTGGCCAGGCGGCGTCGTGCTGGTTGCGGCCGATGACATGCACATGCAGCTGCCGCACCATATTGCCGAGCGCCGCCACATTCAGCTTGTAGGGCGCGGCCTCGCGGCGCAGCGCCTGCGAGACGAGGCGGACTTCGCAGGTGAGCTGCGAATGGCTCGCCGCATCAAGATCAATCAGCTCCGCCACATCGGTTCGGCGCGGAACCAGCACCAGCCAGTCATAGCGGCTGTCATTGAGCAACAGCAGCCGCGACAGCGGCAGATCGCCCACAAGGGCGCAGTCTGCGGCGAGGCGCGGATCAAGTGAAAAACCGGCTTCAGCTTGCGCATCACACTGCATCACACGCTCCCAGGGCGGCTCTTGCGCCAAACATCATCCCCATGGCGACAACGCCAGGCTTCGCCACCTCTGCCCTACACCGTCTTAACTGCGCATTGAACGGCGCGACGATTGATATTTGCGCCTCGGCTACAAGGGACGCCTTCCCGCCTCGCCAGAGCGTGAGGCACGTTGCGGCCCCTGAACATGCAGGCGGACGGCGCTGCGCTGGGGACCATGCATGGCATCGCCCGCCGCGCCTCTTGCATGTGCCGCCGCTCTGTACGATATACGCGGCGGGAGGTTGGCGTTGGACGTACCACTCGCCAACCGGGTCAGGTCCGGAAGGAAGCAGCCCTAACGAGTATCGGGCGGGTCTCTGTTCAGCCTCCCACCTTACGCAAACCATGCGCAAGGTCGCGCCCATCGAGCGGTCGCCCAGATCACCGCTCACCGGCGCCCCAGCCTTCTCTCTTGCCTTACGCTGTTCACAGCCACCGCGCCGTTTGCGTGCGCGGCGCATGGCGCTCGCCTTTTTGCTGTTGCCCTCAGATGGGAATGGATGCGCGACAGGGTTGCTCGCCATGGCGCCGCGCTGCTGACCGGAGACACGGTGTTTCATGTCGCTTGATTGCGCTGGCTGCGGCCGGGAAGACGTGGATGCCCGTGACGAGCACGGGCATGACGGGGTTGGATGGTGAGGGCTGGCGGCGACGGGGCCTTCGCTGACGCCGTGACCGGGGCAGGCAGAGCCGCAACCGACGCCGGAGCCAAGGGCCAACGCCGCCGGGGCCATGAACGCCAGGCGCCCCCACCGCTCCCCGTTGCACAACAGGACTTCCCCCACACACTGCCGTCATGCCCGTGCTCGTCACGGGCATCCACGCGTTTGCCCCCTAACCACCGCGCGCCCCACCAATCCCTCAGCCCGCAACCGCGACATGCACCCCGCCGGCATTTCGTGATAGCAATGCCGGGTTGAGGGCGACGACGCCCGCCCAGCGCACCACAGGACGCCATGACCGATACGCCAGACCAGACGCCGCACGTGCATGCCGCAGACGCGGACTTGCCTGGATTGCCGGGTCTGCCTGGCCTGCCGGCATTGGCCAGCCCGCCTGCGCCAGCGTCGACGGCGGCTGGCGCAACGCCCTATCGCGTGCTGGCGCGCAAGTACCGGCCGCAGAATTTCGATGATCTGATTGGCCAGGAAGCCATGGTGCGCACCCTGTCCAACGCCTTTGAGACCGGCCGCATCCCCCAAGCGTGGATGTTGACCGGCGTGCGCGGCGTCGGCAAGACCACCACGGCGCGCATCCTGGCGCGCGGCCTCAATTATGAGACCGCCGACGGCGGCGGCGCGCCGACCATCCACCTGCGCGAGCCCGGCGTGCACTGCCAGCAGATCATTGAGGGCGCGCACATTGACGTGATGGAGATCGACGCCGCCTCGAACAATGGCGTCGACAATATCCGCCAGCTCAATGATTCCGTGCGCTACGCGCCGGTGTCGGCCCGCTACAAGGTCTACATCGTCGACGAGGTGCACATGCTGTCGACGGGGGCGTTCAACGCCTTCCTGAAGACGCTGGAAGAGCCGCCGCCGCACGCCAAATTCATCTTCGCCACCACCGAAATCCGCAAGGTGCCGGTCACCATCCTGTCGCGCTGCCAGCGCTTCGACCTGCGCAGGGTGCAGGCGCCGGTGCTGGCCCAGCACCTGGCCAAATTGTGTACCGCCGAGGCGGTGACGTGGGAGGATGAGGCGCTGGGCCAGATCGCCCGCGCCGCCGAGGGCTCGGTGCGCGATTCGCTGTCGCTGCTCGATCAGGCGATTTCCCACGGCGCCGGCCATGTCAGCGCCGCCACGGTGCGCGCCATGCTCGGGCTCGCAGATCGTGGGCGCGTCATCGATCTGTTTGAGGCCGCCATGCGCGGCGATCTGCCAGCCGCCATCGGCCAGTTGCAGGATCTCTACGACGCTGGCGGCGACCCGTCCGTGCTGATGGCCGAGCTTGCCAGCTTCACCCACCTCGTCACCCGCCTGAAGCTGGTCCCGGATGCGGCGAAGGACCCCTCATTGACCGAAGTGGAGCGGCTGCGCGGCGCGGAGCTGGCTGCTGGACTGTCGATTCGCGCCCTGTCCCGCGCCTGGCAGATGCTGCTGAAGGCGTTGCCCGAGGTGCAGGACAGCTTCCGCCCGCTGGCCGCCGCCGAAATGGCGCTGGTGCGGCTGGCCTATGCCGCCGATCTGCCCACCCCAGATGAAGCGCTGAAGATGCTGCGCGACGCGCCTTTGCCCACGCCAGGCGGCGCTGGGCCAGGCGTTTCGGGAGGTTCAGGCGGCGCGGGCGGTTCGGGAGCCGCTGGTATTGCGCCCGGCGCCCGCCTCGCCGTCGGCGGCGGCTATGACGTATCGGCGGTCAGCGGCCAGGATGGCTCGCCCCGGGCCATGGTCAGCGGCGCGGTGATCAATGGCGGCGGCGCCAGCATGCAATTGGTGGCCAGCCAGGCAGTGGCGCCAGCGTCGCAGCCCGCCGCCAGCGAGCGGCTGCGCATCGCACGCTTTGAGGATCTGGTGGCGCTGGCCGGCGACCGCCGCGACATCGGCCTCAAGGTGGCGCTGGAGCGCGACGTGCGCCTGGTGCGCTTTGAGGATGGGGTGGTGGAATTCGCCCTGGCCGAGGGCGGCAGCCGCAATCTGGCGGCGCAGCTTGGCGCGCGGCTGCTGGAGTGGACCGGACGGCGCTGGGTCGTCGCCATTTCCTCAAAGCCCGGCGACGACACCATCCAGCAGAAGCGCGCCGCCATGAAACGCGAGCGCCACGACGACGCCGCCAGCCACCCGCTGGTCCGCGCCGTGCTGGAGCGCTTCCCCGGGGCGCAGATCGTCGACGTCACCGATGTCCGCGCCCAGGCCGATGACGACGCCGCCGGACAGGAGCTGGCCGAGCTAGACGATACCGACGACGCCCCAGGCGACTGAGCCCGCGCCATGGCGGCGCCCGCCGGGGCTGTAGCGTTTGCGCCAGAGCGGACACAGCTTATGTACGGCGCTATCGCATCAGATCGGGGGCGCATGCCCGCGCCGCCGCCTGGCTGGGCGCGGTGACACGGGCAGGTCAGGCTGAGCGGATCGCGTTGCGGGAACAGGGGCTGGTCGCCGCGCGCCTTGAGCCCTATCTGAGACCATTGACTGACCAGAGGACGAAAACATGAAAGACATCATGGGGCTGATGAAGCAGGCCCAGGCCATGCAGCATAAGCTGGCGGACGCCCAGGCCGAGCTGGAGAATCTGGAAGTCGAAGGCGCGGCTGGCGGCGGCGCCGTCACCGTGCGCATGACGGCCAAGGGCGCCATGCGCGCCATCAGCATCGACCCGTCGCTGCTGCAGGCGGACGAGAAGGAAATCGTCGAGGATCTGGTGATCGCCGCCGTCAACGACGCCCGCGCCCGTGGTGAGAAACTGACGCAGGAGCGCATGCAGGAGCTGACCAAGGGCCTGCCAATCCCCCCCGGCATGAAGCTGTTCTGAGCGAGGCCGCACCCCCGGGGCGCTGTTTGGTGATGGCGCCCAGGGTAGCGGCAAGGCTAGAGCAAGGCGCGCAGGCGACCCACGTGTGAGCCTGCACGGCGCTACGGGCGGGCGACAGGCCTGCGCAGCCGCGCCCGGCTTCACCCACGCCCGATCGCAATCACCACGCATGATGTCGGCGACCGGATGGCGGCCAGGCCGACGTCCTGCCCCCACCATGGAGACGCCAGGCCTTGGCGGGACGCCCTACGCCCGGAAGGCGCAGAATGCGCCGGCTGACCCTGTCCCGGCTGGCCAAACCTGGCCAGGAGCGCCAACACGTCCAGGGAAACTCTGGCGTCCAGGGGATCTCCGGGGTCCAGGGAAACTCCGGAGTCGAACCGCTTTCGCGCGATCAGCAGCGCCCACGCGTGAAGGCGGCCTCATTCATCAACCAATGCCATAGCGCCTTCCGTGGCCACCTGGCGCGACTGAGGCGGCTGGCGCGCCAGCTGCTGGCGCCGTTTAACCGCGCGGCCCGGCGCTCTGTCACTGCCGCCGCGGCGGAGTTGATGGCCCTCAGCCTTGCGCTGCAGGAAGAATATGACGCCAGCGGCGAGGTGGTCATCGCCCTGGTCTATCGCATGGAGGCGGCGGACGCGCGGCTGGCGAGCGCCATCGCTGCGGCGTGGCCCACCGGCCCGGAGCAGCCAGTCCGCGCCATCCACCACATGGCCACCGCCCTGCACGAGGTGGTGCATCTGGCGCAGCTGGCGCGCGAATGGCGCCAGGACGCCATCAATCTGCGCCATAGCCTGGCGCTGGAAGATGCCGCCGAGGGCGCGCCAGATGACGGGCGCGCGGCCCGCGAGGCGGCCATCGCTGCCGGGATCGCCCGGCTTGACGACTATGTCCGCCAGAACATGCACGACCTCGACCGCTGGCTGAAAGCGGCGGCTGAACTCAACCCCCGCGCCTTCCGCGCCGCCACCGATCCGCGCCGCGATCAGCTGTGAGCCGTCGTCGGGTGGCTGGCGGCATTGGCGCGCAAGGCGTGGATGCCCGTGACAAGCACGGGCATGACGGCGGCGGGGGGCATGGGATAGGGTCAGTTTGGCTGCCGTGTCGCGAGGGGGATGGAGAGGGCGCGCGTGCAGGGGGATTAGAGCGTGCGAGTCTTGGCAGGCAGGTGGAAGCGGGCGTGCAAGACCAGGTCCACCTGGGCGTGCAGCGCCGGGACTACACTCCCAATCGCCCACCCCAAGCTCCCACCCCACTCCCCCTTTCAGACTTCCAGCTCCCCACACCCCGAGTCCTGCCCCAAGCCCCACACCTGAAGCCCACACCCCGCATCCCCGCCGTCATGGTCGGGCTTGACCCGACCATCCACGTCTACCGGACGCCGCCGCCACACCCCCAAACGTTCCTGCCCCCAGCACACACCCGCCCCCGCACACCCGCCCCGCCTGTCACAGCCGCCCTACCGCTTGCCTGCCTCCGCCGGTGCAGGCACAAGGGGCGAGCGTGGGCGACTGACACCATCGCCTTCGCAAGCAGACGCCGCATCGACCATGTGGCCGATCGGCCCGCGCCAGCCGCCCGCGTTGGCGCGCCTGCGCTCCTGAGAGGTAAGGCGCCACAACCATGGCTTCGTCGACCGGTCCCGAACTTGAACGTCTGATCCAGCTGCTGGCGCGCCTGCCCGGGCTGGGGCCGCGCTCGGCCCGCCGCGCCGCCCTGCATCTGATTCGCAAGCGCGAGGCCCTGTTGCAGCCGCTGGCCGACGCCGTCCGCGTCGTCGCCGACCGGGTCATCACCTGCCACGCCTGCGGCAATGTCGACACCGCCTCGCCCTGCGCCATCTGCCAGGACGGTCGGCGCGACCCGGCGGTGCTGATCGTGGTGGAATCGGTGGCGGATCTGTGGGCGCTGGAGCGCGCATCGGTGATGAACGCCCGCTATCACGTGCTCGGCGGCGTGCTGTCGCCGCTGGATGGCATCGGGCCTGACGACCTCAATCTGGCGGCGTTGGCCGAACGCAGCGCCGATGGCGTGATCACCGAGGTGATCATCGCCCTCAACGCCACGGTGGACGGCCAGACCACGGCGCATTTCATCACCGACATGCTCAGCCATCTGCCGATCCGCATCACCCGCCTTGCCCATGGCGTGCCAGTGGGCGGCGAGCTCGATTATCTCGACGAAGGCACGCTGGTCGCCGCCATCCGCCAGCGCACCACGCTGTAACCAGAGCCTTTCGGCCAGGGCGCCATCAGGCGCCTGCCTGGCCGTCGCCGGGCGAAATCTCAACCGAAGGCGGCCTTCGCCGCCGCAGCGCAACGCCAATGGCTGCCTGCAGGGCTGCGTCACCTTGCAGCGACGCAATCATCGCATCGGCTCAGGCTCCGATCCGCTCCTCAAAATCCAGCGCCTCGATGCGACCGCCGCGCCGCGCGATCTTGTCGACCGAGACGTTGAGCGCCGCCAGATCATCCCTGGCCTGGCGAAAATGGCCGTCGAGCCGGCCCGCCCGCTCCTGCAGCCTGGCGATGTCGTCAAGCAGGCGGCTGACCTCGGTCTGGATCGCCAGCGCCTCATCGCGGATGCGGGCGTCGCGGGCCATGGCCCGCACCAGCTGGATGGCCAGCGCCAGCAGCGAGGGCGAGACGATGATCACCCTCGCCCGCGTCGCCATCTGCGCCACCTCATCGAAATGCTCCAGCAGATCGGCGTAGAGCGCCTCAGACGGCAGAAACATCAGCGCCATGTCCTGGGTCTCGCCCGGCAACAGATATTTGCCGGCGATATCGCGAATATGCGTCAGCACGTCCTGGCGCAGGCGCGCGGCGGCGGCCTTGCGCTCCTCGTCGCTGCGGGCGGCCCTGAACGCCTGAAACCCCTCGAGCGGAAATTTGGCGTCGATCGCCAGCGGCCGGTCGCCGGGCAGATGCACAAGACAGTCTGGCCGCCGCCCATTCGACAGGGTGGCCTGGAAGCTGAACGACCCCGGCGGCAAACCATCGCGCACGATGGCCTCCATCCGTCCCTGCCCCCAGGCGCCGCGCGTCTGCTTGTTGGCCAGCACCTCACGCAGGCCGACAATCTGCCCGGTCAGAGCGTTGAGATTCTGCTGGGCGGCGTCGATCAGCGCCAGCCGCCCGGCCAGATCAGCGAGGCTGCCGCCAGTCCGCTCCGCCATGTCGGCGAGGCCTCGCCCCAGCCGGTGTTGCAGCAGGTCGACGTGCTCGGCGACGCTGCGCTGCACCTCGGCCTGGCGCGCGCCAAGCCCCTGCATGCTGGCGTGCAGCCCGCCGTGCATCTCCGCCTGGGCCTGGGTGAGCTGCGCCAGCCTGGCCTCCATGGCGCGGCCCTGAGCCTCGAGCATGGCCAGAACCTCCTCCGCCTCCCAGCCTGCGCCAGCCAGCCTGCGCCGGCGGGCGCCGCGCAGCAGGCTCAGCCCCAACAGCGACAGCGCCACGATCGCCACCGCCCAGGCGAGCTGTAGCTGGCTGATGTCCTGGCCGACGACAGTGAGCCACATGTCTTTCATCAAATGGTCCCGTCGTCGCCCATGGTCGCTGCACAGTTCCCGCCACCTGGAGCGCCGACGGGACGCCACCCCATCGCCAGTCACGCCAAGACGGCCAGACCACCAGGACAAGTCTCATCAAGTCAGGACAAACCGGCCCCGGCGGCCAGATAGCCCCCCCGCCTTGCGCCTACGCACAGGAGGGTCGATCAAAACTAAGAACAAATCAAGTACAAGTTGACCGCAAAATCGTTAAGCCCTATTGCATGGCGCCATGACCATCCGTCCTCTCGTCATTCTCCCTGACGCCATGCTCCGCCAGGCGTCCGCGCCAGTGGGCGCCGCCACCGCAGAGATCCGCCAGCTGGCGGATGACATGCTGGAAACCATGTATGACGCGCCTGGCATCGGCCTCGCAGCGGTGCAGATTGGCGTGATGAAGCGCCTGATCGTGCTCGACGTGGTGCGCGAGGAGGGCGTCGACGGCAATCCGATGATCCTGCTCGATCCGGAGATCACCTGGAGCTCGGAGGAGCGCAGCATCTACAATGAGGGCTGCCTGTCGATCCCGGACTACCACGCCGATGTGGAGCGCCCGGCGCAGGTGCGGGTGCGCTATCGCGATATCCACGACAAGATGCAGGAGATCGAGGCCGACGGCCTGCTCGCCACTTGCCTGCAGCACGAGATCGACCACCTCAACGGCGTGCTGTTCATCGATTATCTGTCGAAGCTCAAACGCGACCGGGTCAACGCCAAATTCGCCAAGCTGGCCCGCCAGGGCCGCTGAGACGCACCCCCGCCCATAGCCCTTATCTGGCGATGGGCGGACCTCGCCTGCCTTGACGGCCAGGTCGCCCGGCGGTCTGGCCTTTTTGCCATTTCCGCCCTGGCTATGGCATGAGCATTCGGTGCATCGGCGGCATATCGGCGGCGCATGGGGGGCGATGATGCAGCCATAGCCCGCCGCCGCTACAGACGCTGGACCTGGGGACAAAGCTTTGCGCGTGATTTTCATGGGGACGCCGGATTTCTCGGCGCCGACGCTCGCTGAAATCGTCGGCCACGGCCATGAGGTCGTCGCCGTCTATACCCGCGCGCCCAAGCCCGCCGGTCGCGGCATGAACGAGCGCAAGAGCCCGGTGCATGAGATGGCTGAGGGCTTTGGCATTCCGGTGCTGACGCCAGCAAGCTTGCGCACGCCGGAAGCGGCGGAGACGTTCCGCGCGCTCGACGCCGACGTCGCCGTGGTGGTCGCCTATGGCATGATCCTGCCGCCCGACATCCTGGCCATGCCGCGTTTTGGTTGCATCAATCTGCACGCCTCGCTGCTGCCGCGCTGGCGCGGCGCCGCGCCGATCCAGCGCGCCATCATGGCCGGCGACGCCGAAAGCGGCGTCTGCGTCATGCAGATGGAGGAAGGGCTGGACACCGGCCCGGTCGCCATGTGCGAGCGCCTCGCCATCACCCCGGCCATGACCGCCGGTGAACTGCACGACGCGCTCAGCGGGCTCGGCGCCGACCTCGCCGCCCGCGCTTTGGCGGCGCTGGAGCGCGGCTCGCTCGGCTTCACGCCGCAGCCGGAAGACGGCGTGACTTACGCCCACAAGATCAGCAACGCCGATGGCCGCATCGACTGGAGCATGGACGCCCAGGCGGTGCACAACCATATTCGCGGGCTGTCGCCGTTCCCCGGCGCCTTCTTCGAGGCCGATCTCGGCAAGGGCAAGCCGGAGCGCGTCAAGGTGTTGCGAGCGCAGGTGGAGGAAGCGGCGGAGAGCGCGGGCGCGCCAGGCGAGCTGCTGGCTGGCGGCCTCGTGGTCGCCTGTGGCGCAGGCGCCGTGCGGCTGTTGCAGGTGCAGCGCGCCGGCAAGGGCGCGGTGACGGCGGACGAATTCATGCGCGGGGCGCGGCTGGCGCCTGGCGCGCGGTTCTGAGCCCCGACCCTCTGACATCCGGCTGGAGACGCCCGTGCCCCGCTATCGCCTGGTGATCGAGTATGACGGCGACGCCTATGTCGGCTGGCAATGGCAGGACAATGGCCGCTCGGTGCAGCAGGCGATTGAGGAAGCCATCATCAAATTCACCGGCGAGCATCCGCGCGTGCAATGCTCTGGCCGCACCGACGCCGGCGTACATGCGCTCGGCCAGGTCGCCCATGTGGATCTCAGCAAGGAGTGGCGCTCCGACACGGTGCGCGACGCCATCAACGCCCATCTCAAATTATGGGGCGAGCGTATCGCCGTAATCTCGGCCCACGCCGCCGTGCCCGCATTTGAAGCCCGGCACAGCGCCCTCAGGCGCCATTACGTCTACCGCATCCTCAACCGGCGGGCGCCGCCAGCGCTGGATCGGGGCAAGGTCTGGCATGTCGGGCGCAAGCTCGACGCCGACGCCATGCACGCGGCGGCGCAGACCATCCTGGGCAACCACGACTTCAGCACCTTCCGCGCCGCCGAATGCCAGGCCGCCAGCCCGATCCGCACCCTCGACCGGCTGGATGTGGAGAGTGTCGGCGACGAGATCCGCATCCACGCCTCGGCCCGCTCCTTCCTGCACCATCAGGTGCGCTCCATGGCTGGCTCGCTGGAGCAGGTCGGCTGTGGCCGCTGGCAGGTGGGCGACCTGCGCGCGGCGCTCGACGCCCGCGACCGCACCCGCTGCGGCCCCATGGCCCCGGCGCATGGGCTGTATTTCGTCAGCGTCGACTATCCGGACGAGGTGCTGGCCGCGCCCTGAGAGCGGATGGGGCGGCGGTGTGGCGACGGGTCGCCGTCTTGCCTGGCGGAGGGAAGACGTGGATGCCCGTGACGAGCACGGGCATGACGGTGGGGGGTGTGGCGGGCGACGGGCTAGTGGCGACTGGCGCTGAGGCTGTTTAGCGCTCCCGCTCACCGATATGGGCGAAATAGCTGGCGATCATGCGGCGGTAGATGCGGCCAAGGGCTTCCAGCTCGGCGACCGGCGTGCGCTCATCCACCTTGTGCATGGTGTCGCCGACGAGGCCAAATTCGATCACCGGGCAGTAATCCTTGATGAAGCGCGCGTCCGAGGTGCCGCCGCTGGTCGACAGTTCGGGACGCAGGCCGGTCTCGGCGGCGATGGCGTCGCACATCAGGTCGACGAAGGGGCCGGGCTGGGTCAGGAACGATACGGAATTGCTCGGATCAAAGCGCAGGCTGTAACGCGGCCCATCGCCGCCGACGCTGTCGAGGCGACGCTGCACCTCCGCCTTCAGGCTGTCGAGGCTCCAGATGTCGTTGAAGCGGATGTTGAACACCGCATGGGCGTCGGCGGGAATGACATTGGTCGCGCCATTGCCGACATCGACCGAGATCACCTCCAGATTGGAGGCGTCGAAGCGCTCATTGCCTGCATCGAGCGGCGTGGCGATCAGCGCCTGCAGATAGCGCAGCATGGCCGGGATTGGGTTCTGCGCCCGCTGCGGATAAGCGACATGGCCCTGCACGCCATGCACCGTCAGACGCCCGGTCAGCGAGCCGCGCCGGCCGACCTTGATCATCTCGCCCAGGCGGTTGGGATTGGTCGGCTCGCCGAGGATGCAATGGTCGAAGCGCTCGCCCTGCTCCTGGGCCCATTGCAGCAGCTTGACTGAGCCATTGATGGCCGGGCCCTCCTCATCGCCGGTGATCAGAAAGGCGATGGAGCCGTCAAACTCCGGATTCTGCCGGATGAAATCGATCGCCGCCGCCGTAAAGGCGCCGACGCCGCCCTTCATGTCGACGACGCCGCGACCATAGAGCACGCCATCCTCGGTCACCGCGTCGAACGGCCCATGGCGCCAGGCCGCCTCATCGCCCGGCGGCACCACGTCGGTGTGGCCGGCGAACAGCAGCACCGGCGCGCGCGCGCCGTAGCGGGCGTAGAGGTTCTCCACGTCGGGCGTGCCCTCCTCGCTGAAGGTCAGGCGTTCGACGTCGAAACCGGCGGCGCCCAGCGCCCCCTCCAGAAACGACAGCGCCCCGCCCTCTTCCGGCGTCACCGAGGCGCAGCGCACCAGCGCCCGGGTCAGCTCGACCGCCTGGCGACCGACATCCGCATGGGGGCTGGCGCTGGAAGTGTCGGTCATGGCGGGCTCCGCTGCAGCAGGTGGAATCAACAAGGGCGGGATCAGTGATCCCGCCCCGTCATAGCATGAGGTTGGCGTTGCGCGCCTCAGGGGCGCAGCGCGTTCAGCAGCGCGAAGCCTCAGTCGCGCAGCAGCTCGTTGATCGAGGTCTTCGAGCGGGTCTGGGCGTCGACCTTCTTGACGATGACGGCGCAATACAGCGACGGGCCCGGCGTTCCGTCGGGCAGCGGCTTGCCCGGCAGGCTGCCAGCCACCACCACCGAATAGGGCGGCACGCGACCGACATGCACCTCGCCCGTTGCGCGGTCGATGATCTTGGTCGAGGCGCCGAGATAGACGCCCATGGACAGCACGGCGCCTTCGCAAACGATGACGCCTTCGGCCACTTCCGAACGGGCGCCGATGAAGCAATTGTCCTCGATGATCACCGGGCCAGCCTGCAGCGGCTCCAGCACGCCGCCGATGCCGACGCCGCCGGACAGGTGCACGTTCTTGCCGATCTGGGCGCAGGAGCCGACCGTGGTCCAGGTGTCGACCATCGTGCCTTCATCGACATAGGCGCCGAGATTGACGAAGGACGGCATCAGCACCACGCCCGGCGCGATGAAGGCGCTGCGGCGGGCGATGGCGCCTGGCACGGCGCGGAAGCCGGCGCTGCGGAACTGGCTCTCGTCCCAGCCGTCAAACTTCGACGGCACCTTGTCCCACCAGGTCGCGCCGCCCGGCGCGCCGCTGATCGGCGCCATGTCGTTGAGGCGGAACGACAGCAGCACCGCCTTCTTCAGCCACTGGTTGACCACCCACGCGCCGTCGGCGCCCTTTTCGGCGACGCGGGCCTTGCCGCTGTCGAGCAGGTTCAGCGCCGTCTCCACGGCGTCGCGGATCTCGCCCGTCGTCGAAAAGCCCACGTCGGCGCGCTGCTCAAACGCGTTTTCGATGATGGATTCGAGCTGCGCGTAGTCGCCCGTCTCAGTGGCCATGTCGTCTCAATCTCTCATCTTTGTCGCGGCCTCCGGAGCGGAACGCCGCACTGACAATCAAGCGGGAATCAGGGCTGGCGACAGCTGTGGCGCAACGCCCTGATAGCCCGCCGGTTGTCCCCGCAACCGGGCGGCGGAGTCAAGCGCCGAAGCGGTGAGCGTCTGAGGAGCGGGGCAAACCCGGACGGCGGCCCGCATATGCGCCGCAATCCAAATGTTACAGGCCGGAAATCGCCGCGCTGGCGCTTGCCCTGCCTGGCGATAGCGGCGACGCTGGCGCAGATGAAGCTGCGGCCCTCGCAAGGCTTGCGGCGTCCACCAGCTGCGCCATGACCCTGGCGGCATGCGGCTGACGACACGAAAAGGCGGATCATGCAGCCGGCCCCAACACACCTTGAGCCTCCATCGCACGCGAGGCGCGGCGACGTCCTCCGCCTGCCCGTCATGCCATTACGTTTGCCATCGCGCCTGCGGACGCTGGCATCTGCCGGCGCGCTGCTTCTGGCGTGTGCGGCATTGGCCCCGGCTGAGGCGGCTGCGCCGTCCAGCGCTACGCCAGGCGATGCGCCGCGCGCCACCCAGCCTGAGCGTCCGCCAGAGCCGCCGCCGGCCATTGTCTATGTCTGCGACGACGGCACGCGCATTATCGCGCGCTTCCCCGATTCCAGCCTCGCCATGCTGATGATCGGCGACGACCGCTATGAGCTGAAAGCCGACATCGCCGCCTCAGGCGTGCGCTATGTCGGCGGCAAGGTGCAGTTCTGGACCCATCAGGGCAAGGCGCGGCTGACGCGCGATGGCGTCGATACCGAATGCGCGCCGCCACCCGAGCCGGCTGCGCCTGTGGCGCCTGGCAAGCCCGCGGGACCAGAGACGCCCAAGGCTGACGACACGCCTACAAGCCGCTAGAGCGCGCAAGGCGACCAGCGCGCCATGCCCCCATGCGCTGATTGCGGGTGACAGGACGGCCCGATGGTTGAATAGTCACGCCGCAATACAATTGAGGCAACCGATGGCGAGGCGCGCGACCAGGTCGGCCACCCGTCACGCCATCGCGTAAACAATGCAGCGTGGCCCGCGCAGCCCTCACCGGCTGGACGATCACACCGCTCACCAGCAGGCACTCAGGCATGCGGCGGCCAAGGGCTGACCGGCGCGTGCATCAGACAATGGATTGGGAATGGAACGCTTATCTGTCCGCCTCGCTGACGGCGACATGTCTTATCTGCGCTGGAACGAGGCAGGCGACCGGGCGCCGCTGCTGCACCTGGCCCACGCCACCGGCATGAACGCCCAGAACTATCGCCAGGTCGGCGAATTGCTGAAGCACCGGTTCCGCATCCTGATGAGCGACGCGCGCGGCCACGGCTTCAGCACCATGCTGGCGGATCCGGCCCAGCAGCACGACTGGTCCGGCTATGAGCGCGACCTGCACGGCCTTTTGGCGCATGTGAACGAGCCGGCCCTGCTGGTCGGCCATTCCATGGGCGGCGCCGTCACATTGATGTATGCGGCCGCGCAGACCCAATTTGTGCGCGGCGTGGTGCTGATCGACCCGGCGGTGATCTCGCTGGAGAAGGCTGAGGCGCTGCTCGCCGCAAAGCAGGCGGGCACGGCCGGCGACAATGACATGGCCGCCGTGGCGCGCAAACGGCGCCGCGACTGGCCCTCCCGCGCCGAGATCCGCGCCAAATACGACGGACGCGGCATGTTCGCCTGGTGGAAGGACGGCATCCTCGATGATTACCTCGATGGCGGCCTGATCACCCACGCCGATGGCAGCGTTTCGCTGGCCTGCGCGCCGGAGTGGGAGGCCGCCACCTTCAATTGCATCGACATCCTGCGGGTGTGGCAGATGGCGCCGAAGCTCAGCGTGCCTGCAGCGCTGATGCGCGCCGAGGTCCGCAGCACCCTGGCCGAGATCGACGAGATCAATTTCAAGCGGCTGATCCCGCAGCTTGAGACGCTCTATGTGCCTGGCCGCAGCCATTTCGTGCCGATGGAGGACCCGGAGCTGACCGCCAATTTCATCATGCAGCAGGCCGACCGCATGCTGATCCGCGACGCGGCCTGAGGGCGCGCTTCTTCACCGTGTTCAGGTCCGGGCGGCGCCGTCCGGGCCTTTTTTTGTGACTGCCTCGCACACGGGCGCGCTGGCGAGCAACGGCTGTTTCCGTATGGGAAATGACAAGCCGATCTGTGAAGCGCCGAAAATATTCACGCGCGAAACCGCCAGAACCATGGCTTCTCGTCAGTAAATGCGGCGCCTA